>JAFQDN010000024.1 GCA_017415995.1 Akkermansia sp. | reverse complement strand
CTCACCTATTCAACAGTTTGCCCATATATACACGGGCGGCTCCTCACCTCGCCACCCTGCGTGCCATCCTGCCCGCAACCCTTATAAATCAAGGCTTTTCACCCTTCCATCACCCCTCCTCATCCCTCCCGCCTTGAATCATCAAGCGTTTATTTCAAAAAAAAGAAAAAACGTCAAAAAAAAGCGCACCGACGCGAGTTAGCGTGGTGCGCATGAAAGGAGCAGGGCAGGGGCTTCAGAAGTTGAAGCGGACAGCAGTGGAGAATTCCCAGCCGTTGTAGTAGTCTGCACCGTCTTTGCGAGCGGTGGTGTATTCCACACCGAACATGAGCTTGGCCGCATCCTTGTTTTTTGCGGAAGCGTAGAGGTCCACACCGAAATAGAAGGCATGGAGGCTATCCACCCAAGAGGATGCGGTGGTCTGGTTGCAAATATAGCGGTCTGCGCCGAGTTTGCAGGCGTTGTTGCCGGTCATGGCGTTGTAGCGGAAAACGAGATCCACCTGCGGGTGAATAGCGTAAACGGGCTGCAACTGAATGCCTACGTTGTTAGAGCCGAGCCCGGCCTGCTGCTCGAAAGCAGCAACGGCGTTGGCCATAAAGGTAAGTTTTTCCTGTTTGAACTCGTAGCCCAGGGAGAGGGCATCCATAAAGCCGAAGCCGTAGTTATTGGCACCGGGGTTGCGGCGACCATGGTATGCATTGTTGAAGTCATGCATGTATTCCAAGGAAAGCGCTTGGTAGCCGGATTCCGTTACGTTGAACTTGTGAGTACCACCCAGAATCATGAAGCACTTGTCCTCCCAGCCGAATTCACCCTTGAGGCCGCGGCCATCGCGGTAAACATCTCCGTGGTCGTTCTTTTTGGACGCGCAAGCGCGGTCATTAGCCATGAGTTGCAGGTAAAGGATATCCGTTTTATCCGGAGATGTGTAGTTGAGCTCTACACCCCAGTTGGTGTCCAAGCCGAACTGGTTGGAGACATACGAACGCTCAATGCAGGGGATGCTGGCATTGGACATGCGGAAATCACTGGTGAAGTTAGGAGCAAACTTACCGGCTTTCACGCTGAGCCCCGGAATGGCAGTAATGTTCTGCTTGAGCCAAATGTCATACAAATCCGTGTAGGTGAAGTTGCGCTTGGTGCGGCCACCTTTGTAGGTGCTGCGGGTGGGCAGGCCGCCGATGCGGGCGTAGGTATGGAACTGCGTGCCGGAGTTCATGAACACGTTTACACCAATCCAAGAGCGGCGGAACTCGCTGTTGAAGGGAGAGGCACCATCCCTGAGGTGTACACCGTTGCTGCCGTTGGGCTGAACGACAGACATTTGCCACTGCTCGCGGAATGCAAAGCTAACCTTGTTGACAAAGGTGTTGTCGTTTTCGTAAACAATGAGAGCCTTTTTGACCTCATCCGTCCAATCAGAGGAAGCCGGAGCATCTGCAGCCATGAGCTGAGATGCAGTCAGCACGGCTGCAGAGAGAAGTAGCGTCTTGTTCATACCCGATACAGGTTAGCGAAGCTTGGCAAAGAGCGTCTGCTGGTCCAGCACACTCATATATTCTGTGTGGTCAATACCCATTTCCAGCACATAGAGGGTGAGCAGGCGCTTGACAATGCTCAGGAGCTTCTCCGGTTGCCAAGGCTTTTCCACATAGTTGTCGATGTGCCCTTCATTGATAGCGTTGATGGTGTCTGCATGCGTAGCCTGCCCGGTAAGGAGGACTTTGCGGGTTTTTGCAAATCTGCGGTCGCTTGCAACTTTTGCCAGCAGCTCTGTGCCATTGGCCTCGGGCATCACTTGGTCTGAGATGACGATGCCTACGTAGTCGCCGTCAGCGTCTATTTGGTTCATCAAGCTCAGGCAGTCCTCAACACCGGAGGCTTCTTCGAGGCGGATGAGCGGGGTGAGAGGACGGAGGTCTCTCATGACGGAGTCCAGCACTTCCTGCTGGTCATCGATGCAGATAATGTTAATTGTTTCCATGGATTTGTGTGGTTGGAAGGTTAATGGAGAATGTGGTTTCGCTATCGTTGCTGGTAAGCTCGATAGTGCCGTTGTAGCTGTCCACCAAACGGCGGACGATGGATAAGCCGAGGCCCAAACCGAAGTCTAAGCCCAGTTTTTTTGTAGTGAAGTTAGGTTGGAAGATTTTTTCGCGGTTATCCTCAGGTATAGCCGGACCGTTGTTGGAGATAGAGACGCGGACATATTGAGTGGGCAGCAAGCGCATGCCGTCTGCCGTGAATGCCTCCGTGGAGATGCGGATGGTGGGAGTAGGCGTGTTGGCCTGTTTCATGGCGTCATAGGCATTGTTGATGACGTTTGTCCAAATTTGCACAAGCTCTGTAAGGTCGGCCGTGAGGCCGGGGCAGGGCTTCAAATCCGTCTCCACTGTAATGTGCTTGAGCTTGTTGGAGAGGAGGTTCATGGCGTCATTTACGGATTCTCGAATGTCCACCCCCTCCTGGCGGGTTGAGTTACCCCCACCGAGCAATTTAACGGCACGTACAATACCGGTGGCGTGCTTGGCTGCCACCTGCATGTCCCTCAAATCGTGCCCCAATTCCCAGAACTTGTAATTGAATTTGACGTGGCGCACAAAGTCCGGGCCGTATTTGACGAGGGTTTTTGTGTCCGGGATAATGTGAGCCAACACCTTAGCGGCAGGTTGAGGCATGTTGAGCTCCCGCTCGTATTTCCGAGCCAAAGCTCGGAGCTCGCTGGCGGCTACAAAGTTGGTATCCTCATACCCGAAGCGGAAGAGTTTGGCATTCAGCTTGTCCTCCTCTTCTAAGAACTCTGCCATGTGTTCAGCTACAAACTCCGTGCGGCGCGTAATAACCCCTACGGCGTTGTTGAGCTCATGGGCAATTCCGGCGGAAAGCTGCCCGAGCGTGGCTGCCATTTCCGCACGTTGCAGAAGCCGTTGGGCTTCTTCTTTTTCCGTAGCGTGGCTGAAAATGCGGATGTTGCGAGCAGCAAGCTCGTGCATCAGCACGGGGATAAACTGGTGCTCCAACGTGCCGTATGTGGCTTCGTCTATCGGCTGCGTGGCATCGTCTATGTAAGCCAGTTTGGTGTCTTCCAAGGCTACGATGTCGTTGGAGCTATGGTAGGTGCGTGAGAAGAACGCTTGCACGCAAACATAGGAGCCCGGCTCGGCGCGGAAGACCTCATGTTTGCGGGTTACGGTTTCCGTAGGTAAATCGGTACCGCGTATGGTTTCCGCCTCGCGATAGGCAACGAGAGCCCCCTCCAAGATGAGGTAAAGGCGGTGACATTCCTCACCCTGAGCCACCAGCATCTCGCCTTTGGAGATGCTGATGGTGCGCCCGGAATCACTGAAGTAGCACCGGTTGAGGCGTTCCAACGGTTCTGTGATGTGTGCGGGCAACATGGCTCAGGATTGTTTTATAATGAGGTTTTTAGGATGAATCAGCCAAAGAAGCCGATGGACCCCAGAGCTACCATCATCAGGATGGTAATGACGAGGCCGAGGATGCACAGAATGGTGCCGGAGATGGCCATGCCTTTCTGCTCGACGTGGCCGGTGGCGTACGCCATGGCGTTGGGTGGGGTGGAAATCGGCAGAGCCATACCCAAGGAGGAGGCGAATGCTACCGTTACCAACAGTACTACGGCACCGGCACTGTCCATAGAGCCGGCGGAGAGCATGGCACTTGCCACGCCACCGAGAATCGGCACCAGCAGAGCAGCCGTTGCGGTGTGGCTCATGAAAGTGGCCATGAAGAGGCAGATGCAGCTTGCACCGATAAGCAGAATGGTGGAGTCCCAGGTGCCGAACGGAATAGCATTAATCATATCTTTGGCCAAGTTGGTCTCGCTGAGAGCAACGCCCAAGGCAAAGCCACCTGCTACCAGCCAGAGTACGTCCCAGCTCATTGATTTCAGGTCTTTCTTGGTAATGACGCCGGTGATGGAGAATACCGCAATGGGGATGATGGCCACGGAGTTGGAGTCCAAACCATGGTATTCCTTGGGAATGACCCACATCAGGATGGTTACAACAAAGGTAATGTAGACAATGATGGCCTTGGGCGTCTTAAGGAATGTGCCCTTGAGCTCTTTACTGAGATCCAGACTCTTTTGGCTGATGGGGAACATCTTGAGCAGTATAAACCATGCAACGAGAATCATTACAATCACAAAGGGAATACCGAAGGCCATCCACTTGCCGAAGGATACATCCAAGCCGATGTCCTGCATGAATTTGAGGGCGATGGCGTTGGGCGGTGTGCCAATGGGGGTGCCGATGCCACCCACGTTAGCGCCGACGGGAATGCAAAGGGCAAATGCAGCCCGACCGCGATCCTCCGGCTTGAAGAGAGCAAGCACAGGGGTAAGCAGGGCAAGCATCATGGCGGCTGTGGCCGTGTTACTCATGAACATGGAGAATACGGCTGTTACGCTCATTAAACCGAGCAAAACATACTTCGGGTTGGTGCCGAAGGGCTTGAGGAGTACACGTGCCAAGTTGATGTCTAAACGGTACTTGGTGGCAGCATCTGCAAGGAAGAATCCGCCGAGGAAGAGCAGGATGATGGGATCCGCAAAAGTGGCAAAAATGCTCTTCTGCTGGGTGAGGTTGACAATCTTAATGTCCTTGATAGCCTTCCGATTAGCGGAGTCATTGAAGCCGTTTGCCGCTGCGTGCAGTTCCGCGGCTGTTGCCTTGTAGTCAGCAATCAGAGCATTGTCTTCATTTGTCTTGTTTTCTTTGCTCTCAAGCTTTTTGGCTTCTTTGTCGCATTTGTCTGCATAGTTCATGCAGCTGCTGCTCATTACCATGTAAAGGTCATCATTGTTGAGCTGGCCTTTTTTGTTGAGCTTGGTCTTGATGTCCGCCTTGAGCTGTTGAAGCGGGGACTCCTTGATTTTTTGACCGGGATTTTCGGCATCCGGAGCATCAATGAACTTTTTGACTGCTGTTTGGCATACTTCCGGCTTCACAACGTTGTCCACCACTTTGAGAACTTCCGCCATGGGGAATCTCTCTTCCTTCAGGAAATTGAGGGACTGGTTGGAGGTTGCAAACAAAGTAAGCGCAATAACGGCTACGGATGTTGTCCAAATCGGAATAACCTCCAGAATCCACATCAGAGCAGCAAAGATGAACAATGCCACAACGCGTGCCTGAATCGGGTTGATGAGCGTTTTATCCGGTGTGTTGAGTAAATCCGGTAGGAATAACGCACTGCCACTCAGCAGCAGTACGATAAACAACTTAATCAGAGTTTTTTGAGTACTTGACATAGCTGATAATTAGTTAACCTCTTGCACGGGCTCGCGAACAGCTACGCGTGCGCGTATACGCGCTGCGAGTCTCGGGCGACTGAAAGTATACCGTATTTTGCTCGTTTTAGCAAGTTTTACTTTGTGTTGTCGGGGTGAAAAATGTATTATACCTTGCAATTTTACAATGCAGTTGCATAAATTGTAAGCTGAATGAGTCAGAATTCCCCCCACAGAGTAGATTTTATCAAGTATTCTATGCCTCGTTCAGTAACGCAAATCCCCGCCTGAGCAGTAGCACAGGCGGGGTGAAAACAATAGCGGATTTCGGCGGGGCGTCAGGCCTCCGCATCCGGGAAGATGAGCTCTTTGGGAGCAGGATCAATGGCGGTCACCGTCATCTTGACCTGAGCACCACCGATTTCGATGGGCAAGCGTACGGAATCACCCACCTTGTGGCCGATGAGGCGAGCTCCAAGCTTAGAGGTGTAGGGGATGACGCCTTGCTCCGGGATGGAATCCCAAGCGCCCAGAATGGTGTAAACAACCTCTTGCCCCTTGGCGGACTCAAAGGTGACGCGGGTTCCCATGCCGGTGGTCTCGCAGGTGGCGCCGGAGAAGTCGGTGGGCTCAGCCTGAGAGAGCAGGCGGGAGAGTTCCTCGGAGCGGCGCATGAGCACTTGTCGTGTGGCCTTGGCATCTTGGTACCCACCGTTCTCGCGGAGGTCGCCTTCCGCACGGGTAATCTCCAAGTCATGCTTGTTCTTGGGAATGCGTACGTTGATGATGTCCTCGTACTCAGCCTTACGTGCTGCGTAGGAGCGCAGGGATACATAGAGGCTTTGTTTCTCTTTAACCTGTACGCGAGCCAACACTACTTCCTGCAAGGAAGGATGTATTTTCATCATGTTGGCAAGCAATAAGTTGCGATCCAAATCCGGCAGTACGGAGGAGTCATACAGAGACTTCGCGAAGGGGCGCGCCTCCAGCTCGTTAATGCCTGTTACCAAGTCCGGGGCAAGCTCCTTATCGTCCATCAGCAGGTTACGCAGGCGCAGTGCCTTGTTAGGACCACCGTCCGCGCTGTCTTTCTCAATGGCGGTGATAATGGCTGCACCCAGTGCCATCTTGGTTTTATCCACCAGTTCCTTAGCTTCACCGTTGCGCTCACGGCAAATCCAGATGAGCACCTCCGGTTGGAGATTTTGGCGAGAAATGCCGTTGAGCAAATCCTCAAACAACTGCTCTTTACCACCTTTGGCGATGATGAAATCTGCCGCCGGTACGGTAGCCTTGGCTCCTCCGAAAAGGAAGATATTGGTGGTGTAGGCCATCCAGCTTTCCGGATAGGCTGCGGGCAGGGCTTCATACACCTTGTTCTGGCGGGAAACTGTGAGCTCTCCGATGTAGGTCACCAAGTCCTCGGAGGTGATAGTTTGCAGCTTGTCTGCCAAGGTGGTCAGCGTGCTGACTCCCTCTGCCGTCAGGGCTGCATCCAACTCGGCCTGCTTGTCTTCCTTGCCTTCCGTTGTAGCTTCCAGAATATCATCACGGATGATGATGAGTTCCAGCACGTGCTGCGGCTCTGTGTGGTTGCGCTCAATGTCATCTTCCATGGCTTTTACCAGCTTAGCTGCAATGGTATACTCGCCTTTGAGCGCTTCCAGATGGCTTTGGTCGAGTATGCGTACGCAACTTTCCAGTGAGGTTGCCTCTGTATAGTCCATTAACAGCGCGTCTGCCGCGCTGGCTGCCTCACGTGTGCGGATGGTTTCTCCTTTCTTGGTGGGGAGACGGAAGCGGGGGTCTTCTTTCATAGCCGTACGGGCCTTTTCCCACCAGCTCTTCCAGTTCTCCTCCGGAATAACGCGTCCGCAGAGGAATTTTTCCAAGTCCTCGGGCTCCATTTCCAGAACTTCATCCACGCCTTCTCGCAAGGAGAGGTTGTGCTCCAGCACATAAGCGATAAACTCCAGAATGGTATCTTTGCCTTCAGCTTTGGCTCGGCAGCCTTCTGCGTCGTCAAAGCAGGCAATCAGGAAGTGTCCTTCAGGTACAGCTGTGAGCTGGTTGTACGCCAGCTTGAGACCCATCACGAAGTGGGGCTTCTGTTCAAAATTAATCTTTACGAGTTGTTTGGCCAGAGACCATGCTTCCACCTTGCCAACGCCCCACTCAGGGTGCATGACGTATTTGGCGGGAGAGAATTTGTCCAGGCGAGTCGCAAAGTCTGCCGGAATCTTTCCGGCCTTTACGAGTTTTTCTAAATCACCATGCATACGTGTCACCATATTAACACAGCTTCTGTCAAGGTCAACCCCCGAATTACCTTTTTTTTAATTTTTTTGCTTTTTTTTGCAAAAAAGTGCGTCTGTAAGCTTGTCATTTGCTTGCGAGGTGGTGTATTCTGGACAAAGTAGTCGGTATGGGTGAGTTATTTTACATTTTGCGGGAAGAGGGAGGTGTGCCGGAGGGGCCGTATAGTCGTGCTCAGCTTGCAGCCATGGCAGAGCAGGGGGCAGACGTTATGCAGTGGTATGTGCGTGGCGTGACGGCTGCAGATGATGCTTGGGTTCTGTGGGCTGACATGCCTGCGGCGCGTCCGTGTCCGCCCACATACATGGCTTGGAGCATGGTAAGTGTGTTTTGCTGTTTCCCGTTCAGCGTGGTTGCCGTGTTGCGCTCCTCTCGCGTGGCCGAGCTGTACCATAAGGGCAGTTATGAGGAAGCTCTCTCTGCATCTCGCTCAGCACTTGCGTGGAATATCTTTTTCAGCATCAGCGTTGTGTTGTTGCTGGTGTTTTGTTTTTTCTGCTTCAAATACAGCTGGGAGTTGTGGCAGAATCCTACCGGAGATGAGGCCGAATCCTTGCGCTGTTATTTTGCCGACTGACTTTGTCTCTCCTTGGGAGACAGTAGTTCATGCAACCGTGTGTTGTTCGGGTGTCTTTGTTGGGCTAATTGCAGGGGCGTCTGGTTATCCCTGCTTTTTGCATTAGCATCCGCGCCGTGGCTGAGTAGGAGGTTGACCATGGACGTGTCTGCATTCATGGCAGCAAAGTGTAGGGCTGTCCATTTGTTGTGTGAGTCCGTCCGGTTTGGGGAGGTGCCGAGTTCCAGTAAAATGCGGACGATTTCCTCGTTCTCACTGCATGCGGCGCGCCTCAGTAAGTCTTGCCCGGAGTCTGATGTAGCCTCCGCACCGGCCTTTAGCAATACGCGTAGAGTATCCGTATCTCCCGCGCAGACGTAATCCAGCACGCCGTGGTCATCATCATCCGTCTCGTGCAGATTGGCACCGCGTTCGAGTATGTACGTCACAAATCTGCTATCATAGTTTGACACTACCAGCATCAACGCTGTGGGCTTTGAGTAATGAGTTTCAGCTCTTGTGTTGACATCCGCCCCGCATTGTTCTATCAGGAATCGAACGACTTTTTCGCGTCCCTGAGTGGCTTGCAATCGTTTTTCCGGTGGAAGCGCGATGCCCGAACATGTCAAAACCTGAATCAAAAGCTCATTTGGGGCGGTGAGAGGTGCGCCTTGTTCCATCAGGTAAAAAAATAACTCACTATACCCATTCTTAGCTGCAATGATAAGAGCGGTTGCTCCGCATTGCCTGATGTTCAATCCTGCCTTTTGCATGGCTACGATGAGGTCTTTGTCCGGGGCTTTGTAGGGAGATTCCGCCAATGCTGTGAGTAATAGAGTATCTTCTTCCGTGTTGAACCCGAATTCTGCGTTGTAGGGTATAAGCTGTTTTGCGCATTCATAATCATGCCAGAAGATGGCGTTTCGGATGGCTTTTTGCACGCTGGGTTTGTGTTGTCCCAACCCGGCTTGTAGGAGAAAAGCCTGCGTGTTCCCCGTCGTTTCGTTGACTGCCGGGTTGTAATCAATTTCGCTCAAGGCGTTGTATCCATTGTGAATCTTCTGTATATCAGCCCGGGCCTCCATCAGTATTTTCAGGCACGCTGTACTACAGTAATGCGCGGCAATGAAGCTAAGTGGCTTTGTCTCTCCCCAGTCGTCCTCATAGACGCCGTTAGGGTTTATTCCATCTTGTAGCAAAGCTTTTAAGCTTCCCGTGTCGTTTCTTTCCACTGCTGCCGCGGGGTTGATATAGACCTCATCAGCCGATGGCATGTTCGGGAGCTTCAACAGGAGTCGGGTGGCATGGTAACGGCCATCCTCCGCTGCGCGTTGCAGAGCTGTTTTGCCTTCACTGTCTTCAAAATGCGGATTTGCCCCGGCGGCCAGCAGCAGACGCATGCTTTCCGTGTCTCCACTTCTTGCGGCTTTGATTAGCGGAAGTTCTGTACCCATCGCTCTCGGCAGGTTCGGATCCGCGCCTGCCTCCAACAGCTTGCGCATCATTTCTGCCTGCCCGGGGCGTTGATAATCTGCGTCGGGGGCTTCACAGCAAGCTTCTCCCTCGCCGTATTCCCCTTCTCCGCAACAGAGCAGCAGGGGGGTGAGCCCTGTGTCTCTATCATGGAAATTGACATTGCTGACCAGTGGTAATATTTTGCTTGCGTCATCAAATCTCCCTTCCTCCAATATGCGCATCAACGCCCGTCCTCGGTCTGTCTCTGTTTTCAGCAAATCTGCAAGTTTTACAGCGTAGTCGGATGCTTGCAGTGCTGCTGCCAACGCCTCTTCGCTGTATTCCGGTTCGGTGTCCGGTAAATAAACGCAAATGTCGTCAACATCCTCGTAATCGACATCTTCCTCCACTCCATGTGACGGGGTGGGTATGAGCAACAAGCTTGTGAGTAAAAGACCTTTCATGTGATATTGTACGGTGCTGCTGCTTCCATTCTTTCATTTTTTTTGCTTTTTTCAAGACAAATTAAACTGTCGCCCTCCTTTTGGGAGCCTTGTTTCAGGCGTTGAAGCGAGCTGCATCCATGTCTCTTACGGCTGCCTTGAGCGCGGCCCGGCGCCGAACGCTTTTGTCTCGCGCACCGACGGGTTGACGTCTTATGTTCAAGTAGAGCCAAGGGTCGAGCGGAATGGTTTTTTTGCGGATGCGGAGCTCGTTGCGAGTTTGCGCTGCGGAAAAGTAGTCATATTTGCGCAGCTCACGAGTTTCGTTTGCTACACGGAAATCTCTGAAATGTGGAGTGTAGCGTTTTTGCGTATTGGCGGTGAGGCGCATTTTTCGTCCTCTTTTATCATATACTTCAAGGATTTTTGACCCTTCTTTTCTCCAACTGCGGCTCATAATATAAAATGTGGGTTATAGTGTTAACAATAATGCTTTCTGTTAAGGTAGACGTTTCGCATGTTGATTTTGTTCACGAAAAATCCCCCGTCACCGCAAAACGGCAACGGGGGAGAAGATGTGAGGCTGTATTTGGTATCAGTTTGCCACGATATTGACCAAGCGGCCGGGCACAACGATAACCTTGCGAACAGTCTTGCCGGAGATGAACTCCTGAATGCGAGAGGATGCGAGAGCGGCGGTTTCCACTTCCTCCTTGGCAGCGTCTGCTGCAACTGTCATTTTATCACGCAGCTTACCGTTCACCTGAATCACGATTTCCTTGGTGTTTTCAACCAAGTAGTCGGGGTTGAAGGTGGGCCAATTCTGTTGGCAGAGCTGGCAGGCGGGTAGGGTGGTGAACCGCTTGCGCAGGATGCTGTAAAGCTCCTCCGTAAGGTGCGGGGCGAAGGGGTTGAGCACATGCAGCAATTGCACATAATCCGTTACACATACAGTGGCCGCGGAGGTCATGGCGTTCGTGCACTCCATCATCTTGGAGATAGCGGTGTTGAAGCTCATGTCCTCGATGTCTTCCGTTACCTTTTTGATGGTTTTGTGTACTTCCTTACGGACGGGCGTTACCTCTCCGTTGTCGGCATCCGTAATTTTGCCGGAGAGCACCCATTCACCCTCTTGGTTCTCCACCATGGCAACGCGCCAGACGCGAGCCAAGAAGCGGCTGATGCCTTCCACTCCCTTGGTCTGCCACGGCTTCACCTCCTTGAGGGGCCCCATGAACATTTCATAAAGGCGCAGGGAGTCTGCTCCGTATTCACGCACAATATCATCCGGGTTTACAACGTTGCCACGGCTCTTGGACATCTTTTGGCTGTCTTCACCCAAAATCAGCCCTTGGTTCACGAGCTTGTTGAACGGTTCATTGGTAGATACCAACCCGTAGTCGTAGAGCACCTTGTGCCAGAATCGGGCATAGAGCAGGTGTAGCACGGCATGCTCCGTACCGCCTACGTACAAATCCACACCGCCGGGATTGTTGCCGCCCATCCAGTACTTCTCAACTTCCGGGTCAATGAATGCCTTATCATTCTTCGGATCCAGATAACGCAGGTAGTACCAGCAGGAGCCTGCCCACTGGGGCATGGTGTTGGTCTCGCGGGTGAAGTCCTCGGAGTACTGAATCCATTCCGTTGCTTTTACGAGCGGGCCGCGGGGGTCGCCGCTGGGCTTGAAGTCTTCCATTTCCGGTTGGAGCAGGGGGAGCTCACTCTCCGGGATGGCGTAGTGATTGCCGTCCTTGCTGTTCCACACAATGGGGAAGGGCTCACCCCAGTAACGCTGGCGGCTAAAGAGCCAATCGCGCAGCTTGTAGTTCACCTTGCCGCATCCGTAGCCTTGTTCTTCCAGCCAAGCTGTCATTTGCTTTTTGGCTTCCGGAACGCTCAGACCGTTAAGGTGCTCGGAGTTCACCATAGTGCCGTCATAACCGCAGAAGTTTTGCCAGTCCGTGCCCTCGCTGTCCGGCTGTACAACTTGGATGATGGGCAATCCGAACTTGGTGGCAAACTCAAAGTCACGGCTGTCGTGTGCGGGCACTGCCATGATGGCACCTGTACCGTAGCCGGTGAGTACGTAGTCTGCAATCCAGATGGGAATTTGTTTGCCATTGACGGGGTTGGTGGCATAGGCTCCGGTGAAGACGCCGGTTTTGTCTTTGCTGAGTTCGGTACGCTCTAAATCGCTCTTGGCGGCACAGGCTGCCTTGTAGGAGTCGATGGCTTGGCGCTGCTCCGGTGTGGTGATAACGTCCACCAATTCGTGTTCCGGGGCGAGTACCATGTAGGTGGCCCCGAACAGGGTGTCCGGGCGGGTGGTGTATACGGTGATGGTATTGCCTTGGCAGGTGAAGTTTACCTCCGCGCCTGTGGACTTGCCAATCCAGTTGCGTTGCAGCAGTTTGATGCTCTCCGGCCAATCAAGCGGTTCAAGCTCATCGATGAGGCGCTCTGCATAGGCTGTGATGCGCAGCATCCACTGGCGCAGCTTGCGGCGTTCTACAATGTGTCCCTTGCTCTTCCACTCCTCCGCCTCTTCATTGGCCAATACGGTGCCCATGTCCGGGCTCCAGTTTACCATGCCTTCTGCTACGTAGGCAAGGCGTACGTTATCAATTTGTTCGCGAGTCCACCCCTTGGCTTCAAGCTCGCTGACCGGGCGCGCTTTGCGGAGCTCTTCGTTGTAGTAGGAGTTATACAGGCGCAGGAATATCCATTGCGTCCACTTCACATAGGCGGGGTCGGTGGTGGCAATTTCGCGGTCCCAGTCGTAAGAGAATCCCAGCATCTTGAGCTGGCGACGGAAGTTGTCGATGTTGGCGTAGGTGGTGATGGAGGGGTGTTGCCCGGTCTTGATGGCGTATTGTTCTGCGGGCAGACCGAAGGAGTCCCACCCCATGGGGTGGAGGACGTTGTAGCCGTTCATGCGTTTGTAGCGGCTTACAATGTCTGTGGCGGTGTACCCCTCGGGGTGGCCTACATGGAGCCCTGCACCACTCGGGTAGGGGAACATATCCAGCACGTAGCACTTGGGCTTGCCGGCGTCAAATCCCTCTTCTCCGGGGTTTTGTACTTTGAAAGTCTTTTCGGTGTCCCAAGTGGCTTGCCATTTGGGCTCAAAATAATCAAAAGGATACGGATTTTTGCGTTCTGACATGTCGCCCGCGACTATATTACATCCGCACATGAAAATCAAGCCTTTTCATGTGTATTGGCATACGGATGTCACAATTATGGACGCTTTTGACGGCTTTTGCCTTGCAGAGTTCTCTGTTCTCTGTTACTCTCAGGTTATCATGATTTCTCTGAATTCCATATGGCGTGTGTTTTGTATGCCGTTGCTTTGTGTTGTTGCAGCACCTGTGTATGCAGCCGAGATTGCGGATGCCGAACGCAGTGTGGATAGCCTTATTTCCACCTATGAGGACCTCAGCAATGCTCTTGCCGGGGTGCAGGATGTGACGGATGCTGACTTAGTGGCCTCCCGTGTTGCGGTGGATATTTTGCTTATCAGAGAGTTGAATGTTTCTATTCAGCAAGCAGGTGAGCTGGAAACAAGCCCGAAGTTTGCAAAATCTTTTGCTACCCGCTCTGCCGAGGTGTCAAAGACGGTGGAGGCTGCTATGGCTCGCCTGAAGGATTGTAAGTGTTATGAATCGGATGCCCTGAGTGCTGCCTTGTATCTTATTCCCTTGGTCTCTCCGGATGTGCGCCCCGGGCCGGATATGGCAGAGTATGCAACAGAGCTTGTGGTGAATAATTGCGAGGTTATTATCATGCTGTTGGATGAGGCTACAGATGCCGAGTCTGCTGCCATTGTGGCGGATTTGGTTGCATCTGCCATGGGGTATGGCGAGGAATTGGAGGATTTTGCCGATGAGCTGGGAGATGCCGCCATCCCGGAAGAACGTAAGTTCTTCTTTGACCAGCGAATGCAAAATTATAAGCTCGATTTTGAAGCTCACCGCGAACGCCTTGAAGAGCAGAAGTTTTTTAATTGCAAAGCCCTGAGTGATTTGTTTGAGTAAGTTTTTCGGCGCTTGAGAAAACTTTTTGCCAATTTTTGCTGAACAAAACGGATTTGCTCAGCGTCATGCTAATGTGGCCGTTGTTCGTTGTATGTAGAACAGCGAAATCCTACACATTACATATATCTATCAAAACAACCGATTTAATTTTATGTCTGATTCTTCAAATAACAATACAGAAACACGTGGCTTTTTTGCTCGTCGCAGTGCCACCATCGGAGCTTTGCTTGGTTACTATGCCTCCAAACATTTCATGCATATCGCTAAAGATGAAAGTGTTTTGAATTGCAGTCTGCTGCTGCTGGGCGGTTTAGTACTTTTCGGCTTCCTGCTTGATGAAGATAATCCGTTCCCTCGTTTTCTCCTTGGCGCTTTCGGTATGGCCCTCTCCTGCTGTGCGATGTATGGTTTGTTTAACTGAGGCCGATACGAGAAAATCGCAAAAAAACGGGGCTTGCGCATAGGACAAGCTATGCGCCTTTTATGGGATTTTCAATCTCTGTGGTAAGGGGTGCCTGCAAGCATGGTGTGCAGGCGGTAAATTTGCTCTAGCAGAACAACGAGGGCCAACTCATGTTGCATGGTGTGTTTGCCGAGAGAAAGCACATGGTCACAGCTTTGCCGAAGTTCCGGTGTGTGGCCGTCTGCCGCGCCGATGAGAAAGGCGACATGCTTAACAGCCCTCATTTGCCAGTCTTTGGCGCGTTTTTCCAGTTCGCGTGAGGTCCAGTTTTCACCTCGTTCATCCATGGCGATGCGTAGGCAGCCTTTGCTGGCTTCCAAAAGTCGGGCAGATACCTCCTCTGATGACCCCGCTTTGACATAGCGGATTTCCACCTTGCCGAAGGGGCGCAGGCGTTCCTCAAAAAAGGCAACGCCTTGTCGCGCGTAGGCAATTGATGGTTTGGCAGCCGCCAAAATGAGAAAATTCATGATTTGTAATTAGCTTTGCCGTAAATAGCTGCATAATTCATCAACAGAGCCGAACAGTGGCGCCTGCCAAGCGGCAAGTTCGCTTACGTTGGCGTATCCCCATGCAACTAAAGCCGTTTTGCAGCCGGCATTTTGCGCAGTTCGGGCATCGAAAAGAGAATCTCCTACTAAGGTGATATCTGCCGTGTTTAGCCCCCACTCCTTTGCCATGTGATAAATGGCGTCGGGTGCCGGTTTGCGCGGGAACTTTCCGGTGTAGCCCATGATAAAGCTGAATGGGATGTGGGCAAAAAGTTCCTTAACCATGGGGTAGGTAACATCGTGGGGTTTATTGGAGAGAACGGCCAGCTGAGCTCCTTCCGCGCTCAATAACGTAAGCATGTTGGCAATCCATGGGTACGGCACGGTGTACTCTCCCTGCCAGCACGTCGGGTACTCTTTGCGGAATATGCTGTGCAGAGCCTCCAGTTTGTCCGGCGGAGTGTGTTCTGCATCCGGGTAGCCTAAAGCTTTTGCGCAGAGGTTTGCGGCTCCGCTGCCTATCATCCCTCTGACTTCGCCGGGACTGTGTTCCGGCAAGCCCAGTGCCCTGAGAGCGCGGTTGACTCCCTCGGCGATTCCCGGGAGGGAATCCACCAAGGTGCCATCCAAATCAAAAATGATGTAACGTTTCATCAGTGAATGAATCCGCGCTCCGATGTGCGGATGAACTCAATGAGGCGTTGAATGCGCGGGTTGCTGCCGTATCTTTCGTCCTCAAGTATGGCCGGAATGCTGTCGTTGACGTTAGCTTTTTTGTCAAGGAAGAGCTTACGATAGGCAAACTTGAGGGCACGAATGTCTTCATCAGAGAAGCCACGGCGTTGCAAGCCTACAATGTTGACCGTGCGCAGCTGGCCGGGGAAGCCTTCCGCAATCATAAACGGAGCTACGTCTTGTGGAATACGTGCGCAACCGCCAATCATGGCGTGCTCACCGATACGTACAAACTGGTGCAGAGCAGCGAAACCTCCGATGATGGCCCAGTCGCCGATGGTGCAATGCCCGGCAACTCCGGCGTATCCGGAAAGGATGCAGTGGTTGCCTACATGGCACTCATGACCGCAGTGGCTGTTAATCAGGAAATGATTGTGACTGCCGATGATTGTTTTTGTTTCCGGGGTGGTCGAACGGTTAATATTGCAGTTTTCTCGGAATACGTTGTAGTCTCCTACTTCCAAAAATGTGGGTTCTCCCTTATACTTGAGATCCTGAGTCTTGAGACCAATGACAGCAAAGGGGAAGAACTCGTTGCCTTTTCCGAAAGTGGAAGGCCCACCGATGACAACATGACTGTGCAATACGCAGCCTTCTCCGAGTTTGACGTGCGGACCGATTACGCAGTACGGCCCTACCGTTACGTCGTCCGCCAATTCCGCGGTGGGGTCAATAATTGCTGTGGGGTGAATCTGAGCCATAACTGCATTCTATCCCTAAGCGGGCTTGGCTTCAAGCAAAAAATTGGAGAATCGGAAAAAAACTTAAACAAACTTTATTATATTTCTGCGGTAAAAAACAGGAGAATGCGCGTGCTAGAGAGAGTTTAAGTGATAATTGCGGGATGCCGCTTGACAAATTGTGCTTTTGGTGTATATTCGTGCGCGTGAGTTCCCAGAAAATACCGACACTGTTGTTACCGACCTCCGATTATGAAGAGATGCGCAGCATGAGCAATCGGCGGTTGGTGGCGGTGTTGCGTTCTGCCGTGTTGGCACCGGAAAAGGCGGGGCGTTTTCACCCTCGCCCCCCGGCTGAGTATGATGCGTACATGGTGAAGCACGAGCTCGGATGCATCAGTGTGCTGCTGCACGCCGACGGGCGCTGTGTTTTTTGTTGCAGATTTAAGCCGGCAGATGAATATTAACAACCTCCCGATAGCGATGAAGACAACCTTACTGATGATTGCTTGTGCGTTTGCCGTGACGGCCTGTTCCCAGAATGGGGAGCCGCGTGCCGCCCGGAATTGGGAAATGGTGCCGGCAACGTTGGTCGGGACGCGTCCGGTAGTTGCTGAGTACGAGGTGGAATTTTTGCCGATGTTGCCGGATGTGCCGAATGCGGTTGTGGTGGGGCGTTTCCTGATTCGCAATGATGCAAAGCTTGATTTAGGGGACGAGGCCATGGTGCAGGCCATTAAGCGCCGTGCCGCTTCCATGGGGGGTAATACTATCGTGTACCCGCACACCGGCATTACGGAAGCCACTGTTGCATATGTGCCCCAGGAGGAAAGTGTGCATGGTGGGGATGACCTTCCTCTTTGATTCCGTCCGGGGGAAGGTTTACATTTCCATGAGAAAGCGCAGTGTCTCGTATAATTTATCTGTGGGTTTTGTCTTTTGCAGCCTCGGGAATCTTTTATCCAGCAAAATGTAGTCATTATTGCGGGTCAGCATGAGTTTTTGAGCTGCTATTTCCACCATGCTGATGTTGCGGCGCGATGCCGCAATTTTGATTTTGTGGCAAACCAGTAGATTGCGAGCCTGACGGGGCAATTTGCCGTAGCGGTCAATCCACTGCCGTTCTAGGTCATCGGTGTCATCAAAGGTAAGAGCTTTTGCCAACTGAGTATAACACGCCATGCGGTTTTGCGTGCTTTCCACCCAAGAGGAGGGGATGAATGCCCCGATGAGTTTGTCGGCATCGGCTCGCGTGCTCATGATGGCCTCACTTACACAGAGAAAATCCGCTTTAAGTTGGGCATCCGCGCGAATGGCCGGAGCTTTGCCCTGCAACCGCTCGATGGATTGGCGCAATAGTTGGCAATAGAGCTCGAACCCGATGGCTGCTATGTGCCCGCTTTGCTGGGTGCCAAGCAGATTGCCGGCACCGCGAATCTCTAAATCTCGCATGGCTATTTTGAAGCCGCTGCCCAATTCTGTATATTGCTTGATGGCTGCCACGCGTTTGCGGGCATCCCCGGTGCAGAGCGCTCCTTCCGGTAAGAGCAGGTATGCGTATGCTCTGTGTCCGCCACGTCCTACCCGCCCACGCAGTTGGTAAAGGTCGGCAAGTCCGAAACGGTCTGCTCTGTCAATGATGATGGTGTTGGCGTTGGGAATATCGATGCCGCTTTCAATGATGGTGGTGGAGAGGAGTACATCTGCCTTGCCATTAATGAAATCGCGCATTACGCATTCCAAGTCACCCTTGTCCATTTGACCATGCCCGACCACGATGCGGGCTCGGGGAACAAGTTTATGGAGCGTTTCCTGCATTTTGTAGATGGAAGAAACACGGTTGTGAAGGAAGAAAACCTGACCGTTGCGAGCAGTCTCTCGCTCAATGGCGCGAGTGATGAGTTCCTCATTATACGGACAAACGGCAGTCTGAACCGGGAGTCTGTTGAGGGGCGCAGTATCGATGGTGCTCATGTCGCGTGCGCCCATGAGGGCAACATACAGTGTGCGCGGAATGGGGGTTGCGGAGAGTGTGAGCATATCCACCATACGGAACATGCGCTTGAATTGCTCTTTGTGGCGTACGCCGAAGCGTTGTTCCTCATCAATGACGGCCAGCCCCAAATCCTTGAACATGACATTCTTGGAAATGAGCCTGTGCGTGCCCACTACAATATCAACATCGCCCCGGCGCATTCCTTCTATGATTTCCGCTGCTTTTTTTGCCGGGGTAAATCGGCTGAGTAACTCAATGCGGATGGGGTACTCACTCATGCGGCTTCGGAAAGTGCGGAAGTGCTGGTCTGCCAGTACCGTTGTAGGTGCCAGTATGGCAGCTTGTTTGCCTCCGGTTACGCATTTGAATGCAGCACGGATGGCTACTTCTGTTTTGCCGAATCCGACATCGCCGCAGATGAGACGGTCCATAGGGCGGGGGGCTTCCATATCCGCCTTGCATTGGTTGATGGCTCTCAACTGGTCCGGGGTTTCACGATAGGGGAATGAGGATTCAAATTGCCACATCCATGAGGAGTCGGCCGGGTGTGCGTAGCCGTTGTTGCTTTCACGCTCTGCCTGTACTTCCAGTAGTTGGGCGGCATAATCTTGTATGGCTTTTTCTGCAGCTTGGCAGGCGCGCTTCCACCTGGCATCTCCCAGTCTTGAAAGTTCCGGTGTTTTGGCACCCAGTCCCACGTATTTTGACACTAAGTGGCTTTGTTGTAATGGAATCCGCAATAATACGCCTCCTGCATAGAGGATGTGCAGTTCTTGTTCTCCGGTTTTGTCATCCTGCACAATCCCGACAAATTTGCCTAATCCGTGTGCGGAGTGAATAACGAGATCTCCCGGGGCAATCTCGCGCAACGGGGCTTGTGCGCGTTCACGGCGCAGTCGCTCCTCGCGGTTATCGCGTTGGCGTACCCGCGGTGAGGAGTATCGCCCGAATATTTCTGCTGCAGAGAGTACCGCCAGTTTTGCACCCGGAAGCGTGAATCCGAACGGTAAATCCCCATCTCTGCTTTGCACGGCACGCCAGGCATCATCTTCTCCGCATATTTCTTCAAAACGCTTTTTTTCACCCTCATGCGGAAAGAACATGACAATGCGCCATTTTTGTTCTTTCCATTGTATAAGAGTGTGGCGTGCCATGGCTCGCCGCGCTTCTTGCATGACGAAGTCGCCTGTATCGAAACTGCCCAATGGCTCACCGTAACTTGCCAGCGGGTCTTTTTCATTCAGTTTCTCCAATTCCGGGGAAAGCTCTACCACCTCCGGCGGGCTATCCAACAGCAAAATATTGCCGGGTTCCCCACACCCGGGAAGGCTGATGACCCAGTCGTCCGGGGTGATAAGGTCTTTGAGCTGTTTATCTGCCGGTGGCACATCTAACATGAGTTCCGCTTCTGCCAATTTGCGGAATGATAACTGGCTGTCCACATCAAACGCGCGAATGCTCTCAACCTCATCGCCGAAGAATTCGATGCGCAGGGGCCAAGCCGATTGGAGGGGGAAAACGTCCAAAATGCCACCGCGTAAGCTCCATTGGCTGCGCGTTGTTACTTGGTCCACCCTGTCAAAGCCGTGTTCGGTGAACATTCGGGTGAGTTTTTCCGGTTCGTGCTCTTCGCCGGTTCGTATGGTGACGGAATCCGCTGTGTTTTGTGCAAAAGCGGGTGCGTTTTGGTATAGCGCAGCTGCTGTGACAACAGCTATTTGCACGGTTTGCGGCGTGCCGGATATGGCTTTGAGTGCATCCAGCCGCTCTGCTGCCAAATCCGGGTCACTCAGGCCGTTGTTGACGTGTATTTCTCGCTCCGGGACAAAAACGGCGCTTTGTTCCCATAGTGGCAGCTCCGCTGCAATGCGTTCCTGCATGGGGAGGGCATCTGCCACCACCCATATGCGCCGCGCTTTCTTGCTGTGTGCTGCCACAAGTGCTACGATGAAGGAAAGCGAGGCGGGGCAGGCGTGCGGAAATACCAGTGGCTCTTCCCGGATGTTATCCTCACGCAGCCGCTGCAGCTCGGTCTTGAAGGCGGAGCTGCGGCTGACGTATTGGAGGAGTCCGGGTTGCAAGGTGCTCTGGTATAATGTTTACAGCCGACTCGGTGGGAGAAATCCACTGAGCCGGCTCTTTCGGTGTGTGTAAATCCTGTTTCCGTGGGAAAATCAGAGGCGGATAGCGGCGCTGCTCCACGTTAACCCGGCACCGAAGGTTACCATCAGAACAATGTCCCCCTTCTTGGCCTTGCCGGAGCGTATGGCCTCATCCAACGCAATGGCACATGCTGCACCGGAGGTGTTGCCGTACTTCTGCAGGTTGATGAATACTCGCTCCACCGGAATTCCCAGACGCTGCGCCACTGCGTTGATGATGCGCAGATTTGCCTGGTGAGGAATGACCAAGTCCACATCCTCCGGTTTAATACCGGTGCGCTCTATCAGGGACAGTGCGGAGTCCTTCATGTGTGCGACGGCGTGGCGGAATACCTCGTTGCCGCGCATGGCAAGCGTATAAAGCTTTTCGTGGATGTTCTCCTCCGTTGTCGGTATGGCTGAGCCTCCTCCGGGAACCATGAGCAGGTCAGTAAGGGTACCATCCGCGCCGATGTCTGATGCCAAGATGGCGCTGTCCCCTTCAATTCCGGTGCCGGTGCGCAGTACTGCGGCACCTGCACCATCTCCGAAGAGTACGCATGTGCTGCGGTCTTCCCAGTTGACAATGTGGCTGAGCTTTTCTGATGAGATGATGAGAGCTGTTTTGGCTTGGCCGCATCCGATGTACTGTACGGCGGTTTTCAGGGCATACAGGAAGCTGGAGCACGCAGCGGAAATATCGAACGCTGCTGCATTTACGGCTCCTAAGTTGGCCTGTACATAGCACGCCGTGGAGGGGGTGAAGGTATCCGGCGTTACTGTGCCGACGATGATGAGGTCAATCTCCTCCGCTGTTACACCAGCTGCCTCCATGGCTTTCCGTGCGGCGTGAGTGGCCATGTCGCTCGTCTTCTCTCCCGGGGCGGCAATGCGGCGTTCTTCGATGCCGGTGCGTTCAATAATCCACTCGTTGGAGGTATCCACCATCTTCTCCAAATCTGAATTGGTAAGGCGGGTTTCAGGCACGTATGACCCGGTGCCGATCATAGCCACCGGCAGGCGCTTGAAAGGTTTTGTGAGATCGTTCATAACGGTTGATTGTGTTTGCTGTGTTACGTCTCTCCCCCTCGGGGAACGCACCCATTTTATCATACAGTTAGAGTAAACGCTAGCTTTTTTTGAGCATGCGCTTCAAAAAAGTTGCTTCAGCCACCTACAAAGTGCAATTTTTGCTCATATTAGACTTGTACAGAAGTCCCGAGGTGGTTATACTCGCTCGGTTTTTGCAAGTTATGAATAGAGAGCGTGCTTTATTGCTGGATATATACCGCATTTTTTTATGCGTCGGGGTAGTTGTCTACCATTATTTTTGGCCTCGTCCTGCATGTGGCCCGTTTATGGTGAATGGTTTTTTAGTGATGAGCGGTTTTTTGGTGGGGATGATGTTTAAGGAACGTTCAGAGTTTGACAGCACCCGCTTTTATGCCTCCAAGGTGCGGAGATTGCTCCCCCTGTTTTTACTTGCTATAGTTGTTGGCTTGTTGCACCGAATGTATGAGGGATGCTTGTTGCCGGAATGGGGGGCGGGGCAGTGGGCTCATATCAGTATATCTGAGCTGTTATTGCATTGGAATACGCCGTTGTGGTACATGGCTGTGGAATGTGCACTGCTGTTCATGGTTCCTTTTTTTTATTATTTGCACCGGTTCCGATTCGGTATGGCCGGGGGCTGTATAGTGGCTTTGGTCATTACGTGGGGGCTGTTTTCATGCGTGCCGGATTGCGCGCCGTTCGGCGAGGGGTTGTATTATTCTCCGCTTGCTCGCTGCTGGCAATTCATGGCCGGAATTCTGGCGTCCGGGCTCTGCGTTTTTTTATGTCAGCGGCGTGTGGAGAAGTCATGCCTGTTTAAGGGGGCTACGCTGCTGTTGTTTGCGGTGTTTGCCGCTGTGGCCGTTGTTTTGATGTCGGTGTTGCAAAAAGAGGAGCTTAATTATTACAATTACACCTTTTCTTTTGATTTGCTGACAACCGCCTTTTATTGCTTGCTTATTCCTTGTCTGTTTGCTTTCGGCGGGGTGGTGAATAATGCGTTTTCCGCTTTCGTTAACAAGGCGGCATTGCTGACTTACCCTGTCTTTTTGTTCCATGTTCCCGTCTACCATTTTACGTGTGATGCCATTGAAACATACTATGGCTACCCGGAAAAATGGGTGTTCCGTTCCGTTGCTGCTCTCGTTACCCTTGCGCTTTCCCTCCTCCTTTTGCGTTTGGAAAAACGCTGCCTCGGTTAATTTACTTCCATAAAAAAGCCGACATCGTTTTGTGGATGTCGGCTTTTTTATGGTCGGTATAAATCCGCATCAGCGCATGTCCAAAATGGGAACGAGCAGCGGCTCCTCCGGCCCTGTGTATCGGGAAAGCGGGCGGAAGAGGGTGTTGTCCTCAAGTTGTTCCAAGATTTGAGCCACCCATCCGGCGGAGCGGGCAATGGCAAAGAGGGTGGTGAACATACGTGTCGGTATGCCTAAGCTGTAGTATACGGAGGCAGAGTAGAAATCTACGTTGGCATTCAACCCCTTGCGAGAGCGTACCATGCGGGCTATCTTATCGCTCATGCGTATCCACTTAGGTTCGCCGATTTTTTGCGTCAGGCGGATAGCAATGCGGCGCAGTTGCGGTGCGCGGGGGTCAATGGTCTTGTAAACTCGGTGCCCCATACCGAAGATTTTCTCGCGGTTTGCAAGTTTGTTGTTGATGTATTCTTCCACATTCTCCTCGCTGCCGATTTCTTTAAGCATCTCTATTACTGCCTCATTGGCTCCACCGTGCAACGGCCCTTTCAAGGTGCCGATGGCTGCGGTAATGCAGGAGTACATATCGGAGAGGGTTGAGGCTGTAACGCGTGAGGAGAATGTGGACGCGTTCATGCCGTGGTCTGCATGCAATATGTATGCCACGTCCAAAATGTGTGCCTCCTGCGGATCCGGTTCTGTCCCTTTCAGCAACCAAAGAAAGTGGGCGGCCTCATCCAAATCCGTGCGGATGGGGGGTAACTCCAGCCCTTGGCATATGCGGTAATAATACGCCGCCATCACCGGTATCTTGGCTATGAGGGAAAGCCCGATTTCCTTCATCTGCGTCGGATCCTTTGTGCGGTCGTCATACATGCCCAGCATTGACACGGCCGTGCGCAGTGCGCTCATTGGTCGAGCTGTCTTCGTGGCCGTCTTGAAAAAGTCAAGAATGGGTTGCGGCAGCTCTCGGTCATTGCGCAAACGCTGCTCTAATCCCGCAAGTTCATCGCGGTTGGGAAGACGTTTGTTCAGAAGGAGATAGATGATTTCCGTGAAGCTACACAAATCCACCAAATCCTCAATCTCGTATCCGCAATAGAGGAGGCGTCCTTCTTCGCCACGTACATCACTCAGCCCGGTTTCATTTGCTATGACCCCCTTGAGCCCTTTTGCGAAAAGGGGCTGATTTGCTGTCTGCTTGTCGTTCATTCTTGTGCTCGTTGTATGTATAGGGATACGCGCGACTGCAGCCGCGCTTGTTGATGTTTCTTCTGCTTTTTGTATGGCCGGGTACAATTATCAGAAATTGTACCAAGCGTCCACCAGCTCGCCGAAGCTTTTGAGCTCTACATCCTCACGCCCTTCAAGCCATGCTTTGACGGCTTGGCGCTGTGCGTCACTCGTTTGCGTGGCGTCTTCTGCTCGGGCTGTGATGTTGCAGCCTTCATCCGTCATGTTGCCCTCGCAGTTAAGGCCGTTGGCCTCTATGCAGTCGTTAACGAATGAATGCAGGAACTGCTCGCACTCGGGAGACTCGATGTCGCCCTTGTAATCAAAGGTAAACTCAAAGCAAAGCTCGCGGAACTCGCCTACACGGTACTTCTTGCGCAGTCTCTTCTTCATGGTAGCCATAATATAGTGCATTCACCCCATGGTGTCAAGTACTATCTGCGCTGCCTTTTCTTTTTTCAAGGTGAATAATCTGACTTTTTTGCCGATTTTTATCCGAAAAACGCTTTTTTTTGACATTTTACACATTTTCGAGTTGACGAAGAGTTAAAGTTCCTGTATACTCCCCCTGCACACACCTGATGGAGCGGTGGCTGAGAGGCTGAAAGCAACCGTTTGCTAAATGGTCGTACGGGCATAAACCCGTACCGGGGGTTCGAATCCCCCCCGCTCCGTTAGAAAAAAGCCCCGCATTTGCGGGGCTTTTGCTTTAATATTGAGAAAATAACTATGGGATGTGATTACAAAAAGAGCTTGAAAAGGTGCAGTTGGGTTGATGCGTCTCGCGTGCTTGCAATGCTCGTAGTTGTGTTGTATCATCTGCCTAGTTCTGCCATGCCTGCTGTGGAGCCCGGAAGTTTGGCTCAGTTTGTTCTCCGGGTATTTAATGGCCCTGGTGTATCTTTGGCGCTTTTTTTTGTGCTTGCCGGTTATTTCACGGGGTATAAGTTTGAGTTGAATAAATGGTTAGTCCGATTATTAAGTTTGTTTGTCCCGTACGTTATTTGGAACTTATTTTGTACATTTGGGTTAACTGACGAGATAACCTTTTCTCGAATCTTTGGGGTGGGGTCAGAGGAGGGGCTTTGTGCTGACTATCCTTTATGGTTTATACGTGATGTTTTTTTTATCACTTTGTTGCAGCCGTTATGGCGTTACTTTCCCTGCACATTTTTTATATTTTGTATAGGATGTTTGTGTGTTTTGGGAGACAATGCACCGTCTGTATTTTTAGAGAACATTCCTATACCGGAGTTTTATGTATTTTGCTTATTCATGGGAGGTGTTTTGTTGTCTCGAATAACTTTGCAAACTTTGCAAAGTTATAGCAATATTTGGTTTCCCTGTTCCATCCTCTTAGCTGTTATTAGTTTTTTTCTATGGTCTCATGCTCCAATTTTGTATAACATATTCGGAGCTTGTGTGATATTAGGCTTTTTTTCGATAATAGAAAAAATTTGTTTTCCGATAACATTGTTTTTATCTAAGATGAGCCATGCCTGTTTTCTTACCTACGCATCGCATGCCGGAATGATAATTGTAATAGGTAAGTTATTGCAAAAAAACGATTTGTGCGATAATTTGTGTGCTGTATATATCCCTCTGGCGGTCGCGATTTATGCTGTAAATGTAGGGGCGTATTATGCGATAAAACGCTTCTTGCCTGTGCTTTTGCCTTTTGTAGCACACGAAGGTAAATTGCTCAATTTAAATCGCAAATAAAAAATTGTGTCCCGACAAGCTCCACTTACAAACTGGCATTGAAAGCGCGTGTTTGGTTGGCATCCGGTATAATATCGAGGAGGGCAAAGGCGTTGTCGTCGAGAGAATCGAGGACTTCAAAGTCAGCTTCGCAGTGAATGGTGTAGTATTCCGCGCCCCAGAGAGCAGCGAGCTCTTTCATGTCAAAAACCGGGGGCTGAACCAAAAGGCGTCTGTGTTCCTCCTTTAAGCCCGGGGTGTCCGCTTTTCCGGCACCATCATTATTCAGGACTGCAACAACTCGTTTGCAAACGGGAAGTTGCGGGATCATGGAGGCGGCGGCACAGTCTCTCAGCAAAGAAAGATCTCCGGTGAGGCAACAGGCATATTGCGCATCGGTACTATTGGCGAGAAATGCGGAAACCGTGCCGTCTGCACCACCGGTGCTGCTGTTGGTGCGTAAGTAGACGGTGGGAATGTGGGTTTGCGCGTAGCGGTTCCAGAGCCGGATGGTTGTGGCGCTACCCAGGCTGAGGACGTCTGCAATGCAGGCGTGGTTGGAGAAGTATCGCACCATAGCAGCCTCGCTTTCCGGGTAGGCGAGCAATAATTCTTCCACTTTTCCGCTGTAGCGCCTGCCTCGGTTCAGCAGATTATCCGTGTCTCCGGTGTGGGGTACATCTCCCAAGGCTTTCATGATTTGCTCCGGTTCACCTTCAATGACGAAGCTGTGGCGACACAGGCCGGAGAATCCGGTCCGAGTAATGGAAAAAACCTCCGTTTGAGGCATGTCCTCCAAAGCATACCAGAAATCGCAGGTCGGGATGTCGCCGATGCGTAAGACGTAACGCGGCGGGTTTTTGAGCAGCAGAGAATCCGCTCCATGCAGCATGTAGGCTGCTAATTCTTCGCGCAGGCCACTTGCTGCCTCTGCTACCACAGGCACACGCAGTGTGCGCGCCAGCCACAGGGCCGGTTCTTGTTCGGCCGGTTCCAGTCCGCCGATGAGCAGCACCAGCCCTTCCACGGAGCGGAATCTCAGCATTTGTGCCAGCTCTGCTACAGAGCCGCGGAATCTGGGTGCGGCCGGTGGTGGTGCAATGCGCAGGTGCCCGTAGTCTGCACCCGGGGAGTATGTTTCCTGAATCCGCAGGTTAATGTGCAGCGGGAAGCCTTCCGTGGCAATAGCCGGAAAATCCGGTAAAGATGAAACGGCGCACGGCAGTGTCAGCTCCATTGTGGGGGCGTACATGCCGAAAAGTCCTTCTGCTTCAATATGCCCGTCAGCTCCGGCTCCACCGGCGTTTTCTCTTTCCGCCGTGGTAATGATGATGAGCGGGCGGCGCTGGTAGTATGCCTCTACAACGGCCGGAGTTACAGCTGCTGCAGATGCTCCGTGCCCTGCTACCACTACCACCGGACGGCCGGTAGCCTGTATGCGTCCCAGTGCAAAATAGGCCGCCGTACGTTCATCGGACTGGCTCCAGCGGTGGATGGCGGGGCAATCCGCCAAGGCAGCTGCAAGAGTGGTGTTGTGTTTGCCGGGGCAGCATACCCATTCTGCAATTCCTGCTCCTATACAGCTGGTGATGAGGTTTTTCATGCCGGTCAGTTTTCAGGTAAGGTTATAGGTTCTCCCATGTGGTCCGGTAAGCGGCCTGAGAGCAAATCATACACCATAGATACACGCGCCCCGCGTTCTCTCAGCCATGCTCGCAGCCATGCGGAGCGTGTGAGTGGCACCAACGGGGCATTCAACCCTTCTGCTTCGATGTTGAGGTGGTTGGCTATGGTTACGGCGCGGCTTACATGATCTTGTTGGCTGACGATGATAAGCTTGTCTGCACCGAAGATGTGCTTGGCGCGGTAGACGGAATCGTAGGTGCACAATCCGGCGTGGTCGCGAACGATTTTTTCCCGAGGAACCCCGAGTTTTACCAAGTCTTCCTCCATGTCCGCCGGCTCGTTGTAGTCTTCCACTCGGTTGTCGCCGGACACAATAATGCAGCGCACCTTGCCGGATTTCCACAACTCAGCCGCCGCTTCCATGCGCCCTATAAAGTAGTAATTGCGCCGTGTCTTTTTCAGGTCCAGATATTTTGAGCACCCCAGTACCAATCCGACCGCATTGTTGCTGCGGCACTCCTGCGGGGTATCATAACAGTCGTTTTCGGAACTCAGGTACGTCCAACTTTCAGCAATCAGTACGCATACCCCCCCAAGTGCAATGATGATTAATATGATTCCCAGCAGTCCGCGCAGCACTCTCCTCAGCACAAGTCCGCTCAGAATACTGAGCAGTGGCTGTAGCAGTGCTGTATAGAGTTTGCGCATGGAACTGCGGGTCATGAAATGGGTACTACTTGAATCCTCGTTGTCAGGCGGTGGGTCTCACCACAACGAAGTACCAGATTTTCCGCCGGAACAGCGGCTGTTTCCACCGCCAAAAATCCGCGGGAAGCCGGGGCGCCGAGGTCCTTCATTCCGGCAGCCAATTGCTCACCGGGATTCCATACCACAGCGGAGGCCGAGCCATCCCTCAAGATGCGGATGCTGCGTTCCCAAGCCGGGTCGTGTATGGTGATTTCCTGTTGCTCCGGTACGGGGTGGTAAATGCGGTCAATGTGTCCGGCCGGAATCAGCGGGTCCTCACAGTGAGGTATGGCGTCATTCGCGTATTCGGTGAAGGCGCATTCCTCCAAGCCGGTTACAGCCACGGTTTCATAATCACTGACGGCAAAGTAGGTGTGCATGGCAGCCGAGAAAGGCATGGTGCGCTGCACATCCAAGGTCATGAGGCTGAGGATGAGCTCTTTACCCAGCTCTATAATGAGGGCTCCGCTGGGCATGAGCTCCTGTTGCGGTGGCAGGGCAAGTACCAAGCGTACGGTGCCGTCCTCCAGCTCTTCCGTACCGGCGTGTTGCCACAATGCCGTACGGGCAATGCCGTGGGAGGGCAGGGTGGCATCCTCTGTGTTTTTTCCGAACCACGGCCAGCAGATGGGGATGCCGCCACGCAGGGCTTTTCCCTGCTCAAAGATTGCTTGCGGACTCATGAAGATGACCGGCAGATGCCCCGTGGGTGCCCATTGCAGTACTTGTGCACCGTAGAGTGAGACCTCTGCCATACACAGCTCTGTGCTGATGCGCAGAATCGGAAAATCTCGTCCGCAGGGATATTCTGTGGTAATCATAACAATCTGTTCGTTCGCCCTTATCCTAGCAGAATCCCCCCCTCCTGTCGAGCAAAATTCAGTACAACGCGTTTCTGTCTGTTAAAAAGGGGCTCAAGTGGGCTTTGATTGGGGCGGAAAATAGCAAACAACCGCCGGCACGGGGGCTCAGCGGTTGTTTGTGGAATTGTATCAGTGTTGCGGAATCAGAATGGGTAAGCCGTATCATCCCCGAAGGAAATGCCGATTTCCTTTGCCTCGGAAACCAACTGGCTCTCTCCGTCCACCAAGTGCAACGTGCGTACTGCTTCCTCAATGGGCATGGATACCATGTCATTGCGGTGCAGGGCTACCGTTTCACCGAACTTGCCTTGCTCAATAAGCTCAATGGCCTTGGCTCCGCAACGGACTCCCAGCACGCGGTCAAACGCAATGGGGGAGCCACCTCGTTGTACGTGCCCGAGTACGCAGTAACGTGTCTCGATGCCCGTGAGGGTCTCCAGCTTGGTGGAGAGGAAGGAGGCTATGCCACCGAGGCGTACCTCGCCCTTCGTCTCCTCGTCCAGTGTCAGCAGCTTTCCGCCGATTTTGGCGCCTTCCGATACCACGATGATGATTTCTCGCTGCCCGAGAGCTTTCAACAGCTCTACTTTCTTGACGATTTCTTCCAGCTTGAACTCAATTTCCGGTATGAGAATCACGTCCGCACCACCGGCAATGCCCCCGTAAAGTGCAATCCATCCGGCGTGGCGTCCCATAACTTCCACCACCATCATGCGCTTATGGCTGTCGGCCGTGGTACGCAGTCTGTCCAAGTTGTCGCTTACTACTGAAACCGCCGTCCAGAAGCCGAAGGTGTAGTCCGTGGCTCCCAAGTCATTGTCAATGGTTTTGGGTACACCGACAATCGGCAAGCCAATAGCGCGCAGCTCATTACCGATGGTTTGGGAGCCATCGCCGCCCACCACGATGAGGGCTTTGAGTCCCAAGCGTTCCACCGTCGCCTTACTGCGAGCCAGCACATCGTCCGCAATTTGCATGCGACCACCGACACCGCTTTTTACGGTAAAGTTACCCTTGTTAACCGTACCGAGGATGGTACCGCCCATGGAGCGGATGTTGAGGCAGTTTTCAGGGGTGAGCTCTTTCCAACGCTCGTTGTCCGGGGTGGAAAGCAGCCCCTCAAAGCCATCATAGAAGCCGATGACCTTCCACCCGCGTGAGGTGGCGGCGCCTACGGCACCTTCAATCACGGCGTTAAGTCCGGGGCAGTCACCACCGGCGTTGAGAATACCTATGTTCATGATTGTGAGAGATTAGTTTTTAGGCAAACGGATGAATTTGGAGGAATCGGTCATGTTACTGGTCTTTTGCCACGCTTCCCAAGCGCCCCAGCCGTCGTTCAGGAGAGCTGCTGCTTTTTGGTAACGTGCGTTAGAGTCCGGCATGCCCAAGACGATAACAAGGAGGCGCTGAGCATAGGTGGATTCCTTACCCAGTTGCGGGTTATATGCCTTCACGGAACCACGCTTGGCAGAAGCTATGATGCAGCAGCCTGCACTGCGAGAGTTTGCAGCGCGCAAGCCGTCCACACCCTGTGAGCTGAGCATTCTGTTCGTGTTGTTGATTTGCACTTGTCGAGCTCCGGCACTGCCGTTGATGGTGGCTGTGTAGGAGGCCTTGGCGCAAATGCCTTGCATAAGCTCACGCTCCATAGCGTACATGCCCAGCAGGGCGAGGTCACGGGTGGAGGCGGTGGAAACCACGGAGCCGTTGCTTCCTTTGAAGTTGGTGGCATTCATGCCGATGGTGCGTGCCATGTTGTTCATTTGGGCAACAAATGCACCCTCCGGGTCGACCGTGCTGAGCGTGTAGCCACAGGCATAGGCCATTGTGGTAGCACAAGCACTGTCATCCCACATCAGGCAGGAGTGCAGAGCGTCTCGCAGGCTTATTTGCTCTCCCGGTTGCAGGTGGAGCAAGTTCGTGCTCGGCCAGCGGCATGCTCCGGCAGGTACCGTCAGCATGGTGTCCATGCTCACGTTCTTTGCTTTCATCCAATCCATGATCACAATTGCCGTGGCAATGTTGGCCAACATGCCGATGGGGCGTCGCTCATTGGCATTTTGGGAAAACAATACGCGTTCGTTGTTCGTCTCCATGACGAGGTAGCTCGGCTGCATCTCTGCTGCCGTCTTCGCCGAGAACATCTGGCTGCAGGAACCCAGTAGTGCTGCTGCTCCGGCACACAGTATACCGATAATCCGTTTCATCCCTTTATTCATTTTTTATTTTTCGGGGTCTTGGCTGCTTTGGGTGACTTAGGAGCCTTAGGAGCCATCTCTTCCGCAGAGAGATCACCGAAGATGATGCCCAGCTCGCGTGCCGTGCGTACTATCTGGCTTTCTGCCGTAATGGTGCGTGGCTCGGCAATAGCCTCGGAGATGGCTACGTTGTCAACGTTCAGACCATTGAGTACCATGGTGCGCCCGAAGGATTTTTCCTCAATGAGCTTCACAGCCTCTACGCCGAACCGAATGCCGAGAATGCGATCAAACGGGCAGGGGCTGCCACCGCGCTGTGTATGGCCGAGCACGCAGTAGCGAGTTTCGATGCCCGTCATCTCCTCCAGCATCTTGGAGAGGCGGTTACCGATGCCACCTAAGCGCTCATCTCCGTTTTCTTTGTTGCGTACGGTTACGAGCTTGCCGTTAAGTTTACATCCCTCTGCTACCACCACGATGATTTCTCTCTGGCCTTTGGCTTTGCGGGCTTTGATGCAATCCACCACCTTTTCCAAATCAAAATCAATTTCCGGAATCAGTACCACATCCGCAGCGGAGGAGATTCCGCTGTGCAGGGCAATCCAGCCGGATTGGTCGCCCATTACCTCTACCACCATCATGCGTTGGTGTGCGTTGGCCGTGGTGCGGATTCTGTCGATGGATTCCGATACCACGGATACTGCGCTTTGGAACCCGAACGTGTAGTCCGAGGCCGGGCACAGGTCGTTGTTGATGGTTTTCGGAATGGAGATAACGGGCAATCCTTCCTCAGAGAGGAGGCTTGCCGTACGGGCGGAACCGTTGCCGCCGATTACCGCCAAGGCTTCCAGCCCGAGTGCGGTAATGGTTTTGGTGGCTTTTGCCATAATCTCGGGCTCCACGCGGGCTCGCCCGAGCTTGTTGATGTTAACCTTGAAGTTGCCGGTATTGGTTGTGCCCAAGATAGTGCCACCGTGGGAGCGTATCTTGTGTGTCTTGTACGGTGTGAGCATTTCATAGCGTCGCCCGCCGGCAACCGGTAACAAACCTTCGAATCCGTCATGGAATCCGATTACGCGCCAACCGCGTCGGTACGCGGCTGATACGTAACCCTCAATAACGGCATTGATGCCGGGGCAGTCACCACCGGAGTTGAGTATGCCTATAATCATATCGAGTTATTTATTGTGTGTGTGAATTATTTGTCGGAGCAGGGGGCTGCAATGGCTCCGAAGTAGTGTGCACAGCACCACAGCATGCGCGGATGGTGGAAGAATGACTTCCACATGGAGCCCTTCAGTCCGTTAGTTGTGCTGCCATCCTGGTTGCAGTAGCCGAACCACTCGCCGTGTTCCTTGTCTTGCAAGTGCTCAAATGCCCAGTCATGAATTTTTTGGTGCCACTCGGCGTATTTTTTATCGCCTGTCATGACGTAGGCCAAGCATGTGCCGATGAGCGCCTCATCATGCGGCCACCAGAACTTCATGTTGTGCCAGTATTCCTGTACGGGTTTGTTGTACACGTCGGTGTAGTACAGCAGTCCACCGTACTTCTTATCCCAGCCGCGCGCCAAAGCCCAGTCTATCATCTTGCAGCCGATTTCGATGAGCTTCTTGTCGCCACCGCGGTAGCGTGCTTCCTCCAGTACAAACCAGCCACCCTCAATATCGTGTCCGGGGTTCAGGATGCGCTCATCAAAATGGTCGATGACGCTGCCGTCCGGGGCTACGTTCTCCAACACGGCTTGGATGTCTTCGTGCAGGAAGAGGCGCTGTAAGTCGTCAATGCAGCGGTCTATCCACTTGGTGTAGAATCCGTCGTCATCCCCCAAATAGCGGCGCAGCTCCTGTGCTGTTACAATCATAATCATACGGCAGCCCAAGTTCTCCCCGGGGCGGTTACCGGTACTCTTGGGTGCCATCTTGCCGGGGGTAAAGAATACATCGGCGTATACGTCAAACCAATGGCGTGCTCGTTCTGCGCTACGGGCATCTCCCGTGGCGCCGTAGTGTGCTGCCCAGGCAATGGCGGCAAAGCATTCGCTGTATGCATAACGGCGCTTGCGGATGGGGGTGCCCTCTGCTGTCATGTGGAAGTACATGCGCCCGTCTGTCGGGTCTACGCATTTTTCTTCCAAAAATTTGAGGGCGCTTTCCGCGTATTGCATCCATTCCGGACGCTTCTCGATGCTGTTGTAGCAGGTAAGGAGCATCCAGGCCATGCGGCCTTGTGCCCATACGTTCTTGTCGGTGTCTACCAAGCTGCCGTCTTGTGCACAACAGTGGTAGAGTCCCCCGTTCACTGCGTCCAGTGAACGGGGAAACCAGAACGGTTCTACCTCATTGAGCAGCTTGTCTTTGTAGAATTGACCAAGTGCTTTGGTGTCCATGAGGAAGCTTGTGTTGAGGTTTACTTGTAGATGGCCCAATCATAGAAGCCGATAGCTTTCAGCTCGCTCTTGAGTGCTTCCAGCGTGGCTTTATCCTGCTTGCCCATGGGCAGGCGTGCAGGCCCGAAGTCTACGCCCGTCCACTCGCTCATCAGGTACTTGCAGCAGCCCATGTAGCCCTTGCCGGCAATGATGTTAATCATCGTTACAGACAGTTGCTGCAGACGGCGAGCCTCAGCAAGGTCGCCGGCGTCCACGGCCTTCATGATGTCATTATAGAGCTTAGGTGCATAGTTGAAGGAGGAGCCCACACCGCCCTTGGCGCCGGTGGCGTATGCGCCCAAGAACCACTCGTCCACACCCCACGGTATGTCGTACTTGCCACCCTCATAGTTCAGGGCATCCATGTAGAGTGCCAAATCCGGATTAGTGAACTTCACGCCTACAAAATTCGGAATCTTCTTGGCGCATGCCTCGATTACCTTCACGGGGTTGAAACCCACGTGTGTCAGTACGGGAATGTCATAGAAGTAGTACGGCAGCTCCGGTGCTCCGGATGCCTCTACGGCCAAGCTGTCTACCAGCAAATCAATGTTGCCCGGCTTAAAGTAGCACGGGGCGTTGCTGGCTGTGGCGGTTGCTCCGCATTGGGCTGCATAGGCTGCAAGCTCACGGCCGTCATACACGCAGTTGCCGCCGGTGTGGACTACGACATCAATGCCGTATTTTTTGCCGGCTTCTCCCCAAGCTGCCATGTTCTCCTTGCGTTCGGTGAGCTGCATGTGAGCGGATTCACCCGTGGAACCCGTAATGAATACGGATTTGATACCCTGTGAGGCAAGGAACTTTGCCTGAGCATCCACTGCGTTGGGGTTGCAGCTTCCGTCGGCGTTCATCGGCGTGTGTGTGGCGGCGCAAAGACCGTGAATCTTGAATGTCGTGTCCATAGTAAAAATGTGAGGGGGTTAACGCTCCCTACCATTCTTTTACCCTATTCCTGACCACTTTTCAAGTTAAAACTGACATTATCTCCACAAATGTGAATAATTTTGCGCAATGTAGCGTTTTGATGTTGCAGCGGTGGTGCCTATCTGCTAGAATACGGGGCGAGTAAATCAGCATCAATTTAAGCATATGACAGATCACACCATTCGCGGACGAAAGGTATTTGAGGATGAGATAGCAGCTTTGCAGGCCATCTGTGAGCGGCTGGATGATTCATTTGTGCAGGCGGTAGATGCCATGCGCAAAGCTATTGAAAGCGGGCACAAGATAATTGTGGTCGGAGTCGGTAAAAGTGGCCTTATCGGTAACAAGATAGCTGCAACACTTACGTCCACGGGGGCTCCTTCCGTGGTGTTGGATTCCATGAATGCCATGCACGGCGACCTCGGTATTGTGCAGGATGGTGATGCCTGTATAGCCATGTCTTTCTCCGGTGAGACGTCCGAGCTGCTTACGCTGATGCCCTTCCTGAAGCGTTTTGACATGACCATCATCAGCATGACCGGTAAGCCCTCTTCCACCTTGGCGGAGTTGTCCGATGTGGTGCTGAATACCGCGGTGGAGCGAGAGGCGGACCCGCTGAATCTGGCTCCCACATCATCATCCACGGCTATGTTGGTGATGGGTGATGCCTTGGCTATGGCTTTGTTGGAGGCTCGTAACTTTACGAAGGAAGATTTTGCCCGCAGTCATCCCGGTGGTTCTCTGGGGCGCGCTTTGTTGATGCGAATTGCTGACATCATGCGTAAAGAGTACGCCACACAGGCGGAATCCGCAACGGTGGCAGAGTGCATCATTGCCATGACATCTGCGCGCGCCGGTGCATGCGTGCTCACCCACCCGGACGGTAAGCTTGCCGGCGTGTTCACGCATGGTGACTTTGCCCGCGCATACCAGGCGGATGCTACCTGCGGAACGCATCCCGTTGCAGAGTACATGACGAAGAATCCCGTGTATGTGGAGGCTGATAAGCTGGCTATTACGGCCGTGAAGACTCTGCGAGACCGCCGTATTGATGATTTGGTGGTGTTGGATGCCGAGCATAAGCCTGTGGGTCTTATCGATACCCAGGATTTGGTGCGCCTGAAGCTTATTTAAGGAGTGAATTGAAAAAAAAATCAACGAAAACACACTTTAGGCTTGCATTCTGTCCTAAAAAGGTGCATCATGTGCCACCGCTTTTTGCGAAAGCAAGACATCTTACTAAAATACAGTTATGAGAAAGTACGAAGCACTGATCGTTCTGAACATGAAGGGCGCCGCCACACTCGATGAGCTCACAGCTGCCATGAAAGGCCAGCTGGAGGCTGCAGGTGCCAAGGTTACGGAGGTTACCAATGTTGGCCGCCGCGAGTTCGCCTACGAGTCCAATCACCTGACTCACGGCCAGTACATGCTCTTCGCCTTCGAGGCTGAGCCCACCGTCATCCGCACTGTTCGCGAGGCTCTGGCCATCGACGAGCGCGTACACTACCAGTACTATCGCGCCAAGTAAGCTACAGCTCGCTTGCACGCAATAAGCTCACTCTTTTCTGCCGCAGGTTTCCGCTTTCCTTGGAAACCTGCGGCTTTTTGTGCCCGTTGAGGGGGCAGATTTGTCCTCAGCGGGGCTTTTCTGTAAAATAATGCGGAATAGTGAGCAACAATGAGTTGACAAAAAGGAAGTCATAGTATATAACGCGCACCTGATATACACACAATGCACACCATGACAAAGCGTAAAAACACCACCATCAAGCGCAAGATCAAGAACTGGTCTGCTTCCGATTCTGCTGAGCTTTACGGCGTGGAAAACTGGAGTAACGGATACTTCGGGGTTTCTCGCAATGGTGAAGCTACCGTTAGTTTGGTAGATACCGATGGTGAGCAAAGGGCAGTGAGCCTGCATACCATCATGAAAGGCCTTGCAGAGCGCGGAACGGATGCTCCGGTGTTGTTGCGTTTTCGGGATTTGTTGCGTTCCCGTATAGATGAGCTTAATCAAAGCTTTATTAAAGCTATACGTGAGGTGGATTATCAGGGGGTATACCGTGGCGTTTACCCCATCAAGGTTAACCAGCAACGCGAGATTGTGGAGGAAATCGTCTCCTATGGTGCGCGTTACCACTATGGCTTAGAGGCCGGCAGTAAGCCGGAGCTCATTGCTGCCATGGCTCAGATGAAGGATCCGGAGGCCTTCCTGATGTGCAACGGCTATAAGGATGATGAGTTCATTGACTTAGCCCTGATGGCTCAGCGCATGGGGATAAACATCTGCCTCATTCTGGAGATGCCTAATGAATTACCCGCCATTTTGGAGCGCGCCGAGGCCTTGGGCATTGAACCGAATTTGGGAGTGCGTGTGCGCTTGGCTGCCAAGGGCTCCGGGCATTGGAGTGAGTCTGCCGGGGATCGCTCCGTATTCGGCTTGAATACGGCGCAGGTCATTGAGGTTGTGGATACGCTTAAAGCTGTCGGAAAATTGCACTGCCTCAAGGTGTTGCACTACCATCAGGGCTCGCAGATACCGAATATTTCCGTGGTGCGTGAGGGGCTTACAGAGGCTTGCCGCATGTACATAGACCTTGTGCGCGAGGGCGCCCCCATGGGAACTTTGGATATGGGCGGTGGCTTGGCTGTGGACTATGACGGCTCGCAGACCAACTTCCATTCCTCCTGTAACTACACGATTGAGGAGTATGCGCGTGACATTGTGGAGGTGGTAGGTGAGATGTGCACCAAGTGCAATGTTGCTCATCCTACGTTGGTTACAGAGTCCGGCCGTGCCATTGTGTCCTACCATGCTGTCTTGGTATTCAATATTCTGGACGTAGCAAGCGCTCCCGGACAGGATGCCCAGCCTCCCGCCTTGCCGGAGAATCCGAGCGAAATCCTCAAGGCGTTGGATGAAACTCACCGCATGCTCACGCGCAAGAACATCCAAGAGTGCTATAATGATGCCAACTACTACCGTGACCAGCTGCGTATGCAGTTTTTCTACGGTAATGCCAGCCTGCGTGAGCGCGGTATCGGAGAGGCTATCTACTGGCACATTATGGGGCTTATTGCCCGCCGTATTGCGGAGATGAGTGAAATCCCGGAGGACCTCAAGGAGGTCTCTGATAATATGGTGGACTGCTATTACGGCAATTTTTCCCTCTTCCAGAGCATGCCGGATAGCTGGGCTATTGACCAGCTCTTCCCTGTGATGCCCATTCAGCGCCTCTGTGAGCGTCCCACGCAGAAAACCGTTTTGGTGGATATTACCTGCGATTGTGATGGTAAGGTGGATAACTTCATTGACCGTGAGGATATTGCTCACTCACTCCCGCTCCATGAGTTTGAGGGTAAGGAAAATTACTACGTGGCCGTGTTCTTGGTGGGCGCATATCAGGAAACTCTGGGGGATATACACAACCTCCTCGGGGATACCAACGTGGTGAGTGTGCACCTGGAAAACGGCCGCCCCGTCTATACCCAAGAAGAGGAGGGCGACAGCGTGGCCGATGTCCTCTCCTATGTTAAGTATGATGCCCGTGATTTGGTTGCCAAAATCCGCGCGCTTGCCGAGCGAGCCGTGGAGGATGGCCTCATTTCCCCACGCCAGCGCAGGGATGCGGTGGAGGCTTACAGAACCGGCTTGAACGGTTATACTTACTACGAATTGTAAATCCTATCAGAAAAAATGGTATAAAGGTAAAAATCGGCTTGCAAAGCATCGGCGTCTTCGCTAAACTGAAGTCATGAAAAGACGCGCTCTGTTATCCTTGCTGGTTGGTTTAATATCCGTATTCACCATGCCTTCCGCCCGTGCCGATTGGTCGGATGGTCTGGAGAATCTGTGGGATGAAACCCGTAAAAAGGGTGAGGAACTCGGGGAAGAGGGGTGTAAGCTCGGAAAAGATGTTTGGAATAAGGCTAAAGACCGCTGGGATAAGCTGGATGTCAACTACATCCTCCTGCAGGCTTTCGGCGGGGAGGTGGATGAGGAATCCGCCCTTATCGGCCGTTTTTACGACCTCAAGCAACCCATCCGCCATGGGGCTAAGCCTCTGCGCCACGGCGGTGTGGTGAATATCATCCGTGAGTTTGACGGTAAAGAATGGGACCAAAGCGTGTTTGAGGACTATTACAGCCCCGAGGTCCGCCTCTATGCTCCCTATTTTTACCTGCCGCGTTGCAAAGCATCGTATGGCCCGGAGGCTTTCCAGTGTAATGAAAAAGAGGGCGCTCGGCGCGTGGCTCCCTCTGCTTGGGTGGTGGTGTACCGTGGCGTTGTAACCGCCCCGGAGAGCGGCTTCTTCCGCTTTGCCGGCATGGGTGATGATACGCTGATGGTGCGTTTCAATAACAAATTGGTGCTGGAGGCCGGTTGGAGTATTCCTACTCGCGGGGATATGGTGTTGGGTACCAAGCGTTCTTACCAAGAGGAAATTGTTTCCAAAAAAAATAAGGGTGCGCTGTACCGTTACAAAGAAACCCCGCACTGGAATGCTGTATTGGGCGGTATTCCCACCGGCGAGGTGTTTAAGGTGAAGAAGGGGGAGAAGTACCCCATCGAAATCCTGGTGTCGGAAATACCGGGGTGTGAGTTCGGTTTTTGCTTGCTGCTGGAGAAGGTAAAATCGCCCGGCACGGCTCCTCACGGTGTTTTTGAGCCGAATAAGTCCCCGAAGCTTTACCTGTTCCGCACCAACGAGACACTGCCGGATTTTAACGCCATAGAGCGCGCTTTGACGGTGGGCGGTAAAGATTACCGCGTCAAAGGCTTCATGGAAGGTCCTCCTTTTGACGAAGATAGCCCCGTGTGGAAGGTGGATTTTGAAGAAGGACAAAAACGCGGTATCTTTGGGCGTATTTTCGGCGCATTTACGGATGATGATACCGCCATGGGCAAAAGAAAACACTGATTTGCCGTGGTGCAGGGGGACATGCTGCAGCCTCACTCTGTGGAAAATGAGTGCTGCTACAGCATGACACAACTTTTATGCAAAAGATATTGTAGAAAATGGACTTGTGCTTGCCTGACGCCGCCCCTTGTGCTATAATGCCGTCCCGCGCGTAGTATACGGCGCGCCATGGTGTCACCTAATTTTCAGTTTTATTATGATTAAATGGATTCTCAACAAAATCGTAGGTTCTAAGAATCAGCGAGAAGTGCGCAAGTTGCGCCCTGTCGTTAAGAATATTCTTGAGATTGAAGAGTCTCTCCGCGGTAAGGATCAGGATTACTTGGTCGGCAAAACTCGTGAGTGGCAAAAGCAGTTGCACAGACTCACTCCTATCGATTTGCCCACGCGTGGCGTCATCCTGTCATCAGATGCTGCTCAGCTTCAGGAATATGCGGATGTGCTTAATACCCGTTTTGATGCGCTCAAGGAGGACTTCTCCAAACTGCCGCACATTGAGCCTACCCCGGAATCCATTGAAATCGGTAAAAAAGCATTTGCGGAAATTGAGCCCAAGTTCGCCAAGATGCGCGCCAAGTATTTGGAGCACATTCTGCCGGAGGCCTTTGCCGTTGTCAAATCCGCTGCCCGCAACATGTGCGGCACGGAGGTTGACGTGTGCGGTACTCCGATTAAATGGGATATGGTGCACTTTGATGTTCAGCTCATCGGCGGTATTGCTCTGCACCGTGGGTTCATTGCGGAAATGGCTACGGGTGAGGGTAAAACCTTGGTGGCTACACTGCCGGTATACCTGAATGCCCTTACCGGCATGGGTGTGCATGTGGTTACGGTGAACGACTACCTCGCCCGCCGTGACTCCATGTGGATGGGGGCCCTCTTCAAGTACCTTGGCCTCACGGTCGGTTGCATTCAGAGCATGATGCCCAATGACGCCCGCCGTGTGCAATACGCCTGCGATATTACCTACGGCACCAACGCTGAATTCGGCTTCGATTACCTGCGTGATAACGGTATGGCTACCTCCCGCAGCGCACAAGTGCAGCGCGGTCACTACTTTGCCATTATTGACGAGGTGGACTCCATCCTGATTGATGAAGCCCGTACACCCCTCATTATTTCCGGCCCCTCCATTATCGAGCGCGAACAACAGTATGATACGCTCAAACCCCTCATCGAAAAGGTCGTCAAGGCTCAGATTGAGCTTTGCAATGGCTTGATGACTAAGGCGTTCAAATATGCTAAGGAGGGTGATACTTCTTCTGCAGGCCGTTGCCTCTTTAAGGTAAAACTCGGCATGCCCCGCAACCGCCAGTTCATGCGCTCTCAGGAGGACGTCGAGTTCCGCCGCATGGTGGAAAAATATGAGCTCTTCCTCTACCAGGATCCCCGCAAACTGGAGCTCTTCAAGCTCAAGGAGGAACTTTATTTCTGCCTGGATGAGAAAACCCATGACGCCGACCTCATGGAGATGGGGCGTGAGCTCATCAGCCCCGGCCGCCCGGACGATTTCGTGCTGCCGGATCTCGGCTCCGAGTTCGTGGATATTGATGAGAATGAAACACTCACCGAGCGCGAGAAAGAAGCCCGCAAGAGTGAGCTCATCAAGCGTTTGGATGTCAATGCAGGCCGCTTGCATACCATCAGCCAGCTCCTCAAAGCCTACACCATTTACGAAAAGGACAAAGAGTATGTGGTGAAGGATAACAAGGTTATCATCATTGACCAAAATACCGGTCGCGAGATGCCCGGTCGCCGCTGGAGCGAGGGCTTGCACCAAGCCGTGGAGGCCAAGGAAGGTGTGGAAGTGGAGGCCGAGAACATGACCTACGCCACCATTACCATCCAAAACTACTTCCGTTTGTATTCCCGCCTTGCCGGTATGACCGGTACGGCTGAGACGGAGGCTGCGGAGTTCCATGATATTTACAAACTGGACGTTCTGCCCATTCCGACTAACAAGCCGTGCATTCGTGAGGACTTGAATGACCTTATCTTCAAGACTCGCCGTGAGAAGTTCAATGCCGTGGTGGCTAAGATTAAAGAGCTGCACTCCAAGGGGCAGCCCGTGCTCGTCGGTACCGCCAGCGTGGATGCCTCCGAGACGCTTTCCCGCATGCTCAAATACGCCAAGATTCCGCATGAGGTGCTTAATGCCAAGAATCACCAGCGTGAGGCTGAGATTGTGGCACGCGCCGGACAGCGCGGGGCGGTTACGGTTTCCACCAACATGGCAGGCCGTGGTACGGATATTAAGCTCGGGGACGGTGTGCCGGAGCTCGGTGGTCTCTTTGTACTCGGTACAGAGCGCTATGAGTCCCGCCGTATCGACCGCCAGCTGCGTGGCCGTTGCTCTCGCCAGGGTGACCCCGGCGGTTCTCAGTTCTTCCTCTCCTTTGAGGATGACCTCATGCGTAACTTCGGTGGCAGTGAGCGTATGACCCGCGTCATGGACCGCTTCGGCATGGCTGAAGGTGAGGCCGTGGAGAGCTGGATGATGAACAAGATCATCGAAGGGGCTCAAAAACGTGTGGAGCAGCGCAACTACATTTGGCGTAAGCATGTGTTGGATTATGATGACGTCATGAACCAGCAGCGCTCCATCGTATATGCCATGCGTAATGATGCCTTGCTTTGCGAGGAACCGCGTGAGATGATTTATGAGCAACTTACGGAAGGTATCAACACCAAGTGTGAGGATTACCTGAATGAGGATAACACCGGCGCTATTCGTCGTACGGACCTCTTGCAGTGGCTTAACTCAACATTCCCGCTCGGCTGGAATGAGGATGACGCCGCCCTTACCGAGGGCTCCCCGTCCGATGTCGCCAAGCGCATCATTGATAAAGTGCGCGAGATGTACGAGAAGAAGGTGGAGGGCGAACGCCCGGACCGCGTAGACAATATGGAGCGTTCCATTATGCTGCAATCCATTGATAAGCTGTGGCAGCAGCATATTATGGATATGGATGCCCTGCGCGAAGGCGTGCGCTTGCGTGCTCAAGGTCAGCGCGATCCGCTCGTCGAGTACAAGCGCGAGGCCTACCGTCTTTTCGAGGACCTCATCAACAATATCCAGTTCGAAATCCTCAACAACCTCTTCCGCTCCACAACAAACCTTACCGCCTTTGAGGACTTCCTCTCCTCGCTGCCCGGTAGCAATGCGGATGATGAGGATGAGTCCATTACGGACATCCTCGGCAAGGGTGACCTCCTCTCCATGTTGCGTGAGCAGATGGCTCGTCTGCAGAAGATTCAGTCCAATCCTTATCCCGATGAGGAGGATTCCGAGGAATCTGATGCTGAGCCCGTGCCGGCTCTCACGGAACCGCTCGTTGAGGACCCCGCACTCAGTCTGCCCTCCGGTGTTTCCGTCAGTGGCGCGCCCATGCCCGGCATCCCCATGAAGCCGGAAAAGAAGATTACCCTCCCGCGTAAAAAAATTACCGTTAAAATCAAGCGTGAGGAGAATCCCACCGCCTTCATGATGAGTGATAGCGAGTTGGCTGAAACGGTGCCCGGTGTGACCCTCAGCTCGGTTGATGCTGAGCCCTCCGAGGGGACTACCGTTCAGGCGGATGATTCTGAAAAATAACCGGCATTAAGGCTCATTAAGCGGGCGCTCTTTCATAAATAACTCAATTCGTCAAGTCTTATGAATGTGCGCTCCGCTTTGGCCTATGTGCCGTATTTCCGTAACAGGCTCTTTGTAGTACACTTCTGCAAAGAGCTGTTGTGTGCCGAGGCTTTGGTGGATGCTTTGCTGGACGCCTTGGCTTTGCATGAAATCGGCGTTCGCCTGGTGCTGGTCTGTGAAGGGGATGATGCCTCCTTGCTGACCCGCCGCGCCGGCGAATGCGAGATGCCTGCCGCCGAGGCGGAACTCCTTCTTTCCACAGGCTCTGCCGCCTTTGCCCGTGTGGCGGAAATTGTGGAGCGAGGGCAGGTTGCCATCGTCGCTTCCGGTGTGTCCGGTCGTTTTGATGATGGTAGCGTGGCGCTTGCCGTGCAAGCCGGTGCCGCCAAGTACATTTGCTTGCAGTTGGAGCAAGTCCCCTGCCGCATGGGGCAGCCCATCTTTGCTATTGCCCAAAGCGAGGTCTCTCCTGAGCTCTGTGCGGATTGTTCCTGTGTGGATGAGCTGCTACAAGCTGCCGCCGTCTGCCGTTCAGGTATTCCGCGTGTACACATGCTCAATGGGGCGCATCGGGGTGTGTTGCTGGATGAGCTCTTTTCCGAGGAAGGTGTTGGCACCATGGTGCACGCGGACTCGTACCGCGAGATTCGCCCCCTGCGTGAAGAGGATATCCCCGAACTCCTGTCCATGATTGCCCGTTGCGTGGCTGATGCTAAGCTGGTCGGCCGTTCCTATGAGTCCATTCACGCCCATTTGGACAGCTATTACGTCTACACGCTGGATGATACCATCGTCGGCTGTGTGGCGCTCTATCCCTTTGTTGAGGAACACTGTGCCGAGCTCGGCTGTCTCTTCATCAAGAAAAACTATGAAGGCCACGGGTACGGACGTGCCATGTGCCGTTTTATTGAAGATAAAGCCCGCTCCTTAGGCTTCCGCAGCATTTTTGCGGTTTCTCAAAGTGCTGTTGCTTATTTTCGGGATCGCCTTGGGTACGCCCAGCTCTCGCGTGATGTCCTGCCTCCTTCTCGCCGCGCTGTGCTTGAGGCCAGTGGCCGTGCCTCCGAGGTGTTCGGCTGTAAATTGTAAGCCCTGTTTTTTCTGCATAATGAAATAGGCCACTGCTCCGGTACGGAACAGTGGCCTATTGCGTAGCTTTTCTGCTCTCAATTTACTTACGGCGACGGCGTGCCGCGAGAGCTGCCAAAGCCAGCAGACTCAGCGTTGCCGTGGTCGGCTCCGGTACTGTGGCTATGGACACATTGTAGGGAGGTGTTAAAAAACTTTTCACACAATACCCCGAGCCAACGCTATACAGCCGTAGAAATATATCAATTTTGTTTGGAAAATCAGGGCAATATGCAACGGATAGTGGCAAAATTCGGAAAACCTGATTACGTGTTTAATTACGGCAATAATTTACGATTCAGCTTGCTAGGATATATCGACAGCGTTAATAATTAGGTTGTGATGGTTTATTATAACGCAGATGAGGAGCTAACCATAGAGCTCCGCGACAATATAAACATCATGCCCTTGTCTCTTCCATCCGAATGTCTTGATGATGTTCAATACTGATTTTGCGCTGCCAATTTGCAGATAAAAAAACGCTAACATTGAGCTATGCTTTGATGTAAGCCGTTGTGCGTGAGGCTCCGATTTTTCGAATTTCTCCGTTATCAAGCATCTGTTTCAAGGTGCGCTCGATGAGGGAGACGCTGATATCCGGGCAAGCAGCCCTGATGTCAGCTTTGCTGATTTTACCCGGTTTTTGTTCAAATATCATTCTGATGCGCTCCATCTTATTAAGTTTTACGGAGGCAACATACTCCACCCGGCGCTCAAACTCGCGGTAAGCTTTCAGGATAATACCCAGCAAATATTGCAAGAACGGGAGATTATTGTTGCCTTCGGTATCCCACCCTCGGCTGCTCTCTTGCAGTGTTTCGTAATAGGTCTGCTTGTTTTCTTCTATCAATTTCTCCAAGCTTATATATTTGCCCACAATATAGCCATGCTGGTAGAGCAGCATGAGCGTGAGCAGGCGGCTCATACGTCCATTGCCATCATTGAATGGGTGGATGCACAGAAAATCAAAAACAAAAAGTACCAATAACATCAAGGGATCACAAACCTCTTGAGCAACAGCCTGATTGTACGCATCGCACAGAGAACGCACCGCATCCGGTGTTTCAAATGCCGGAGTCGGAGTGAAACGGACATGCTTGTTGCCCGCTGAATCTGTCTCTGCTATCAGATTATCAGCATTCTTCCAGTGTCCCCCCATGCCGGAAGGGTGGAATGAATACAAATCTCGGTGCAACTGCAAGATGGTATTCGGATTCAACGGAATATACTCGTAATTCTCATGAATGGTTCGCAGCACATCTCGATACCCGGCAATTTCCTTTTCATTGCGGTTGATTGGCTCTACTTTCTGCAATACCAGATCCTTTAATCTCGCATCGGAGGTATAGATGCCTTCGATTCTATTGGATGCATCCGTACTTTGAACCACTGCAATTTCCAGCAGACTCAGCAGAACATCTTTTCTTGCCGTAATAAACAGCGTCTGTTTGCCCCGGTATTCATGTATAGCCGACAGCAGATTGCTTATTTCCGGCGTAAGTAAAGGCCCGGGTAAGTTCAAATAATTGAAGGTTCTCATGTCTGATTGCTGTTTCTCTGCCCACACTTTAGCAGCTTTCTGCCTACTTTCAAGCTAAAAGTGGGCAGTAACGCCATAAAAGTGGGCAGAAAATCCGGTGGTGGCATCGCAATATCGCGCGAACGGGTTTTGCTATCAATGGCTTTATCAACCACTATCCGGATTTTATCGTGCGAACGCGCTCCGGGAAGCTAGTCATCATCGAGACCAAGGGCGACCATCCGGTCAATGAGGAGACACCGGCCAAACTGCACTTGGGCAGAGCGTGGCAGGAACAGGCCGGGCCGGGGTATCGCTATTTCCTCGTGTTCCAAGATAAGGATATCAGCATGACCGGGGCGTACCCCATGAGCGAGTTCCTCAAGATTCTGGCCGAACTATAAACAACGCACAAAACACCACTTTGCACCACATGACCCGCACCCGGCAGACCAAGGGCTCCACTTCGAGCAAATCCTCCCCTTTTCGCCTGTCTCGGCGAAGCAAGAGCCCGATAGGGCTACGCGAAGACGGACCCTATTTTTCCGCCATCTGCAACAAAAATGCAGGAAACTCGCAACAAAATGCCCGCGGCGGGTGTCTATTTATTAGAAAATCTGCACTTTTCGCAATTTTTTATTGCGGATTCGGTGCCGGGAAGTATTATCTTATGTAAAGGAGATAGAGAATGAAAGCCCTAGCCACTTTCTTACTAGCTTTAACCCCGCTGCTGCCGGTGACTGCCGCAGATTCTGAGCCCGCATGCGACGTTGCAAACGAAGCGGTGACGGAAGAAGCCGTGTTAGCAGATGTAATGACTGTGTATGATGCCTTGCCTTATTATTCCATTTTCTTTTGGCTCGAACAAGATGAGGAACAACTCATCATCAAACATTTTCAAGAAACTTGCGATAAAATTCGCCCCATTATAGCGCACCTGCAACAGCTGCCGGTAGAAGATGTGAAAGCAGCATGTTTATTGGCTGACTCAATTATATATCAAAGAGAATGGATGTATGGTGTCTATCTGGGCGAATTCGGGTATGAATGCGAGGCGCCGGGTGATACGGGATTGAGAGCCGTTTCCAACCTGTTCGAGAAGGTATTGCATTATTTGCAGCCCAATTCAGGCATATCACCGGCAACCCGCGAAACATTGGAGGCGTTTGTCGCTGCCTGTGGTGGGGTTCAGGCCAGGAATGCGGTGGCATTATGGGAAGCAGATGCCCGGTCAGAGCAGGAAAACGAGCGCGAGTACCTCGCAGCCCTCGACTTCTTTAAGGATTTCTGTGCAGCGGTATCTACGGAAAATGAAGAGCAGTGCCTGCTTCAGCTTGCAACTCTTTCCCAGCAACTCCAACAACTGAGTGGCGGTCAGAATGCTGAACTTTTGCGCATCAATTATCTGGTTCTACAATTCCGTAGCACGTTAATCGAACTGTGGACAGATGTGTGCCTTCCGCCCGAGCCATACCCCAATCCTGTGTTGCCCCTCTCTTGGCGCACGGAGGCCCGCATGCGGGCCCTGCAATCCTTCTTCGAGCAACTGCCGAACTTGCGTACCCTGGTGCTCGATAGGGCGACATGGCAGGATGCCGAGCCAAGTGTTGCGGCTCCTGATTACTTTGCATCCGGCGATATCGCTGATGAGGTATACGGGCTTGAGGTGTTTTTGAATACGCAAGGCGGGTTTCGGATGGTTCGGGATGGGCAGGAAATTGATATTGAGGACCTGCGTATCGAGCTGAAAGAAGCGGATGATGTTAATCTGTTTGTTCGCCTTGTGCTGGAGCAATATGCGGATATTCACTCTGAATCCGTGCAGAAATTGGTGCAGTTGTGCGAATCCTGCGGAGTGAACAATTTCCTGTTTGCCGTGAGACCGGCCGATTCCTTTGCAATAACATCCTCCGGTGCCCCGTGCTATTTTGTTGATATGGTGTGCCGCATTTCGCACCCTTATAATGAGACATGGGTGGAGTATTACGCCCGAAAGGAGGAGCCCCCGAGCAGTACGAATACCGCAGGAAGTGCCCCCCTCATCAAAATCAGAACACCGCAGGGCAATATCCTGGAATATCGCTCGCAGAACTGCTATCCATCCGTGCTGCGAATCACCGAACCATGGTCGCCCTGTGGTGAGTACCTTCTGCTGCCTGTGAGCTTACATAGCGGTTATCTGCTCGTTCGGGTGGTCGATTTGTGTTCCCCTGACTTTGATTGGAGCAAGGCAACGCCTGTTCATGCTCTCTCTGAGTGGCAATCTGCGCCCATTTATTCAGAGCCATCTTGGGAAATGTTTGATGAAGAATTGCAAATTCACTTCTCCACAGGCATGTCCGGCGAAGCAAAATATCACCGCTACAATATAGAAACCGGAGAATTGACAACAGAGGGCATTTCATCGAGCTCTGAAACTGAGGTGCAGCCTGAATAAAACGCGCGCAATCCTCTAACATCAAAACAGTACCGCATTAGACCATGCCCACCATCCCCAGAGTCCTTGCCACCACAGCCCTGTGCCTTGCGGCGCTGGGCGAATTCTTGAGTTTCCCAAATGCATAGAGCAACCTATAAATACTCCTGTCGCGTATGACCTCCAATCTCTCACCAAACAAAAAGTTGCGCTTAACCCCCTTGCAGAGCATCCGCAAGCCTCAGCCCTCACCGCCCCCGCCACCACCCGCCTGCGTGGCACCCCGCAGGCGTTTTGTGCTGAAGTTTTTGGCCGTTTGCGCCATCTTTACGCTGATTGGGACCTCTATTTTCGAAGTGAAAGGGTATTTAACCCAGCAATCTGCCGCAAGCTGGAGTACTTGGGCCGGCACGGCAGGGGTTATTTTGATGGCATATTTGCCAACGGCCTGTCTTTGCATACCCGCTCGCACACGGCGAGGTACGCTGCTACAACTCTTCGGTCTTGTTTGCCCCTTCCTGGTAGCCCTTGCCGCCTGCACCCTGTGCTGGGGTGACCCTCACGACTTAGGCGACGGAATGGCCTTCATCATGGCTGTAGGTATTCCTGCTATTTATGGCCCTCTCTTTGTTTTCCTACCCGTCTGGATCCTGCACCTAATCCTCTGCGTTATAGAAAAACGCAAGGAAAAAAAGAGCTATTAAATTGGCTCGCATGAGTAACCTTACCTGTCCTAGTTCCGGACTATCGCTTGCAACCTGTCTCGGCGTAGCAAGAGCCCAATAGGGCTACGCGAAGACGGACCTGTCTCGGCGTAGGGGGAACCCCGAAGACGGAAGCTCACAGAATCAACAGATTGTAGATTCGAAGCATCTTTAGTGACCCTGAAAAGCATTTGAGCTTAGAAAAAGGGGCTTCCGGCTTCTCTACGATACGCCGCGACAGGTAGGCATGCTTCCGTCTCCGCTAAAGCTTCGCCGAGACAAGTAGGCTTTTTGGCCTTTTGGGGGCGTTTTGCTCCCGACAGGGCGGTGACGGGGCTTGCGAGTGCTAGGGTGGGCGTAGCTTTAGCGAAGCCCCCTGCAATGTCTAAGCGGGCATAAGTATTGAAAATCAATACAACAGAGTGCATCTTACCGGAGCATTTACACATGAACGTTTTGAGGAAATTCTTCCGATGTAGCAACATGACAACAAACTCTCCCCAGCCGGGCTTGAACAAGATGTGGCTAAATGGTAGAATAATCCTGCTCTTCCGCTATCAGTTCCGGCTGATAGGTGTCTACGGCACTTCTCAGCGGAGAGTAAACCGGTCCTGTCCGCTGTGTGTATCGTAGCCGCAAAGGTACGGAACAGCAGTTGAACCTGACTGGAAGAGAAAGAAGTCATGCGAACTATAACCATGATTGAGCTGATAGTGCTCATCTTGCAGGTAATCCTGTTTGTGATGAAAGTCACACGATGAGTAAATAGGCTCCACCCGGTCGGATTGACTCCCCGACCGGGTGTTTCTCTCTCTTGAAAAATAAAAAGTTTCGTAAAGCTATTGACAAAAAGTCATGATTGACTATAATAAACCCATCAGAATTATAGTTCGCTGATACAATTTCTCTTGGAACGCTCCCGCCTAGTCACCGGGAGCGTTTCTATTTATGGTGCATGCCTAGCCACCGTGCGCATTCTGTGCCGCCCGTCCTACAGCTTCCCGGCCAGCATCTCGCCCATCGACAGCACTGCCATCTACGTCGGGTCTGTTCCAGATTTGCTGGTGTTTTTATCTAGTGTAAACCGTTTTATAGGATTTAAGGCATTGAATGTCATCTTAGTAATACTCAGTGTCATAAAGATTGCATTTATGCAAATTTATAAACGCTCTAATATAGTGTTTTAGAGGACTGTTATGAAGAATATAAAAGCACTCGACTATGCATTCATTATCCACGAGTTACATAAAGTCGTCATTTCATTGCTACCCTTACCCTATACCTTCAAGAAAGCTCTATTTTGCCTATTTTACCAGCAGATTTGAAACAGACCCGTCATTTTTCGTCACCGGGGGCGGCTGCATGTGGTACACCTCCATCCGGTGCAATATAGAACAGGGGTTAAACTTTGATGTAAGCGGTAGTACGGGAGGAGCCGATTTTGCGGATGTCTCCATTATCGAGCATCTGTTTCAAGGTGCGTTCGATGAGGGAAACACTGATATCCGGGCAAGCCGCCATGATGTCAGCTTTGCTGATTTTACCCGGTTTTTGTTCAAACATCATTCTGATGCGTTCCATCTTATTAAGCTTTGCCGTGGCAACATGCTCCACCCGGCACTCAAACTCGCGATACGCTTTCAGGATGATGCTCAGCAGATACTGCAAAAAGGGAAGATAGTTATTATTCCCCGTATCCCAGCCCACGCTACTCTCCTGCAAGGCTTCGTAATAGGTCTGCTTGTTTTCTTCAATCAACTTCTCCAGACTGATATATTTGCCGACAATGTAGCCATGCTGATAGAGCAACATGAGCGTGAGCAGCCGACTCATACGCCCATTGCCGTCATTGAACGGGTGAATGCACAGAAAATCAAAGACAAAAAGCACCAATAATATCAACGGATCACAAATCTCCTGTGCAACAGCCTGCTTATATGCATCGCACAAAGAACACACCGCCTCAGGTGTTTCAAATGCCGGAGTCGGGGTGAAACGGATATGCTTATTGCCGGCGGCATCTGTCTCCGCTATCAGATTATCCACATTCTTCCAATGCCCCCCCATGCCGGAGGGGTGGAAAGAGTATAAATCCCTGTGCAACTGCAAGATTGTATTCGGATTCAACGGAATATACTCGTAATTCTCATGAATGGTTCGCAGCACATCCCGGTACCCGGCAATTTCCTTTTCATTGCGGTTGATTGGCTCTACCTTCTGCAATACCAAATCCTTTAATCTCGCATCGGAGGTATAGATGCCTTCGATTCTATTGGAGGCATCCGTACTTTGAATCACAGCTATTTCCCGCAGACTCAGCAGGACGTCTTTTCTTGCCGTGATAAACAGCGTCTGCTTGCCCCGGTATTCATGGATAGCCGACAGCAGATTGCTTATTTCCGGCGTAAGTAAAGGCCCGGGTAAATTTAAATAATTGAAGGTTCTCATGTCTGATTGCTGTTTCTCTACCCACACTTTAGCAGCTTTCTGCCTACTTTCAAGCTAAAAGTGGGCAGTAACGCCATAAAAGTGGGCAGAAAATCCGGTGGTGGCATCGCAATATCGCGCGAACGGGTTTCTCCATCAATGGCTTTATCAACCACTATCCGGATTTTATCGTGAGAACGCGCTCCGGGAAGATAGTCATCATCGAGACCAAGGGCGACCATCTGGCCAATTGAGGAGACACCGGCCAAGCTGCACTTGGGCAGAGCGTGGCAGGAACAGGCCGGGCCGGGGTATCTCTATTTCCTCGTATTCCAGGACAAGGATATCAGCATGACCGGGGCGTACCCCATGAGCGAGTTCCTCAAGATCCCGGCCGAACTGTAAACAACGCACAAAACACCACTCAGGCTTCGATAAATCTTCCGTCTTCGCCAAGGCTTCGCCGAGACGAGACGCCCAGACAAGCCGCAAGACCATGACCCGCACCCGGCAGAGCAAGAGCTCCACTTCGAGCGAATCCTCGGCTTTTTGCCTGTCTCGGCGTAGCAAGAGCCCAATAGGGCTACGCGAAGACGGACCTGTCTCGGCGTCCCGGGTGGGCGTATCGAAGAGAAGCCCCCAGAAAGGAGGGCGCAAGCCCGAACGCGAAGCCGGAGCTTCGTTTTTTGCGCCACCCGGCAACAAAATGCCCGCCGGTTCAGTTTTTCTTTTTACCGGGAAAAGCTCGGTAGACGTACCAACAGCCAAATAGAATGATAGCACCCCCTGTGGGTATCCAGATGAAGGGGGAGGTGTAAAGCGTATCTTCGTTCAGTAGAACTTCCTCGGGAGCTTCCGGCAAATAGGTGATGGTAACAGTGGAACCAATGGGGAGCTTTTCGTATTCAGCTTTAGATACGAGACTGAATCCCTCGCGCGTCTGGCCCTCAGTATCAGTGAAGCGAACAATCGGTCTGATTGTCGTTGTCGAGTAAGTGTGTGAGCGGCTCCTGCTTCCTCGAGGGCTCCCACCGGTTTTTATTTCAATCCTGACAACTATAGCCTCTGTGGAAATGCCGCGTTCCTTGAATTCAGCAGCCTCTTGGTTATGTACGCTGCCAGCAAACAGAGCGGCAATTCCTATGAAAACAAAGAAGAGGCCGTGCATGCATCGGAAAATAGTATTTTTGGAGCAATCTGACATAACGCACTTGTGCGTATAACACTATAAATCTGAGATGTCAAGATTAACGGCAGAGAAAGTTGCTATTTTGTGACTTTGTCCCGCCATCGACAACAAAAATGCAGGAAACGCGCAACAAAAAGCCCGCCGCGAGCGTCCGTTTATTAGAAAATTTGCACTTTCTGCAATTTTTTGTCGCGGATTCGGAGCAGGGAAGTATTATTATAAGTAAAGGAGATAGAGAATGCCCAAATTCTTTTTAGCCGCAATATGCCTGCTGTGTTTCATGTGCGTCGAGACACAGGCAAAGGTGCGTGTACACCGAGAAACTGCCATAGAAGACCGTGAGCAGGCCCGTCTGGAGCTGGAGGCTCTGCAAAAATTCTCCCCCTCCGCAGGTGAGGTACGCATCATGAAGATGCAGATTCGCACAGGCAAGGTAGAACAGATGACTCTACATTCTTCACAAAACATACCCGCAGAAGATACGCAGAGGATTGCATACATCCTGCAACAGGTACGCTACAATCCGGATTATGTGCGCCGAACAGGCGGGTGCAAACGAGTCGGTAGGTGGATAAGATATTCCGCGCCTAAACTATTCTTGTCATTTAACGGAGAATGGAGAGAGGTTAACATCTACGCCATCACTGCTACGAAAGAAGACAACAAACGATGGCTACTGGAGGAGAATTTGCTGAAGGAACTACTCTCCATTGTAGAACGAAATGCCCCCAAACAGCCGAACAAAAAATAACCATGCCCCCATTCCACAAAATCCTTGCCACCACAGCCCTGTGCCTTGCGGCGTTGGGGGTGAATAGCTGCAGTGCTCAGACTACCCCGGATAGGGGGACACTTGAGCAGGCTGAACAGCACATCCGATACAGTGGCAGAGAAATCCAAAACTGAGCTATCATTCGCTGTTCTACAAAGCCACCTTGCTGACCCGCACTCGGCAGACCAAGGGCTCCAGCGAAGGAGAATCCTAGGATTTTGGCTAGTTTTTTGCGCTTTCCCGAACTAACAGCTTGCCGCACCTCCCGGATTCTGGTAACATGAAACCGTAATAAACACTTATTTTCCTATACATTATGAATGTCGCAGAATCCATTATCATGATAGGTTGTGGCTTGCTGTTCATGCTGGCTATGCTGTTGCTGTCTCCTCTTATTACTGGTTATGACGGACTAGAAATTACCTTCGCCGTTCTCGCAATCTTATTTTTCCTTACTACCGGCTTTTTGTTTTTCCGTCTTGCATGGCGCCTTATTTTCAGAGGTCGCTAATAACCAATCAGGAAACGAGCAACAAAATGCCCGCCGCGAGCGTCTATTTATTAGAAAATCCGTGCTTTCTGCAATTTTTTGTTACGGATTCGATGCCGGGGAGTATTATTAGTAGTAAAGGAGATAGAGAATGATAAAAAAAATCTTTTTAACCATATTGTGCTTATGGCTTGCCGTTGGTGGTGAAAGCCCGGCTTTAGATGTAGCCGCAAAGCATCTGGAAGATTATCAGCAGCAGCGCAAGGCCTGCGGGGATGAGGATGCTTTGCAAGAGCTTCGTCTGCAATGCCAGTATCAGGTATCGAAAGATGCTGTGCTGGCTGCCCCTCTTGACTTCGAGTCATGGATGAGCAATATGCCTTTCATACTCGCCTTGCACGAAAAGGCGTACCGCCTTGCCGAAACTCGCTACAAGAAGGGGCTTGGTACGCTTTGGGATATGTATGAAACAGGGATGCAACTGTAATGGAAGCTCCTGATACACGACTGCAATGGCTCGAATGGGCTAAGGAAATCCAGTTCATTGCCCAGGCGGGCATGGAATACAGCCCGGATGCCTTCGACCGCGAACGCTTTGCTCGGCTGCGTGAGATTTCGGCAGAGATGCTCAGCCTCATGACTGAGGTCCCCCTACCCAGAGTGCGGGAGCTGTTCTGCAACGAAACCGGCTTCCAGACTCCCAAGCTCGATTCCCGCGCTGCCATCATCCGCGATGGCCGCATTCTGCTCGTGCAGGAAAAGGACGGGCTCTGGGCTATGCCCGGTGGATGGGTCGATGTGAATCAGACCATCGCCTCCAATCTCATCAAGGAAGCACAGGAGGAAGCGGGGCTGCAGATAAAACCCGGCCGCCTGGTCGCGCTGCATGAATACAGCCGCCGCAACTGTCGCCGTCCCTTTCCATACCATATCATCAAGGCTTTTGTGCTCTGCACCGCGCTGAGTGAACCACAGTTGCAGGCCAACCCCGAAACCACTGCGGCAGCCTGGTTCACCCCCGATGCCCTGCCACCGCTCCACACCGGCAAACAGACCGCTGCACAAATCCACCTCTGCTTCACCGCCCACGCAGCCCCGCATTGGGAAGTGGAGTTCGATTGATACCGGGTGAACGCGTTTGCATAATTAAGGACTCAGCGCAAAACGGAGCCTGTCTCGGCGTAGCAAGCACGGCGCCAGCCGTGACGCGAAGGCGGGAACTTGCACATTCAAAATTCTACATTCAAAGACTATTACAAATTACAACCGAGCGAACATTTTCCGTTTTGAAAGCGGTACCTTCCATCATTCAGGACGAAGTAGCCCGTGCAGAAGGACTTTCCGCACCGTCGAATGTAAGCAGTGACTCTGACTAACACCAATTGCTCGAACCGGCAATCTCACTCACCCACCATGCCCTCCATCCCCAGAATCCTTATCACCACAGCCCTGTGCCTTGCGGCGGGGAAATAACGCATAAAAAGCCATCTTGCAGCCTAGGATTCCTCCTAGGCTGTTCGCATGCCCCGCCATCTGTCCATCGCTTGCAACCTGTCTCGGCGTAGCAAGAGCCCAATAGGGCTACGCGAAGACGGACCTGTCTCGGCGAAGCCTTGGCGGAGACGGAGTGTCTTTTTATCCCCTTGCAAGCGATGTTTCATTTTAGGTTGGCAGTCGATGAAAAATGGCACTTAACCTACTGATTCTGTGCAGTTTCCCAGTTCGAAACATCTTTGCTTGTCACAGAGTTGCCATCTGCTCAAAATCGCCTTCCTGTCACGGCCTAGTGTCTTGCGGAGTTAATCCGTTACAATACCGTTGGGGATGTTTGAGCAGCTGCGTGCTGTTTCGCTCGTTCCACTGAATCCAATACTTGTTGCGCAGGCTTTTTCCACACAAATGGCTTGGCCGAGTATTTATTGT
>JAFQDN010000023.1 GCA_017415995.1 Akkermansia sp. | reverse complement strand
GCGGGTTCTGATTTAGGCTCCCGTCTTCGCTGCTGCGCAGCTACGCCGAGGCAGGCGCTGGCGCTCGCAAACTCCCCTCCAACTTCTGATTTCTCGCTCAACGCAAACTGTGGCATCAACCATAAACTTTAACAGAGCCTACACAAAAACGGAGCCTTGCCCGGCTTTTGTGATTGCAATCCTCCCATATAGGCGTTAGAATAGAGGGCGTCATGAGTAAAGCTAAATCTGAATTGCTTGAGATCTTGTTGGCAAAGTCCATCAAGACCGGTCATTTTATCCTCGCTTCCGGTAAGGAGAGTGATTTATATTGCGACTGCCGCGTAACTGCCTTGGATGCCCGTGGCGCCAACCTCATCGGCGAGGTCGGTTGGCAGCTTGTGCAGGAGGTGATTTTGCCCAAGTTCCCGGAGGCTACGGCTATTGGTGGCATGACCATGGGTGCAGACCCCATTTCCCTTGCCATTGGCATGTATTCTGCCTCCGCTGAGAAACCGCTCTGCGTTTTCACCGTGCGCAAGGAAGCCAAGGATCACGGCCGTGGTAAGCGTATTGAGGGTAACTTTACAGCCGGACAACAGGTGATTGTGGTGGATGACGTTATCACTACCGGCGGTTCTACACTGAAAGCTATTGATGCCATTGAGGCTGAGGGTGGCAAGGTGGTAGCTGCTCTGGTGCTGGTAGACCGCCAGGAGGGTGGCCGTGAGGCTATTGAAAGCCGCGGTATTCCCGTGTTCCCCATGTTTACCCGCGCCAGCATTTTCGGCGATAAGTAAACCTGTTTATTGACATGGGGTGGGTCGCCTTTGTCGGCTCACCCTTTACTTTCTTTTCAACGGATGCTTCCTGTCATTGTCGGTATAGAGGGCCTTACGCTTACTCCTCGTGAGAGGGAGCTTTTCACACGCCTGCAACCTGCGGGCTACATTCTCTTTTCCCGTAACATTACGGATTATGAGCTCACTCGCGAGCTCACGGATGAGCTGCGGGCTCTTACCTCCGGCCCGGATGAGCCCATCATTGCCATCGACCAAGAGGGCGGTCGCGTCGTGCGTACTGCCGACATCGGGGTGCAGCATCCATCTGCTGCGGATTTGAGCGCTACGGCGGATGATTCCCTCGTTACCCGCGCTGCATATTACAATGCGCAATGCCTGCATACCTTGGGAGTAAATACCAACTTTGCCCCCGTGTTGGACATTGCCTCCCCCCATGCCAATGCTTTGCCGAGCCGCTGCTGGGGGGCGGATTCTCAAACCGTTACCTCATGGGCAGGCGTCTGGAACCGTGCCCACACACGTGCCGGTATTGCCACTTGCGGTAAGCATTTTCCGGGTATGGGGGGCGCCGAATGCGACCCTCATTTTGAGCTGCCCGTACTGCATGGCACTAAGGATGACTTTTTGGCTGATGCGGCCATCCCTTTCCATGCTCTCATGCCGGAGTTGCCCTCCATGATGATAGCTCACGTGCTTATCCCGGAGATAGACCCGGCGCTGCCCACCTCGCTCTCTCCCTCCTTGGTGCAGGATTTCCTGCGCTCTCAGCTCGGTTATGAGGGCATCATCTTTACGGATGACCTCTGCATGGGCGCCATCGCCAAGCAGTACACCCCGGCGGAGTCCGTTGCTATGGCTCTCCGCGCCGGGTGCGATTTGCCCCTTGTTTGCCACAATGCCTGCGAGCATCTGGAAGCCATCGCGGATGCCGTTTCCCTCCTCCCTGAGAACATCATGGAAGAGGTGGAGCGCCGCATCAACGCGTTCCGTTTCCCTCTTTCTTCTCGCCGCCCCATGACCTTCATTGAATGGCATGACTACTTGTCGGACACCTGCGCATTCAACGCGCAGGTGCCATCCTCATGCTCCGCCACCCCCGGCTCCCCTGTGCAGGATTATTAACGGGCAGGGGGAAGGGAGATTTACTCAACTCGGTAAATGGGGTTTGAGCGAATCAATGAGCGTCGTCAGACGATGATATAAATGGATATCATCTCTCTTTGGATTTATTCTGTGCGGCTGCATCCGGTGGCGCAATGCTTGCGTTTTTTGCATCACTGGCATCACCGGGTGTAGCAGGCTTTTTATCCTGATTTTGCTCCTCCTTTTTAGGAACGTCAACAGAAAGGGGGGGCGGGGGTGCCTTTACTGTAATGTCTTTTTCGCTTTTTTTTGAAAAATAATAAAACAAAAATGCACCCAGACCGCCTAAGGTCAGTATTAAGAATATTGCCCATATCTTTTTACTTAACCGGTGGGAGGCACCGTTCTTTGCCTGCTCTTGCGTTTCCACTAAGCGAGCAATAGCAAACTTTTTGGCTTGTTCCATGTTGCTCCGACGTAGCTCTTCGCATGTAAGTTCCCCCGTGATGTTTGTGTAGGCCAAGTTGAGACGAAGAGTGGGCACCCTGACGATGGAAACCTGACTGAACGCAATTTGTAAGCCGTTTGACTCTTCCAGCTCCAAGGTGTTAATCAGCTCTCGGAGCTGTTGAACTTCATCCTCATTGGCGGGATTGAGTCTACCCGTGATGCTTTGCCATTTTGGTTCTTGCAGCGCATCGGGCTTGTATGCATCAATAGCTTTTTTTGCCCAGTCTTCTGCTTTACGGTAGTCAAAAGCAAAATCTCCATCATTCGTGGCAGAGTAACATGCCGCCAATTCCGGGCATACTCTCCCCACGGGGCGACCTGATGTTTTGAATCGGAGCTCAATGTCCAAATAGGCATGTACGAGCGCTCTGACTTCATCACTGCTTTGCAGCCCGCTGAAGATGATATTCTGCACAATTTGGCGACCTCTGAAATCGGTGATGCCGGGGAGAATGAGATTGCGGTATTCCACATGCCATGCCCCATTCGCATACCCCGCCAGTAGGCCAAGCGCTTTATCTCCTTCTTTAAGATTCACATGCCAAGAACGAGGCGGATTAGAATCAGTGCGTTTTGTCGTTTCGTCAAAATCACCTTTCCAATCGTAATCGTGCTCTATTGTCTTACCGGCGGATTGTACGTAAATCTTCATATCCTTTTAAAGTTTGATGTAGTTGAAATCGTTGCCGGCTTGAAGCTTTTCATTCAGTTCTTTAGCCAAGGCTTCGGCACCGTTTATAACAATCTGACGATTGGTCATCCAAGGGCTCTCCCAAAAAACATACCAAGACTCAATCAGCATTGTCTTGTTGTTTCTTTCGCAAGTGGCAATACCCTTCATCAGAGCAGGGGTATCAACAACTACGAAACTGGCAACGGAGTTTTCCAATACTTCGGTTACCTCGTCGTTATGGTCGTCGTTGTCGGTATACCAATTTCCGGGGAAATCGATGAAGTGGAAAGGAAAACGGAATTCTTTGAATTTTGAAAGACTAAAAATAGATTTGTCTTCTATTTTGTATTTCCCTATGAACTCGTAGATGTTGCGGTCAGCAGAAGCCGGCACGCCTAGGGTGTTCACCATTTGCCCCACTTCGGTGCAGTCAATCATTTCCAGCATATCCATATAGGCCTCGTTGAGCGCAACGAGGGTTTCTGCACCTTTCTCGGAGTTGACGTGATCGATGAATATGCTGTTAACACCACCCTTCTTAATCTCGTAATACATGGAGGCTAAGAGCGAGGTTTTGTCCACGCCTCGAGTCCCTACAAAGCAAATCGGAATGGGGGTGAACTCATGAACAGAGGTTTCATGGTAGTCCAATTCGGGGCGGGAATTGCAGTCGAATGTAATCATAATGAGGTGAATGTTTGGATGGAGAATGTGTTTATTCAGCCGTATATTTCGGGTTAGCTACGGCTAGCTCTGATGTTTAATGATCTTTGCCGATTTCTTTCACTACTTTCTCCATGACGATTTCTTTCACTACTTTCACTCCTTTCTCCATGGCGATTTCTTTCACTTCTTTCACTACTTTCTCCATTTTATCTTTGAAGTTACCCAAAATTTGGTCTTTTCTTGTGCTTGGATTGGGAGAAAATTTCTTCTGAGGCTCTATCTCTTTCCATGCACCCTTGAGGTTTGTGTAGGTCAGGTTCAGATGGAGAGAGGGCTCTCTGACGTTGGAAACTTGACTGAACGCAATTTGTAAGCCGTTTGACGCTACCAGCTCTAATGTGTCGATTAGCTCGTGGAGTTGTTGAATTTCATCCTCGCTGGTGGGGTTAAAACAGCCCTGGATGCTCTGAGATTTTGTTTTTCGCAGAGCATCGGGCTTGTAGGCATCAATAACTTTTTCTGCCCAGTCTTCAGCCTTGCGGCAGTCGAAGGCAAAATCACCATCATCTGTAGCGGAGTAACATGCCACCAATTCCGGGCATATTCTCCCCACGGGGCGACCGGTGTTTTTGAATTGGAGCTCAATGTCCAAATAGGCATGTAAGAGAGCTCGGACTTCATCGCTGCTTTGCAGCCCGCTGAAGATGATATTCTGTACAATCTGCCGACCTCTGAAATCGGTGACGCCGGGGAGAATGAGATTGCGGTATTCCACATGCCATGTCCCATCAGCATAACCCGCCAGCAGGGCAAGCGCTTTATCCCCTTCTTTCAGATGCCCATGCCAAGAACGACGCGGATTAGAATCAGTATGTTTTGTCGTTTCGTCAAAATCACCTTTCCAATCGTAATCGTGCTGTATAGTCTTACCGGCAGATTGTACGTAAATCTTCATATCCTTTTACAGCTTGATGTAGCTGAAGTCCTCGCCGGCACGAACTCTGTCGTGCAAATCTTGAGCCAAAGCTTTGGCACTTTCTATAGCGATGTCTCGATTGGTTAGACCAAGAAGTTCTCCAATTTTATCGATGATGCTGGCTTCTGGCAGATTTTTGGCAACATGAACTAGGCCGTGTTTCAGCGCCAATTGAAGCGGAGTGGCGCAGTTTTCCGGCTTGTAGTTGCCGGTGCGCATGAATCGAGCGTGGTCTGCGCGTTCACCGGTAGACAAGCGCTCTCGGTCGTAATGAGAAAACTCAATGCCACCTAATGTCTTGATTTTGGTAGCGTATACATCTACGCCTGCATTTTTCAACTTAGTAATGAGAGAACCATAGCATTCTTCCATTTTCTGTTTTATACCATCAAAATCATTCCAGTATTTTTCGGCTTTCGAAAGCACGAATATTACGGCATGTCCATTGGCTGCTAAAACATCTTTCAAATTATCATACCAAGACTCAATCTTCATTATCTTGTTGTTCCTTTCGCAAGTGGCAACACCCTTCATCAGAGCAGGGGTATCAACAGCTACGAAACTGGCAACGGAGTTTACCAATGCCTCGTTTACTTCGTCTTTGTGGCTGTCGTTATCAGTATACCATGTTCCCGGTAGATCGATGAAGTGGAAAGGAAAGCGGAATTCTTTGAAGTCTGAACGTCTAATAAAAGACTTGTCTTCTATTTTGTATTTCCCTATGAACTCGTAGATGTTGAGATCTTGAGAGCCGCTTATGCCTCCATTTTGCACAATTTGTCCCTTTTCGGTGTCTTCAATCATATCCAGCATATCCATATAGGCCTCATCGAGCGCGATGAGGGTCTCCGCTCCTTTTTCGGAGTTGACGTGATCGATGGAAATACTGTCAACGCCTCCCTTTTTGATTTCGTAATGCATGGAGGCCAAGAGAGAGGTTTTGCCTACACCACGGGCTCCGACAAAGCATATCGGAATGGGGGTGAACTCATAAACAGAGGTCTGATGGTAGTCTAATTCCGAACGGGAATTGTAGTCGAATGTAATCATAATAGTGAGAATGTTTGGTTGTGAAATGGGTGAATTCAGCCGAGTTTTTCAGTACTACCGGTGAAGGTTGCTACGGCGTTGTTCCAGCGGCGAGCCAAAGCTTGGTGAGAATTGGCGTTCTTATCTTGCCAGACTTCGTTGGCATGAGCTTTGTAGAAGCCCTCCCAAATGCGTCTGGCGTAGCGTTCGCCTTGGTATTTGTAGGCGAGCAGGAAGAACTCATCGATGAGTGCTATCATCGCTTCAGCGGGAGTAGTGTTGATGTCTCTCAGTTCCCCCTCTTCTTCATCGAATTGATCTTCGCAGGTAGCAGCGGTGTAGCTCCATGCGGAGACGAGCTTGTTTTTGCAAACACTGATGTCATCCGAAGGGTTGAAGGCAAAGCGAGAGAGTTCGCTGTCATCATGGAGGGGCTCATTGCTCAGCACCTTTGTGATTTTGGTGATGCGCGGCAAGATGAATGCGCGGAAGCTCATCTTAAAGCCAAGCAGGTTGTCAATGCCCTTGATAATGTGCTGTGCATTATCACCAAAGTCTAACAGCAAGAGCTCTTTCAGCGCGCTCCAGAAGCATGCTTCTTCCTCTCCCTCCGTAACGAAAGCCAATCGTCCGCCGTTCTCGGACATCAGGATGCTTGCAAGCTTATCGCGCATTTGGCTGAACATGGATTCCAGTATATCATCAAGATTGGAGAAATCCGCCAAGAACTGGGCACGGAGTTTGTCCTTTCCTTCCATGAACCATTTGCCGGGCTGAGAGGCATCAAACTCAGAATATTCCAGAGCAGGGGAATTGCCACGCATTTTGTTGATGATTCCCTCCAAATCAGCAGCAATGCTGCTCGTGCCGGAGCTTAACTCCTTCTTCAGTTTGTTAAACTCGCTGAAAACGGAATCGATAATGTCGTCCACCTTGTTGCCGATGTCGATGGTGGAGCCTGCGCCGTTTGCACCGGGGAATACTCTTCTGGCGCAGTCTTTGACGGAGTCTAAGACAAGCTTCAGCTCGTTGACCTGCGTGTAGTAGCTGCGCATGAGCTTCTCATCAAGCGTGGGAATCTGATAAACGATATCACTGAGGATGGAATCAACACCACGGCTGACCTCCTCTTCTTGTTTGCAGTCTATGCAGTGCACGCCTTGGCGGGTCGGGAGCTTGGTGCGCAGGTTCTCCACGAAGAACGCGTCCGGCGTGTCGCCGTTGCCGCAGTTGAGAATCATGTAAGCCCAATCGCGAACGTCAAACAGAGGGTTAGCCTCCTTCACCACATCGTGGAACTCCGTGTCGCGCTCGGAAATGGTTTGGTCGCCGGTGGTGAGGCGCTTGAGGAAGAAGATAACATCCATGTCCGTCCCGAGCTTCTCCAAGAGCGCTTTCTTGGCGCCGGGGGTGAAGTCACCCAGACCGGGAGTGTCACAAATCATGACATTGCCGATGTCTTCTTGCGGGAAGCGGCAATGGATTTCCGCCTTTTTGATGGCATACCAGTTGGTGTATTTGACCTTGCAGTCCTCATCACACTGCGCCACAAATTCTCTGATTTGGTTCTTCTCAATGCGAGAGGAGGGTTGACCCAGCAAGAACTTGTAAGAGGGGTAATCTGCTTTCAGATGCTCTAAGCGCTCCAAGATGCGCTTATTCGTCTCTGTCATGCTGGATTTATCCGGCAAATCCAAGTAGGGGAGCTCACTGACGGAGGTGATGTCGAGCTTGAAGATGTTGCAAAACGGCTTGATTACTTCGAACAAGAACTCCTGTTCCGTGTAGGGGGTGATGATGGCGTACGCATCACCTGCGGGAACATTCGGATCATGGCGCAGATAGGAACAAGCACCTGTTACATAGTCGTTACCGGTGGGAATGGTGGCTTCATCCAAGCCGGTGAGAGCTTGCAAGAAGGTGCTCTTGCCCTGCTTGGGTACACCGACGATGCCGATGTTCAGCGTAGAGCGCCCGGCGCGTTCTTTGAGAATGCGCAGCTCTTTATTCAGCGTTTTTGCCTTGGTTTCAGCCTCTGTTAATTTGGTGCTGACTTCCTGCAGTTTGCGGCAGGTAACGATGTCGTCAGGCATTTTGGTTTGTAATTCCTGACTTTGCTTTTTCAAAACTTTAAGCGCGTCGCGGATATCAGAGATAGCTTGGTGCTTGGATTGCAGCTCAGCCTGTTTAGCCTGACGCGTAGCGATGATCTGATCGATGGTGGTTTTTCTGTTCATGGTATGGGTAAGCAAAAAGTTATGCGTTGAGTTTAAGAGTTTTTTTCAGAAGAGGTAACCCGAGGGAGGTGGCTAACTTTCCAACAATGCCGTATCCGGGGATAAAGTAGGGGAGAATAGCCAGCGCGGCATCAACGATGCCATTTTTGACTTGGGCGGATTGCTTCTTGCCGACTTTGCACAAGCGGGAGAAGTGTTCGCAGTTGTTGTACAGAAGATTGTAAGAGCCTATTTGCTCGGCGTGGAAAAGGTGCCACACGGCACGGTTGCGGTGCTGTAGCCTTTTTTGTTCCGTTTCATTTTTGTATTCACAGGCGGCACCGGGTTCAGTGTTGGGTGTAATGTCGCAGAAGGTTTGCAGGGTGTCCAGCTTAATCTGATTGCTGTTATTCGGTACACGGCAGCGAGCAAAATGGATAACCCAGTTGTCCTCAATGGTGATACCGTGATGCTTGAAATGCAGCAGTTCCACATTCATTTTATCCGGTGTTGTGAATGTTGGCAACTTAATACGTGCGACGTTCTTGACGGCGGATGCTAATTCTTGCTGTATTTCGTCTATTTTGTAATACAGCGGGGTCCACCAGTGCTGCCCGGTATTGCCGGTGCGTATGTACTCCAGAACGCTCGTGTCGCCGAACAGGCACTCCGCGGTAAAATCATCTCCCGGATAACTGCGCAAATATTGGTGTAAGGTGCCTAACTCCTGCAGCGCCTTGCTGTGCGCTTGCTTCAGATTGTACAGCTCTGTTGCGTTCTCCGGCACATACAGACTCCATAGTGTCGGGCAAAAGTTCTCTTTTGTGACCTTGTTGATTTTGAAATGGGCGGAGTGAATGTCTTCCTTCGTGCATTCCTGCAGAATAATCTGCTCGTTTGTTGTGAGAATTCCGAATTTTATCCGGCAGGGCAGCCCGGTGTTTTGCAGATTTGTGGCGTTTTCTACTGCGACGCACAGAGTACCCTCCGGGAGTGTGTGGAGGGTGTTTATCGGTATGCTTGTGAACTTAATACTACCGTTGCCGGCTAGGCTGCTCATGAAATGTCCTAACATATGGGGAGATGCGCTCGATGGCTGTCAACCTTATTCTACAAAAAACGTATTGGAAGTCAAGTTGAAAAGTTGCAAAAATAAAAAAAAAGATACACGGGCTGCGAAAAAAAAGGGAGGAAGAATAACGTAAAAATGATGAAATGGGCTTATTTTCGGCACTGCGTCAAAAAAGACGCGGAATGACGGACTGAGGCGCGCCAACCATCAAGAGTTGTGGTAATATGTGGTTGGAATGAACATTATACCGGCTCTTGAAATGAAAGGCCGGCGCACCTCTGCGTCAGATTGTACAGGTAATCAAATAGTTGTAAAGTACGAGTTTGTCTCCTCTGAGACATTCAAGTGTAGAGTCTGCAACCGTCGAATGCAAAGACGAGGGAGTCGTCAACTTACCGTAGTAGATACCCCTATATGCAGTACGATATTGAGCTGCAGATAGAGAAACCCTGTTTATTCTGTCCTCATTGCTCAAAATATGCAGTAGTCAGGCCCCAATGCATACACCCCAAACGTTGCATGACTCTTCGCCTTATGGGGTACATTGCAAGGTTAATGCAGGAGACCTCGGCAGACTGCTTTCCAAGCTTTTACGCCTGTCTCAAAGCAGTATTCTACGAGCAGATAAGGACATCCTCATCCTCCCGGATGAAGTCCGCCCGATTTGCATGGACGGCAGGCGAGCCCTGATTATAGATGAGAAATATCCGGGGCGTGATAAGAAGTTCGTAACATGCGTGATAGATGGCAGCACCGGAGAAATCCTCTGGCTTAAGGAGGGTAAGGGAACTGCAAGTCCGGATGGATTTTTCCGTAGTCTGACGCCGGAACAAAAAGAAGACATTGAGGTGGTGAGTATTGATAGAGGGAACGCATACCTCAAAGCTCTTCGTGAACACCTCCCCCATGTAAGTATATCGTTTGATCCGTTCCATATCATCAAGAACGTGAATGATGCCGTAGACGAGGTGCGATTTGCCCCTTGTTTGCCACAATGCCTGCGAGCATCTGGAAGCCATCGCGGATGCCGTTTCCCGCCTCCCCGAGGATATCATGGAAGAAGTGGAGCGCCGCATCAACGCTTTCCGTTTCCCGCTTTCTTCTCGCCGCCCCATGACCTTCATTGAATGGCATGACTTCTTGTCGGACACCTGCGCATTCAACGCGCAGGTGCCATCCTCATGCTCCGCCACCCCGGGCTCTCCCGTGCAGGATTATTGATGCTTGTGCTATTTTTTTTGACCGCTTTTGTTTGGGGAGCACCTGTTCGTCTTTGAGAAAACGCTTGAACTTATTGTACACCTTGCGGTACATGTTATAACGTTTTTTTTGCTTAGTGTGGTTTTGCAGAAATAGCGGGGTGAGGTTCGAGGGTGGAGAAGCCGTTGGCAAGCGGGCGGAGAGAAATGCGGGTACCGAGGCGGTCGCAGAGTTTGTCCACGTGAGAAATGATGCCAATCATTTTGCCGTTTGCCTGCATGGAGTCCAAGCTGTTGAGCACTTGATTAAGGGTTTCGTTATCGAGGGTGCCGAAACCTTCATCGAGGAAGAGCGTATCGATGGGGGTATCGGAGGCCATTTTTGCGAGCCCGAGCCCGAGAGCGAGGCTGACGAGGAAGGTTTCACCACCGGAGAGGTTGTTACAGCTGCGCGGCTCCGTAGCACTGAGCAGGTAGTCGTAAACATTGAGTTCCAAACCGGCTTTAGCGTTTTTGGACTCACCACGCACCAAGAGGAAACGGTCTGTGAGCTTGCGGAGCTCAACATTGGCGTGCTTGATGAGGGACTCGAAGGTGAGTTGCTGGGCAAATTGCTTAAAGCTTTCTTTTGTGCCACCGAGCACATCTTTGAGCTTTTGCCAGTAACAGAGTTGCTCATCAAGAGTGGCAATTTGCAGATTTTGTTCGTTGCGCTTACGGATGTTTTCCTCGTTGCAGCGGAGTTCCACGGCCAGAGTTTCCGCAGCGGCTCTGTTGGTGTCAACTTCATCGGTTTTGCATTGCAAGAGCTCGTTTAGCGTGTGCTGCTCGGCCTCGGCGTGAGCAGGCTGAGCATCCTGCAATTGTCGGAAGGCCTGTTGTTCTCGTTGCACCAAGGCAGTATGAGCTTGGAGCGTTTCCGTCAGTTGTCTGAGTCGGCGGTTAAGTTCTTCTGCATCGTTGATGCGTTGCAGAGCATCTTTGTATTCTTGCGTATCGGAGAACTTGTGCTCCTGCAAAGCGAGGTTGAATGCGGTTTGTGCAGCAGTGTGCCGCTTTTCGGCCTGAGTAATGTTGTTTTCAACATTCCGGAGGTTGAGAGCAGCGAGCTCCACGTTGTTGTTGGCTTGTTGCAGCGTCTTTTCAGCTGTACTCACTTTCTCGTTGAGTTCATTGATTTGGCGAGTAAGCTGCTCGGAGAGTTTGGCGGCGGTATTGTTCTCGCCCCAACGTTTAATGAAAGCAGCTTGGTTTTGAGTGAACGTGGCTTCCCTCTCTTTGCTTTCCTTATCCGCCTTCCGGAAGCGCTCTGTCGCATCGTCAAGCTGTTGGGTTGCAGCATTTTTTTGCTCTTCTTTTCGGGTGAGTTCTGCCTGCCCCGATTCTACCTTTTGTTGAAGGTCGACAAAAGTTTTTCTGCGTTTGATGAGCTGAGAAATGACACGTTCCGCCTCTTGCAATGTGGCGGGGTGTTCATCTGTACACGGTGCGAGCGCAGCAAGCAAGTTATCGCGCAGTGTGGCGCGGTGCAGCTGTTCGTTTAAGGTTTCGAGCCGCTTTTGCAGGGTATCATGCTTTGCAATTTGCTCGCGCGCAGTGCAGATGCTCTCTTCAAGCTGTTGCGGAGCTTCCGTCAGTCCACAATTCCGGAGGGCGTCGTTCAGGGCATTCTCCGCAACGGTTTTGCTGTTGCCGGCAAAGTCAAATTTCGTTTGCGCCGCAACGAGTTTCTTGCCCAGGTCTGTGTGTTTTCTGCGCAATTCCTCGAAGGCTTTTCGGGCAATATTCAGCTCGTTCTTCACACCTTCAACTTCCTCATTTTGGGTAACGGTGCGTTCTCCGTAGGTAGTAGACCCGCAGCACGGGCAGCGGTCCAGCTTGCCGGAGCGGAGGTCTTTATACAGGCCATCCAGTTTTTCCTGCATGCCTTGCAGGCGGGTGAGCAGCTCCAATTTTTCCTGAATGAGGTGCAGCTTCTGCTCCGCTTCATCGCATGAGGGCAGGGCTGCGTTAGCTTTTCGGGCTTCATCCAATTCATTTTCTGCTTTAGTAAGCTCAATTGTGGCAGCTCCGAGCTGTTGAACGGCTGTTTGCAGGGTACCAAGCTTGTCTGCATGGCGGACAAGCTCATCGCGAGTGCGCCCCTGCAACAGCTCCCGGATGGCAGCCTCCGTTTCCTGTGCTTGCTGTTGCAGTTGCTGCGTGGGGGGCAGGGCTGCGGTTGCGTTGGGTGCTTGTTGCCAATGGCGCAGGTGAACCAAGCTCTCGGTCAAAGCCTCTTCCGGGGGCGCGTTACGGGCACATTCCTCCAAAGCTGCTCTGTTTGCTTGTTGCGCTTGTTCTGCCTTGGTGTGGGTATCCGTGGCGTTTTTGGCATTTTTCTCAGCTTGGAGGAGCTCATTTTTCGCTTCTTCTGCACGTTTTCTGCCTTGCTGCGTTAACAATCGTTGAGCTGCAAGCTCTGTCTCCTGAGGGCGCATGTTATCTTCCACATCACGGAGTGTTTGCTCCAGCTGGGGGCGGCGTTGCTCGGCATCCTTTTTCACCTGCTCCGCGGCAGCAAGTGCGCGGTTGCGTTTTTCCTCCGCTGTTTGTTTATCAGAGCGGGCACCGGGGAGTCCGTTACGGCGTGTCTGCAACTCAGTGAGGCTGTTATCATATTCTGTGGCAGTGGGTAAAACGGAACGAGCCGCCTGCGCCTTACGTATTATTTCCTCGGCACCGCTATCCTGCAAGCTTTTAATCTTAGCCGCGCATTCATGTTGCTTGGCTTCTGCCGTGGCGCATGCTGTTTGGGCTGCTGCGCAATCCTTTTTCCACTGTATGGCTTGTTCCAGTTCTTTTACAGTTTTTTCAGCTGCATGGCGGGCTTCCGAATACTTCCGGAACAATGCCGTTTTTTCAGCCAAGTCCTCATCGCTCAGGGTTTCAATGACGGGGAACTTGTCCTTTTCAACTTGCAACTTGGCGACTTCTTCATGCACGCGGATGCCGATTTGCTCGTACTCCTCGGTGTGCGTGATGGTGGTGAGAATGTCGGCTCGTTCTTTTTCATCCGCCTTCAGGAAGGCCGCAAACTGCCCTTGCGGCAGGATGACACTACGGATAAAGTTGTTGAAAGTAAGCCCGGTGACCTCCACAACCTTGGCATATACCTCCTTGAGTTTGGTGTGGTCGGCACACTCTTGCCAGGAGCCGTCCTGCAGTTGAATACAGAGTTGGTGTTGGGGCTGAGCAAACGGTGTTTTTGAGCCCCTGCGTGTGCGTCTGTGGCTTACCGTGGAGCGGTAACGTTTGCCGTTGTTGGTGAAGATGAGTTCGGCCTCGCACTCTTGGGCATTTTTGCTCATGAGTTCGTTTTCCGCGTTTGTAATGCAGGATTGATTGCGGGGTGTGCAGCGGTACAGTGCGAAGGTGATGGCATCCAAAATGGTGCTCTTACCGGAGCCTGTGGGGCCGGTAATGCCGAAGATGCCACAATCCGCGAGGCTTCTTTCGTTGAAGTCAATGCTGAATTCTCCGGAGAGGGAATTGATGTTCTTGATGCGTACGTGTTCGATTTTCATAACGGGTGTGTTGGTGGTGGGGGATTCAGATGTTTAAGTCGGAGAGGACTTTACGGAAGCATGCTGTGACTCCTGCTGCCATTTCCGGACTCAAATCGTGCTTTTCCAAGCAAATGTTGAAGATGTCTTCCGGGCTCTTGTTTTTGAGCCCGTCATCAACTTCCTCTTCTTCTACACTCATGTACATGCCGGGGCGCCGGAATGTTATTTTGTAGTGGTAAAGGGTTTTGAAGAGCTCATCTGCCTTGGCTTTCAATTGGTCGGTGGTCAAATCATCACCGCTGTAAATGAGTTGCAGGCACACGCGATTGCAGTCGGCCGCTTCTTTTGCCACTATTCCGGGCAGGGCATTGAGCTCGTCCACATTGCTGCACTCATGACGCACCGGTAGAGTGAAGAGCGGTACCGGTATCTCTTCCGTGCGGATGCCGTCTTGTTGTACATCCACCAGCAGCATGTGCCGGTTCTCCGTTTCGTCTATTCCCATGGGTAGGGGGCTGCCACTGTAGCAGATGCGCCCCCGGTCCAGAGCGTATCCTTTGTGGATGTGCCCGAGTGCTACGTAATCAAACGTTTCTGAGAAAATGCTCTTGCTTACCTCGTCCAGCAGCCCGATGGTTCTGTGGGTGGAGGCTGTTGCCTCCGCGCCGCTTACGGCCAAATGCCCCATGCAGATGACGGGTAAGCCGGAGTTGGCGGCCTTCCACTCCTGAGCGTGCGTTGCAACCTCATCGTACACGGAGCGGATGCCACGGATGTAAGCATCGTTGATGTCGGCATCCGGGCTTACACTCAGGCTTACCTCGCGCGGGCGCAGGTATGGCACGGCACATACCAAGGCGGCGGGCGTGCCGTCACGGTGTTGCAGAGGAATCAGGCATTTGTTGCTTTCCTCCTTTTTCAGGCTGCTAACCATGTAGGTGTTATGGCGTTTGAGCAGTGGCCCGGAGGAATCCAACAGGGCTATGCCATCGTGGTTGCCCCCGGTTATAATGATGTAGCGGCAACCTGTTTCGTCTGCCTTGCTGATGAAGTCATGGTACAGCTCCAGGGTGCTGTCCCCCGGGGTGCTGTTGTCGAAGATATCGCCACTGATTAACAGGGCGTCTACCTGTTTCTCCCTCATGAGCTGTAACAGCCATGCCGTGAAGTCGCGGAACTCTTCGGTACGGCTTTTGTCGAGCATGCGGTTGCCTAAGTGCCAGTCTGATGTGTGCAGTATCTTCATTTTGCGCAAGGGGGGGGAGGGGCTTTGTGAGGGTTGGGGAAGTTGATAAGTTGTTTATAACATGTTTTTGAACTTATGTCAAGAAAATAATGTATTTTTTTTGACGAGGCTCAGAAAGAGTACAGCGTAATGGGGAGTCCGGGTTGCCAATGTGCTACGGTGGTGTTACCGGCACCCATGGCATTGAGTGTGCAGATAAAGGCGTTGCGGGTTGGGGTAATGCTGCCGCCGTGGGCAACGTGGTCGTGCCCTCGGAACATGCCGATAATGCGTCTGCCGGTCAACTCACGGTGCAAGTCAAAGTAATCCGCTGCGTCTTCTGTGCCTTGCGCGGTGGCAAGAAATCCCCTGTTAGGCGCCACGCGCATTTGCTGCATCCGGAGTATGCCTCGCATCAAATCATCTCGGCAGGGGTAGAGCAAGTCAGTCGGTAAATCCGTGTAGAGATTGTGGCAATTTTTACCGGAGTAAAGGGCGCGGAGTTGCTGCTGATTATCCGTATGCGGGGGAGCGGCATGCGCCAAAAGAAACGCGGATTCCTGTTGTTGCCCCCACACGAGTTCTGCCACGTACGGCGATGTTCGCGCCAGTTCCATGACGGCTTTGCCGAGAAGGAGCGCATCGGACGCATGGCCGGATTTGCTGAGTGTGTTGAGGTGGTTTGTTGTATCGGCCGGGCTTACGGCTGAATAAAAGTAGCCATTGGGCATCATGTCTACGGCAAAGTCATGGTTCCCGCACAGGTAGGTGAGGGTAAACTCATCTCGGTTCCTCCCCAAGAGGCTGTCTTGTATCAGGGCCAAAACGGCAAAGTCGCCCTCACCTCGGTCTATGCAATCTCCCAGCAGGATAAAGTGCAGTTGCCCCGTGATTACGGTGCGCGCATGGCATATGATGTTCAGCAAGGTTTCAAATTCCCCGTGTACATCACCGATGATGCAGTAGGTGCAGTCTGATTTTGCGGGAATGATTCGGCATGCGCCGTCATTCAGCCCAACGCTCCGGCGGGTAAATGCCTCGGCAATGGTCACTTGTGTGCGAAAATTCGTGTAGTGCTCATTCAGCTTTTTCCATACCGGTGAGTTGCGGTACCCCCCCACAGTGCGTGTTTGGTGAATGCGTATGCCGCCTGCTGAATGTTCCGGTGTCATGTGTGTCTTATTGTAAGTAGATAGCTTTTTGCCGTCAAGCATGAAAATAGACTTGACTCGGTTTCTTATTGTGTTTATATTCCGTTTTGTTATGAGAATTTTGCTTGCGTTGATGTTTCTTTCATGTGCCGTTGTTCATGCCGTTGAGGTGGTGGTGACGGATAAAACGAAGGTGGAGACGTGTTTGGAAGCATTGGCGAAGGATAAAGCACCCATGCAGCTGCGTGTAGAGTCTTTTGCGGATTTGCAGTCCGCTCATCTTCAACAGTTGATATCTGAACTGGAAGCTGCGGGAGTGGATGATTTTAAGGTGCTTGTCAAGGAGTCGGATGGCAGGTATTCCACCGTTGTTGAGCGGATAGGTAACCCGGCCGGTAAAGGGTGGGTGCAATATGGGTATACGTATGACGAAGAGGTTGGTATTGTTGGCCCTCCGTGGCCGACTGAGATACTCCTGCGCACCCCCGGCGGTAAGCTGCTCATTCCTCCGTATGGTGTAAATCGGGAGTATAATCAAGCCCCGTGGTCTTCGGATGGCCGCTATCTGGTGTTGGCCGGAGGCGGGGAGCACCATGTGCTCTCAGTTGCAGATTTGGATGCGCCTACGGAGCCGGATTGGAAAAATCAGATTTCCGTAAGCGGCAAGGGGGCTATTTGGTGGGTTGATTCTCATGTGTTCGAGTTTTCTACTTGGTGCTGTGGGTGTAGCCATACAGTATATCGCTATGATATTAAAACCTCCGTCTTGACGAAGGTAAAAACAGTTCGCCACAATCACAAAAAAGGATGATGCCCCGTGGTTACTCCTCCTCTCGGACTCGATTTTTCTCACTTTGAGCAGATGGCTCAGCTGGAGCGTTGCTTTTACGGTGAGGAATTCATTACCCCTCCGGAAGAGGCGTATCGCTGGTACTTGCGCTATCCGTACACCGTTGTTGCGGAGTCAGATTGCCGACGGGTGGTTGGCTTTGTGAATCTTTTCCCCGTTCAGCCCCACATTGCCCGGGCGTTGAGGGCTGGACTCTTTAATGATCATTTCCTCACTTTGGACGGGGTGGTGGATATTGAGGCTGAACCCTCATCTCCCTTACACATGTTCCTGAGTTGTGTTGTTGTGGATGCGGCATACCGCCACCGCGGTATTACCCGCCGTTTGCTCCGGCGCGCGGTTGAGCAATATGCAGCTGTCAGCCATCGCTGTTCTGAGGTGCTTACCGACAATGTTACCGCTGAGGGGGTGGCTTTCTCGCGCCGCTACGGCTTTCGCTTCCTCTGTGCCTCAAATCATTCATCCTCTGTTTATTCGATTTCTTGGAAGAATCTCTGCGCTCAACTGGCTGATGCGTAGGCTCATGGTTCTGCCTTGGCGTTTGGTTAAGCTTTTTTTGCTTTTGAAATTTCCTACTGACATAATGTCATTTTTGGCTTTACTTGGTGCCATGTATTGGATAGAATACGCTCAGTTATGAACTTCCGTCATGCCTTTCTAATATCTGCCGTAGCAGCCGCTCCGTTAATGTCTGAGAGTGCGTCTGCTCGTACTCTTGTACAGCTGTACAAAGACTTGGCTGCTGCTCCTCGTGAGGTGGAGACCACCCCGGAGCGCCGAGCTGCTACCTTGGATGCCTTGGCTGTAATGCCTGCCGATGTTGAGGCCTGCGTGGCCATTACGGACATCAGCAGCATGTACAAGACCATGCCTTTGCTGTTCATTGAGCCCGGTAAGGGATTGGATAATCCGAAAATCAGCGAACATATTGAGACCTTCGGTTTTGCCGTTGGTAAGGGAAATGCAGCTGCTCTCACCAAAATCATGCCTATCTACCAGTATCTGCATGGCCGTGTGCAGTATCCTGCCCGTGCTGAGGCCTGGACGGAGGCTGCCCGTGCTGAGTATTCCGGTATTATCGGCGACCAAGTTGTAACAGAGGCTCGTAAACCCGCTTTGGATGCCCTGCGCGCCATCAAGTCCATCAAAGTTCATCCCATCTACGCTGCTGTTACGGTGGATGTGCCTGCTCAGCGTTATCTGATGGATGCTGCTCAGGACTACATCAAGCTTTATGAAAGCAAGGGCGGCACTGCTGTTGAAGAGGCCGGTTGCAAAGGTGTTAAAATCCCGTTCAAGGCTATTTTCGACATGCCGGAGGGTGACGCCTCCATTGAGTCTACTCTCCGTGAAGAGATTGAAGCTCGTTCCCTCTACCTCCTCTTCAAGCAAGTGAAGGGAGCCCTCGTGGCCGTCATTTGTGAGGATCCGTCCGAGGTGAATGTGGCTGAGTCCCCCGCCAAATCCGTACTGAGCACCGATGCCCTGAAGTTCAGTGACTCTTACCTTCTGTCCGGTCTTAAGACTTCCGTTTACATCAGTCCGGAGCTCATCAACGCCGGCAACTGCTACAGTAAGTATGATTTGGATGCCTTTGCTGAGTTCACGGAAAAGGTATTCTCTGCCATGGGTTCTGAGGATTCCGACAACATCGCTGCCTACAACGCTGCATCCCGCAGTGTTCAGCCCGTTGTTTCCTTCCTTTCCGACTTTGTTCGTACGGATACCTCCAAGCCCTTCACGTTCTGCATGTGGGATGAGGAGGACGGCGCCCATGCCAAGCTCAGTGTCGATTCTTACGGTGCTTCCTACTCCGCCGGTCACATTCGTTTGGCTCGCATTGCTCGTAACAAGAGTGTTCTCTTCTTCTCTGAGTCCACTCCGGAGACACCTGCTTCCAAGTCCACTCGCTTGGAGTCCGTGCTGGAGCCTGCCCTGAACTTGGCTGCCGGCTATTTCACCGCTATGGAACCTGCTGAGGCTTCCGCCTCCGGTGCAGATGCTTTCCTCAAGGCCATGCCCCGCGTTAAGCCTGTTATCAAGGCTCTCACGGCTTCTTGTTCCGCTCTCGGCGAGGCTCCCGCGTATGTGGTTATGCCCAATAAGCAGGGCGAGATGCTCGTCTCATATTTCAACGCCGTTAAAGACCGTAAAGCTCTCGGTGCTGCCGGTGATGAGCTTGTAACGGCAACCGGACGTATGTTGGGTGGTAAGGCGGATTCCCTCAAGAAGCTCGTTAAGACCAAAAAGGATAAGACTTCTGTCTCCCATACGGCGGATATGGCCTCCTTGGGTATCCCCTGTGAGTTTAACGTTACCATGACGCAAACTCTCTTTGCCTTTGGTAATTCCGCGGCTCTTAACAAGCAAATGATTAAGCACGGTAACGGTAAGATTAACTTCTCCGGTGCTGTGTATACGCTTCGCCCCGGCGCATTGGCTGTTGCATCTGAGGCGGCTCCTGAGCTCTCCATGCTCGGCGCTTTCACTCAGGGAATTGATGCCGTTCATGCTACGGATACCATCTCCGATGGCGTGCGCACCATTCACATCCTGCTTGCGCTTCCCACGGAAGATGCATCTTCTGATGATGCGGAGTAAGCTCCGCGCTTCTGCATAACCCCTCTTTTTTGCGGTGGCTCTCCTTCGGGTGGCCACCGCATTTTTGGTACCTCGCGGGGGGGAGGGAGGAGGACTTTGATAAAAAGAAAGGCTCTGTTAAAGTTTATGGTTGATGCCACAGTTTGCGTTGAGCGAGAAATCAGAAGTTGGAGGGGAGTTTGCGAGCGCCAGCGCCTGCCTCGGCGTAGCTGCGCAGCAGCGAAGACGGGAGCCTAAATCAGAACCCGCGTCAGCGGGTAATCTAACTTAGCCTAGGGCGTAAGCCCTAGGTAACAAGCAAAAATGAAATAGAGCCCGAGCTGCCTGAGCGCTAGCGAGGGCGACGAGGGCGGCATATAGTGCGAGGACCGTAGCGAAGCGGAGCTCCGAGCCGGGGTGGC
>JAFQDN010000022.1 GCA_017415995.1 Akkermansia sp. | reverse complement strand
CGAGCCATGGGAAAAGAGTGGTTCAGGAAAATGGGATTAGTCTCATTGCAGAGCGTAATCTGTAAAGGTTAGGAAACCGCCGTATGCCATAAAAGGCACGTACGGTGGTGTGTGAGGGGGCGAAAGCCCCCTACACGATTAGCAATGTAACGCACGTATGGAAAAAGGAAGAACAACAGGACTGATTGACAAGCATGAACTGAAGCGCTTATTGGCGCTCATGCTGCCGCTATACATCGCCAACATCCTACATATGGGAATGGGGGTAACGGACACGTTGGTGGCCGGCTGGATGGGAGAGACGGATTTAGCCGCAGTTGCAATGGGTTTTTCCATAACAGGCACCATCATGTTTTCCACCGGCGCGGTGCTGAGCATACTGAGTGCAATGATTTCCCGCCTGAGAGGCGCCGGGCGCAGTGCCTCAGCAGGAATATACCTCAACAACGGAAAAGTACTGGCACTCGTGCTCACCGTGTTTGATATAGCGGTCATATATGCGGGAACATACGTATTCAGCATCACCACGGACAACCCCGTATTGGCCGGAATGGCAAGGCAATACGCCTACTACATACTTTTGGGACTGCCCGCAAACCTGATTATGCGCGTAATTGCGGCCAACTTTGAAGGATACGGGCAAACAAGACCTGCCATGGTAGTCGCATTTTTCGGGTTAATCCTGAACATACCGCTCAACTACGCATTGGTATTCGGGTGGGGACCATTCCCGACGCTGGGAGGTCCGGGTTGCGGTTTGGCCACTTCCATCATCAATTGGTCGATGAGCCTGATGATGCTGGCGCTGATGCTGGGCAGCAGTCAGCACCGGGTCCGAGCCATTCAGATGCTGGCATTCCGCAAACCGGATGTTGCACTTATCCTGAAAACACTCAAGCTGGGATTCCCGCTGGGCGTGGCCGCGCTGTGTGAAATGAGTTTCTTTTGTCTGGTTACGCTCATCATCGCACCGTTGGGAACCACTGCCATCAGCTCCCACCAAGTGGCGCTCAACGTAAGCGGGCTCATCTTCATGCTGCCGCTGAGCCTGAGCATTGCAAGCTCCATCCGCGCAGCATACCACATCGGCGGGCGGCGGCAAGAAGCCTTCAACGCCATGGTTCGCACGCTGCTGTTCATCACCTACCTTTTTGTACTGGTGCTGATGATTGGCACCATCATCTTCCGCCGCCACATTGTGAGCTGCTACACCGGAGCAGAGGAAATCATCAATACCGCCTCGGTTCTACTCGTCTACTGCGCCATATACCAAATAGCGGACGCCACCCAAGCCATCATGGCAGGACTACTGCGTGGCTGCCACGACACAACCATCATCACATGGAGCAACCTCCTGAGCTATTGGCTTGTGGGTTTCCCGCTGGCATTTTTGCTCATCCGCACGGACTACATCGTACCCGCCATGGGGCCGGCCGGCGCATGGGTAAGCTTCATCGTTGCTCTTACTATCACAGCCGTTCTGCTCACCTTACGCTTTCTGCGAACCCACAAGCGTGTTTTTGGAGATGTCTGATGAGTTTTCCTGTTTATTTATCGGCTCGCAAGAGGCGGAAAAGGGCAAGTGTTTGAGGCCAAAGCTCGGGGCGGTCATCTGATTCCGGGAAGAGGCGCTCCGCCGGAATACGGGCATAACGCTCCACGGCACGCGGGTGGCTGAGCTCGCGATAGCCGACGGAAAACACTGCTCCCAGAGCCAAGAACTCGCGAGCCATCTCATGTGAGCCATTCCATGCATGCAACAAAACACGCGGTAGGGTATTGCAACGAGCCCGTTCTTTAAGAATACCCAGCAACTCAGCCCAGGCATGCACTCCGTGCAAATGCACAAGCCGCTCGTGCCTGAAAGCAGCCCCCAAGTGCAAATGCAATAGCAAACGCTGTGTCTCCAACGTGGGCTTGTGCCGTTCAGAAGCATCCAGGCCGGTTTCTCCCACCTCTGCTGTGGGGTAGCGACACAACCACTCATCAAGCTCAAACGCAAACTCTGCCGGTTCCTGCACGGCATGTGCATGCCAGGGATGCACCCCAAAGCACGGAGTCATCCCCTCCGCAGCAGCAACGCGCTCCCAATCATCCGGGGTAACGGAACAGAGGGAACCTCCGCACGGGCGAATGTGGTGTGTGTGGTAATCTTTCATTTTATCAGCATTCCGTGTTCTGCAAAACTATAGTAAGGTGCGACGCCGGAGCCATCAGATGCGCCGATAATCACATGGTCCATAAGCGGGATACATACAATTTGCCCGGCTTGAGCTACAGCATCCGTCAGTTGTTTATCATTTTCACTCGGCACTACTGACCCGCTCGGGTGATTATGCACCAGAATTATTCTGAAAGCATTATAGCGAATGGCAAGCCTAAAAATATCCCGCGGATGCACTAAAACACGGGTGAGAGTACCAACGGCAATCCGCTCCATACGAATGAGACGCCTACGGGCATCCAGCATCATGACACAAAGCACCTCCTGCGTTTCAAAGCGCAGCTCTCCACTCATGTAATCATATACATTGTGAGGATTGCTCATATCTGCCCGCACAAGTTCTGCACGGGCGGCACGCAACCCCAGCTCAAACCCGGCTGCCAAGGTTGCAGCTTTAGCAGGGCCTATACCTTTAAGCAGGCCGTCAATTTCACCGGCTTCCATTTGCCCCAAGGCGGACAATGAGCCGGCTGCTTTTTTTAACTTACCGGCCAGCTCCAGCACATTGCAACCGCGCACACCGGTACGCAAAAAGATGGCGATAAGCTCATCATCCGTCAGAGCTTTTCTTCCCTTTGAAAAAAGTTTTTCGCGAGGCAAGTTATCCTCATCCAAATCACGCAACCGAGGGGAAACGTATTCACCCTCACTATTTCCGGAAGCAGCAAGTGGCATGGTGTTTTCCTGTAAAGTAAGCGCCTGCCAAGATTCGATTCCGGCAGGCGCTGAGTTTAATGTTTCCAGATACGGCAGCCCGGTATCAGGGCATATCCAACATGTCGTTGACGATGTTCATGGACTCACGAAGAATGGGATCCAGAGTGGAGGGGTAATCCACATCATCCTCAAGGGCATCCTCAGGGTCTTCCATCTCATCCATGTACTTTTCATCCTCGGGCTTGGTAATGACGGGCAGCTGCTCGCAATCCACGTCATCCAACTTCAGGCGGTACACACGAAGGTTGGCGGCATCAGCCTCAGCAAGAGCAGCGTAGCGCACCTTGCGGTCCTCGCTGATTTCCTTCTGGCGGCGCACAAGCTCCTCGTTTTCAGCCACACGCTTTGCTTTGTTCAGGGAATCCGTATTGGCCTCCAGCAAGGCGCGGCGGTAGTCTATGTACCAGCGGGAATATTGCAAATCCTTGTCGGCTGCTACGCGGGCCGCGCTCTTCTCGGAGAGAATGGGCAATATGCGAGCTAAGCGGGTATCCTTCACATAGCCTCCGGCAGGAGCTATCTCATCATACGGCATTACGAAGTCCAACTCACCTTCTCCCAGCTGCAAGGCTGCCGTGCTCATGGGCAACACAATGTCACTCTCAACACCCTTCAGCTGCGTGGAGGCTCCGTTAATGCGGTAGAACTTCTGCACGGTCACCTTAATCATGCCCGCCCCTTCTTCAGATGCAAAATAGGGCAGGTAATCCGTAAGGCTGCGAGGAATCTGCACGGTGCCTTTGCCGAAGGTGGATTCATCACCCACGATGACAGCGCGACCGTAGTCCGCCATGGCGCCGGCGAAGATTTCGGAAGCGGAGGCACTCAACTTGTTGGTGATAACCACCATCTCGCCGTCAAAAATCTTGCGACCGCTGACAGTAAGGCGCTCGCGATGACCGCGGGGGTCGCGGACCTGCACCACAGGACCTGCACCGGTAAAGAAGCCTACCATCTTGCGGACTTCTTCCAAGGAACCACCGCCATTGAAGCGGAGATCCACCACCAAGCCCTCAACGCCCTCTTCCTTCATGCGCAACAGGAGTTTCTTGACATCGACCGCGCAGCGCACGTCGCCGTTATCCAAGTCAATGTAGAAGGAAGGAAGAGTCAGAATACCGATACGGCGGGTCTTGCCCCCGGCAAGTTTCATCTCCACAATCTTGGCACTGGCCAAGGACTCCGACATGGGGACCTCATCGCGAATGATGGTTACCTCACGCTCCTCTTCTCCCTCTCCGGAAAGGACACGGAGCTTCACAGGAACGTTCTTTTGACCACGCACCAAATCCACCACCTTATCGATGCTCATGTACATGATGTCAGTCCATTGCCCGTCATTTTTGCTATCCACGGCAATGATGCGATCACCGAGCTTAAGCTGTCCATTCTTGGCGGCGGGGCCACCTTTAACAATACCCTCGATGCGGGTGGTACCATCATCCTGCTCACTGAGCTGGGCGCCGATACCGACGATGGAAGCCTTAATCATATCCTTGAAGCGCTGCTCCTCACGAGCACTCATGTAATCGCTGTGGGGGTCATAGGTGCGGGCAACGGAGTGCAACAGCATTGCCACCATATCCTCCGTGTCTGCCTCCTGAACCTCGTTGCGCAAACGCTTGAGGCGTGCAGCAAGCTTCTCCGTGATGGGTTTCTCCTTGAGAGAGGGGTCCGGCTTGCCTTTTTCTTTGGCTAAGCGAGACACATTCTCGCGGCGGATTACCTCGGTCAGCACCATGTCATCCACCATATCTCGCCAGGCTTGGTCAAGCTCTGCACTGTTCTTGCAACGCGGCAACTTTCGGCGTGAGCGCGGTGTGGTGCGATCCGTATCGAATGCGGGTAATCCGGCCTCGTACGATGCAAGCAGCTTTTCCGCAGCACTGATACGGCTGAGTGCACGGGTGGAGTACTCTGAATACAAAGCCTCCGCCAAGGCCTTTGCTCTGTTAGTCAACAGGCAATCACCGAAAATAGGAGCATAGCGAGCACGCAAAGCTGCTACATCCTCTTGAGTGAAGTACAACTGCTGCGGATCTACGCTCAGCAAATAGCTCTCAAGAAATTTCTCATTCAATTCACTTGAAAAGCGAGTGCGAGAGTAGTGAGCGTTCTGCAACACAAGCGCAAATTGTTTGCTGATGGAGTCAAAATCCGGCTCCGCATATCCCACGGAGGTACAGGAAACCAGCGCTGCAGCAGCAGATACTACCATGGTTCCCATGTTTCGGAGGCGGTTCAGAAATGGTATATTCATTATATTATTGTTAAGTTGATGTTTTCCGCATCTCGTGTACGGATGCGAATATCAGGCAGGCGCAAAGCCGACACCTGACATTTAGACACACCGAACGTCAATTTCCATCAAATAAAAACGAAGTATGACAAAATAAGTATTCGGTGTTCACGCTCCGGAGCGCTGCCCCTGAAGCTTAACCTTTGCGTTTGGTGTACGGACGGCGAGCTTTAACAAGCTTGTAACCGAGCACGGCCACCAAGGAAGAAATCTGCTGTTCCAACTCAGAGATGCGGGATTTTGCTTCCTTCAGAGATGCATCAAGATGTGAGGCTTTGATTTTTGCCTTACGGGCATCATTTTTAGCAGCACGGAGCTGAGGAGTGACGGGCACCTCATTTTTTTCCAACTTACGGCGCCCCTTAGGCTGCGGACGGAAGCGGGCTTCCATGGCATCCTCCGCCTGTTTTTTCCAAAGAGAAATGAGCGTGGGAGCTATATTTTTTTCTTTGGCAATATGCTGAATAGAGTGCTTGCGGGAAAGTACATCACGCACAATGGCAAGCTTCTCTTCCGTTGTATAACTGGCACGATTTTTCATGTTACGAAATGATTTGCAACTCATTTATACATGTTTAATGCCTCCATTGCAAGAACAAAGTCCGCACCCGACTATAAATTAGATAATTTTTGCCGTTTTTCCGTGTATTGAGCACCTTTCCGCAAAAAAACATCATATTCGCGCAGGAGCGGAACATAAAGCCACTTAACACCTCAGCACTACGCGTGATTCATGATAACTGTGCATGCATTCCAAAATAAAATCATTATCATGTTTCATGTAATAAGGCGGGTGCAAATCGGCGGTTGCCAACGCACCCAAACAACTCGATTTTCTTATGAGTACGTATAATTAGAATTCAGCATGAGGAACAGTGTCCGACAGAGGGAGAGTCATGACAAAGCGAGTTGACACCCCGGGCTCACTCTCAACAAAGATATGGCCGCCGTGAGCCTCGACGGCGTGTTTTACAATAGATAACCCCAACCCCGTACCTTTAACTTTACCGGTAACATCTGCACGGTAAAAGCGATTGAAAACAAAGGGCAAAGCATCCGCCGGAATACCCCTGCCGTTGTCTTCCACACAAACCCGGGCTTCAGAAGAGGGCAACAGCTCTGCACTTACTTGTATGGCGATGGCTGCGTCCGGATTATTCTTGAGTGCATTTTCCAGCAGGTTAAAAAAGATTTGGGACCAATAAAACTTATCACCGTTAATAATAAAAGGCTGAGGAGAAAGTTCCACCAGCAAACAGGCTTTCTGTTTCAGCAACATGCTCTCCAAACGCAGGTAAACATCATCCAACACGCTGCGTAAATCCAAGGGCTCGCAGTTAAGGCGCAGCTCATGAGCAGTTTCCAAGCGCGACACCGTCAGCATATCTTCCACCAACCTGGTAATACGGTCTGCATGTTTTTTCATGACCTCCAGAGAACGCGTACGACGTTGCTCATTTGCGGCGTAATCCGCATCCTCCAGCAAAGTTTCCAAATACCCGCGCAAGATTGTGAGAGGTGTACGCAGCTCATGCGATGCATTCGCGACAAAATCACGGCGAATAACTTGAGTTCTGTATTCAGCGGTAACATCATGCAGCACAATACCGACATGTTTATCCGCATTACCGAGCGGTTTTGCTGTAACACGGAACCTGCGTTCCTCTGCCTTAACCTTGAGGGTAATAGACTCCTCCTCCGTACTTTCCGCAGCAACGGCAGTTTTGATAACGTCTCGCAGCGGTCCCGGGGGCAAAAACTTCAGCAAATTGGTATGAACGGTGGCATCCACCCCCAATAATTCACAAGCAGCGCTATTGGCCATCACCAAACGCCCGGAGGGACGAACAAGCAAAAACGGCACACCCAATGCCTCCAAAAACAGGGATTTATCATTTTGGACATGGCGCTCGGAATCCTTCAGCATGCGGCGCAAATAATCATTTTCCGTGCGTTCATTCCGACAACGCTTGCGCTGCTCCTCCACCCGGATGTACAAAATGAGAAAAGGAAGAGCAAAAGCAAGTACCGCCAAAGCGATGGCTATGTTCCAACTTACCACGTCTTGCAAGAAATTATCACGAGGAGAACGAATGGTCAACACGTTTTTGAGAAAATTTCCGTATTACCGGATTGGGGCTTGACTTCATACCGGGATTTGCTAGTATGTGAAGACTTATGACACAGGATGCCCTTCTTAGATTATTGGAGACAGACGCGCGCCTGAGCGACCGGCAGATTGCAGACCGCCTCGGCGTGAGTGTATCTGAAGTTGCCGCGGAGCGAGCTACCCTTGAGCAAGAGGGGCGTATCGTCGGCTACCAAACCATCGTCAATCACGATGAAGTGGGAGTTTGCGCTATGATTGAAGTACGCTGCACCCCGGAGCGAGGCGACGGATTTAACCGCTTGGCACAGCGCATAGCCCGTTTTGATGAAGTGAAGAGCTGCTACCTGATGAGCGGTGGCTATGATTTGTTGGTCATGGTGGAAGCCGAGAACCTGCAAGGAGTGGCACGTTTTGTCAGCGAAAAGCTGTCCAACCTGCATGGTATTCTTTCCACAGCCACGCATTTCCGACTCAAAACCTATAAGCTCAACGGACTTCTTTTCCACGAAGAACCGGAGAGCAATCGAATCAGCGTAGCCCCCTGAACAGACAATGGACTGGAAACGTTTTCTTTCCAAGCAGGTGACCAACCTGCCAAAATCCGGCATCCGCGAGTTCTTTGACCTCGTTACCGGGAGCAAGGACATCATTTCCCTCGGTGTAGGCGAGCCGGACTTTGTCACACCGTGGAATATCAGAGAGGCTGCTATCACTTCCCTGGAAAAAGGGCGCACCACCTACACCAGCAATTACGGGCTGGAAAGTCTGCGCCGTGCTATTGCAACCTATGTGGAGGATTTTTTCCATGTTTCCTACAACCCTCTCTGCGAGATTTTGCCCACAGTCGGCGTGAGTGAAGCCATAGATTTGGCGTTGCGCTGCTTGGTCAACCCCGGGGATGAGGTGCTGTACCATGAGCCGGCATATGTCAGCTACGCACCATCGGTACAGCTTTGCTACGGCACTCCTAAAGCGGTGGAAACAAGCATCGACGACCTCTTTGCACTCAATCCGGCCAAGCTGGAGGCAGCTATCACACCGAACACAAAGGTGCTGATGCTCAACTTCCCCACCAACCCAACGGGTTCCATTGCACCGTTGGAAACCCTGAAAGCCATCGCGGATATATGCATCCGTCACGATTTATTCGTGCTGACGGATGAGATATACTCTGAGCTGCGCTACGACGGAGAGGAGCACACCAGCATAGCCTCCTTACCCGGCATGAAGGAGCGCACCCTGTTGCTGCACGGATTCTCCAAGGCATTTGCCATGACCGGATTCCGCTTGGGTTATGCCTGCGGACCGTCCGAGCTCATTGAGCAAATGATGAAGATACACTCCTACACCATGATTTGCCCGACCATTACCAGTCAAGAGGCAGGCATTGAAGCCCTGCAAAACGGCGTGCCGGCCATGCTGGAGATGCGCGATAGCTACCACCGCCGCCGTGACTACATTGTCGACCGCTTCAACAACATGGGGATGGACTGCCATTTGCCGGGCGGCGCTTTCTACACCTTCCCGAGCGTAAAGCGTTTCGGGCTCAGCTCTAAAGAGTTTGCCATGCGCCTACTCACGGAATTCAAGGTAGCCGGAGTACCCGGAACGGCATTCGGTGCCTGTGGTGAGGGCTACCTGCGCTGCTGCTACGCCACCAGCATGCAGCTCTTGGTGGAAGCGTGCGATAAGATGGAACGCTTCTGTGACACCTTACAAAAGAATTAAAAACAACGGAATACTCGGCGCACGGCATCTGCAACATATGTTGCGAATAGCGTGCGCCGAACTATACCAACAGCAGCTATTAAATGACCACCGATGCCGGACTTTACCGCACTTGCGTTTATCCCTTGGCAATTTTCATGGGATTTAGCTTGGTGTTGGCCTTCGGCGGTGAGGCAATAAAGTGGGAACACCCGGAAGCCGCGTGGTGGCAACAAGCCCCGGAGATGCTGCTCTACCCGCTGCAAACAATCGTCTGCGCAGGATGGTTGTGGCACGTACGCAAGGAAACAGATTGGGACTGGGCGCTTAAACCCTGCCTGTTAGCTGTACCTTTCGGTCTCCTCGGCATTGCTGTGTGGATGCTTCCATACTTCGCCGGGTGGATAACGGATGAAGGCAACGGATTCATGCCGGAAAAGGTGTTCGGAGAAGGCAGCGCATTGACCATGGCGGAATACGCCATGCGTTTTGCCCGAGCAGCTGTTGTAGTACCTTTTGTAGAGGAACTGTTTTGGCGCGGATTCCTGATGCGTTGGTGCATCAACCGAGATTTTCCGCAAAACGTAGCCATCGGCACACACAGCCTATTGGCATACGTAGTAACAACAGGAGCTTTCATGCTCATTCACGCTCCGGCAGACTGGGCGGGAGCCTTTATATACGGCTCACTTACATACATTTTAGTAATTAAGACCAAACGCATCACACCTGCTATCACCATGCACGCCGTCGCGAATGCCACCATGGGCATTTGTGCCGTTTCCTTCAATCTTCCACACCTCTGGTAACTGTTTTTTTCGCCATGCAAGCATTCATCCTCGGAGCCGGTCTCGGCACTCGCCTGGCTCCCCTGAGCCTCATCCTCCCGAAACCCCTCATGCCGGTCTTCCAAAAACCGCTTATCCAACACACCATGGATAATTTTATAAAAGACGGCGTTACGGAGTTCATCATCAACACATCGTGCTTGGAATTCGCTTGGGACAAAGCGTTCCCCTACCCCGAGCCACAATACCGTGGCTGCTCCGTAACGTTCAGCCACGAGGAGGAACCGCTCGACTCCGGCGGAGGCGTCAAAAAAATCCTTCCGCTTTGGAAAAAGGGCCCCCTTATCGTGCATAATGGGGACATCCTTACGGACATTCCCCTGCGGGATTTATTGTCAGAGCACTACCGCTCAGGAAATCTGCTGACTATGGCTCTGCGCAGTGTGGACGGCAATCGCAATGTTGGGTTCGACCCCGCCTCCGGCCACATCACGGACATGAGGCATGCTCTCAACATCAACCCCGGCACACACCAATTTGCAGGCACTTACATCATGGAGCCGGAAGTTGCTTCTATGTTCCCGAATGATGATAAATTTTCCATCTTCCCCATCTGGTTAGAAATCATTAAGCAAGGACGCGCCGGCGGCGTTGTCTTTGACTGGGCGAATTGGCATGAAATCGGCTCCCCCCATGCCTATTTGGACGCCATCTTGGAGCTCCCCTCCTCTCAACGAATCCACCCCTCCGCCTCCATCTCCGCATTAGCGGAAATCAGCGAGGATTGCGTCATTGGTCAAGACGCCGTCATCCCCTCCGATTGCGAGCTGGACGACTGCATCGTATGGCCTCGCACCCACGTTGCCCCCGGTGCCTACCACCGCGCCATCATCACCCCTCGCATCACTGTGCAAGTGTAATTTCCCGCGCTCCGTCTTACCTACTTCTTGTATTATTTTCGCTCAGCAAAAATAAAGCAAACAGACAAAAGTTAGAGTTTTCTCTAATTTAACGTAAAAAAAACGGGTGGTAGCGCGGAATTTTCTTTTCATAGCGTGGTGGGTGTGGTAGAATATGCTCAGCGTAGGAAGTGCGTATTGGCAGGGCTTTATACAGACAGCTGCCCGGTAGGACTTTCTCACTAACGACACAACGAAGAAAACCATATGGCTATAGATCCCAAATTGCTGGAAGACCTTGAGGCGCGCAGAAAGAAGATAAAGTATGCCGCCACACAGGAGAAGTATGAAGCTCGACACGCGAAAGGCGATTGGACAGCGAGGGAGCGCATTGCTTGTTTGTTTGACAATGGTTCCTTTACGGAAATCGGCATGCACACCAAGCATCATTGCAGCAACTTCGGGATGCTCAACAAAGAGATACCCGGAGACGGCATTGTAACCGGGTTCGGTTTGGTAAACGGGCGACCGGTGGCAGCAGCGTCCGCCGATTTCATGGCACAGGGAGGCTCCTTGGGCTACATGCACGCCCAGAAGATATGTGATGCCCAACAATACGCCATCAAAGGCGGCATGCCGGTCATCCAGATTAACGATTCCGGTGGCGCCCGCCTGCAAGAAGGCGTAGATTCCCTGACAGGTTTTGCCAATGTTTTCTACAACAACGTGGCAGCCAGTGGCGTTGTACCGCAAATTTCCCTCATTCTCGGCCCCTGCGCAGGTGGCGCAGCCTATTCCCCGGCACTTACAGACTTCATTATCATTCGCCGAGGCGGAGCAGCCGGCATGTACATCACCGGACCGAAAGTCATTGAACAAGTGACTTATGAAAAATGCACCATGGATGAAATCGGCGGAGCAGACGTACACTCCTCCGTGTCCGGCAATGCTCATTTTGTAGCCAACAGCGATGAGGAGGCCATCAACATCGCCAAGAAGCTCCTCACCTACCTGCCGTCCAACAACACGCAGGATCCGCCCCACGAGTTGAGCTGCCCGCTCGACATCGCGGATGACGAAGGGATGAACGACATCATCCCCGAGAGCAACACGACCCCGCTGGACATGCAGAAAGTCATCTCCCGCTTGGTGGACGAAGGCAGCTTCATGGAAGTGCATGCCAACTTTGCCGGCAACGTCATCGTCGGTTTCGGGCGCATATGCGGCGTAGTAGTCGGCATTATTGCCAACCAGCCCGCCGTTAAAGCCGGCTGCTTGGACATCGATGCCTCAGACAAGGCAGCCCGCTTCATCCGCTGCTGTGACTCCTTCAACATTCCCTTGGTGAATTTGGTAGACGTACCGGGATTCCTGCCCGGCAAGCAACAAGAGCGCGGAGGCATCATCCGCCACGGTGCCAAGATGATTTTTGCCTACTCCTCCGCCACTGTACCCAAGGTAACCATGATTTTGCGCAAAGCATACGGCGGAGCCTACATTGCCATGTGCTGCAAGGGCTTGGGAGCAGATGCCGTATACGCATGGCCGACAGCGGAGATTGCCGTCATGGGCGCACAAGGAGCCGTGCCGATTCTGTACGGGCGCGAGCTCAAGGGAATCGAAGACGACGCCGCCCGCGAGGCACGCCGCCAAGAACTGCTTGCCGAGTACACCGAAACCTTCTACAACCCGTACTCTGCCGCTGCCTCTGACCAAGTGACGGAAGTCATCAACCCGAAGGAGACACGCGCCAAGATAGCCTTGACCCTGCGAACACTCCTCAACAAGAAGGAGACACGCCCGGCCAAGAAGCACGGCAACATGCCGCTTTAATCCATAATCATTTCCACAAACAAACCAAACATGATTAACCCATTCAACACACTAGCCATTACGTGGGAGAAGTTCGCGGACGCTTTCACGTACCAGGTTACGGGTGTGATTGTGGTGTTCGGATGTCTGTGTTTGCTTTGCGTTATTCTGAGCATCTCCGGAGCCGTGGCAACACGCATGGAGGAGAAGCGCAAAGCCCAGGCAGAAGCAGCAAAGGCGGCAGCCGCCGCCGCTGCACCGGCACCCGCGCCCGTAGCACAGCAGCCGGTTGCCGTACCGGAGCCGACACCTGCACAGGTGGCAGCTCTTGCAGCCGGCATTTACAATACTGCAGCCAGCAGCATCACACCGGAAATCGTAGCAGCCATTGCAGCTGCGGTCAAGGTAACCGTTGGCTCCGAGGCTCGTATTCTGGACATTAAGCCCGTAGATACCGGCTACGCCCAGAGCGGACGCAGCGCCATCATGAACTCCCATTTCCCCACCCGCGGTTAACACCGCACCAAAACCTATCTTAAAACTTAACAATCAACACACATACAATACAATGAAACAACTCCGCATTACCGTCGCAGGCCAAACCTTTGATGTAACCGTAGAAACCGTAGGCGGCAGCCTCAGCGCAGCCCCGGCACCCGCTCCCGTAGCAGCTCCGGCTCCCGTGGTAGCTCCCGCCCCCGTGGCAGTTGCAGCAGCTCCGGCTCCCGTAGCAGCTCCGGCACCCGCAGCAGCTCCGGCACCCGCAGCAGGCGCAGGCACTCCCGTACCCAGCCCGCTGGCCGGCAAGGTTGTATCTTTGGACGTAACACCGGGCACCGCCGTTAAGGAAGGCGACCAAATCATGACCCTCGAGGCCATGAAGATGAACACCGTCATCTACGCCCCGGCAGCAGGCACCGTTACCTCCTTTGCCGTTGCTCCCGGTGATACCGTTGCCGAGAACCAACCCTTAGCCTACCTCGGTTAAGCCCCGCAAACGGGCTTACAGGCCCGGCACGCAAAACGTTGCGAGCCGGGGGTGTAACATCGACAAATTCCCATTGCTACATATATGCAAGAACTCATCAATTCCCTTGTAGACTTCCTCAGCGGCGTCGGTCTGTTCCAGATGACGTGGCAGATGTACGTCATGTGGGGTGTAGTGGCAGTACTGCTGTACTTGGGTGTTGCCAAGCAGTTCGAACCGCTGCTGATGGTGCCGATTGCCTTCGGCGCCCTCATTGCCAACATTCCGGACAACGGCATGGTCATCACTCAGGCGGAGCGAGAGGTGCGCTCCCTCGACCCGGTGACGGGCGCTTACACGGAGAGCACCATGAAGGACGTAGGCTTCCTGCGCCTGCAGCTCGTTAAGCACAAGGAGGTAGAAATCAGCGTCGACATCCCCGAGGGTGCCACGGAAGAGGAAATCGCCCTCATCAAGGCTACCCCCAAGCTTACCGCTGAAGAGCGCGCCAAGCTCACCGCAGACGAGAAGAAGCTTGCCCTCGCCATGGCTGAGCCCATGAGCTTCGAGCAGGTGTATGACGCGAACGGCAAGCCCTGCAAGGGCAAGTTCAAAGTCACCGGTCAGAAACCGGATGAGCTCCTCGTACTCAAGCCGGAAGGTGGTCTGTTCGACTGGATTGGCTTGGGCATCAAGTGCGAGCTCTTCCCCCCGCTCATCTTCTTGGGCGTAGGCGCGCTGACGGACTTCGGTCCGCTGTTGGCCTCCCCGAAGGCCTTGTTGCTGGGTGCAGCTGCTCAGGGTGGTGTGGCATTCACCTTCTTGGCAGCCGTATGCGTAGGCTTCACGCCTGAGCAAGCCAGTGCCATCGGCATTATCGGTGGTGCGGACGGCCCGACCTCCATCTTCTTGGCCAGTAGCTTGGCACCGGAGCTGTTGGGAGCTATTGCCGTGGCCGCCTACACCTACATGGCCTTGGTACCGCTGATTCAGCCGCCCTTCATGCGCCTGTGCACAACCGAGGCACAGCGTAAAATCAAGATGAAGAGCCTGCGCCAAGTCTCCAAGGGCGAGAAGCTGTTCTTCTGCTTCACGGTGACGATTCTGACCATCCTTCTTTGCCCGGATGCAGCACCGCTGCTCGGCATGCTCATGTTCGGTAACTTCCTGCGTGAGTGTAAGGTAACGGAGCGCTTGGTATCCTGCGCTCAGAATGAGCTCATGAACATCGTGACCATCCTCTTGGGTGTGTCCGTGGGTCTCACCATGCAGGGCGACCGCTTCCTCATGCCGCAGACACTGCTCATCATCGGCTTGGGCATCGTAGCCTTTGCCGTGGCCACGGTATGCGGTTTGGTATGCGCCCAGCTGATGAACCTTGTTCCCGGCTGGAGCAAGAACCCGATTAACCCGCTCATCGGCTCCGCCGGTGTATCCGCCGTGCCGATGGCAGCACGCGTGTCCCACAATGAAGGCCAGAAAGCCGACCGCTCCAACTTCCTGCTCATGCACGCCATGGGTCCGAACGTTGCCGGCGTTATCGGAACTGCCGTTATTGCAGGTTATTACATCTCCACGCTGTAAGATAACAACCATCATTTTTACCGGCCGCAGTTCTACGGAACTGCGGTCGTTTTTTTACATGCAAGAAGCAGCGGGACAATTGCTACGGAAAACTTAGATAAGAGAGAAACGCGTAAAGCTCACAGGTAGAATATATGGCATAGTTTTGCTCTTGACGATACTACAAATTGTGCTATGATGCAGGGCATGAGATGCGTTCAATGCGGATACATGGAAGACAAGGTGATAGACTCGCGAATGTCGAGAGATGGCACCTGCATACGGAGGCGGCGCGAGTGTCTGCGCTGCAACTACCGCTACACCACCTATGAGCAGGTGGAGCGCATGGAGCTGCGCGTAGTCAAGCGCGACAACGTGCATGAGGCACTCAACCGCGAGAAGATACTGCGCGGTATGATAAAAGCCTGTGAGAAACGCCCGGTCAGCATGGACAAGTTGGACATAGCAGCGGATGAAATCGTAGCAGAGCTGCACCGCGACCACCAGCGAGAAGTGCCATCCTCTATCATCGGCATGAAAGTCATTGAAAAACTGCAGGCCATAGATCCCGTAGCTTACATACGCTACGTATCCGTATACCGCCAATTCTCCAATGTAGACGAATTCATAGAACTGGTACGCAAGATGGAGCGTAAAACCCTCAACGACCCCTTGCAGGGCAAACTTTCTCTGGGATGATAGCTTTCAAAAACAACAAACCCGTGTTGCAAACCGGGCACTGCGTCATATCCGACTACGATGTGGAGTGGCTGGCAAACGTCCTGCAAGAAGCAGCGGACGCAGCAGGTACACACCTTCCGATGAAGGAAGAAATTGCGCGTGGCGTACTGATGTACTTGGAGACGGAATGCCCCTTACATGCCGTACCGTTGGACTACCTCTTTGACCGCATACGGCACCTGCTGGAGCAAATAGGGCTACCACTCATTGCAGCCACCCTCCGCAAGCAAACACCCCCTGTTTCCATTGAGCTGGACACATTGGCGGGAGAAGTTCCGTTACCTCTTTTCTTTTACACGGAGCTGAGACGTCGCATGGATTCTCTGCGCAGAGTCGGGCTAAACACCTACCGATTCAGCGGGCTGAAAGAATGCAGCCTAGCCTTGGGCGACCGCCGACGGGCATGCCCCACCCAACAGCGAGCCCTCAATGAGCTTAACGCCTTTTTGGAGTCCATTGCCTGAACGCGGGGCGACCATTTAAGTTGTTTCATCCTCGGGCTCAGTCAAAGGAGGGTGCGAGGTCGGCGGCGAGCTGAGTTCCTCCGAAAGCCTGTCGCAGTACATCAGCAACGCCTGATTAATGAGCACCGTCAGCGACACCTTGTTTTTTTCGCTCAGGCGCAGCAGAGCTTTATATGCGGAAGATTTGCAGCGGAAGCTCAACAATTTTCTGGAATCACTCATCGGGCTGATTCTACCATAATATCACCGCCGGCTCAACGCAATTTTTCCCGTTTTCCTCCTGAAAAGCGGCTTACATAAGAGCCCGCTTACGCGTAAAATGCAGCGGAGAGACCAAACCATGGCTGAGCGCCTCCGCGAACATGCGCGCGGCGTCCGCCGAGTGTGAAGCGGCGTCATGCACCGGAGCATCACGGAACGCACCGGAGGCAGAGGGCGGAGCACTGCGGTACATCTCCAGACAGGTAAGACCGGAAGGCTCTTTCACACCGCTTGGGGCAACGCGTTGCATGAGCGTATCCGGGTGGAACCAACTGCGCGCCAGCAAAACGCGCAAGTTGTTAATCCCGCGCCAAACATCCGGCGTACGAGGCACCACGCGCACCGCGCTGATACCACAGTGAGCCAAACTCTCCACGTAAGATTGCCCATGGGGATCACGGTGAGCGGCATCATGCGGCAAAAAATGTGTAGAGACGGGACCATAGCGCCTCTGCCACTCATGAATTTTAGCTGCAAAATGCTCCAAGGGCAACTGATTGGCTGAATAATGATTCAGCCAATACACATTGCCTCCATAGTGCTGCACCAACCAGATAGCCGTGTGGTCACTCAGGCCCAAATCCCAAGCAGAATACAACGGTTCCTGCGGGTTATAATGAAATGATGCCCCGATTCTGCCGGACTCGCGCAGCAGAGCAATCTGCGCGCCGTATATGGCACCGTCATTACCTGTAGAGAAGGCCTCATCCGCGGTTGAAGGGTATTCTTGGCGCATGGCTGCTCCCATAGTACGTTCCATGCGCGCGTACCACAATTTTTGGGCATGTGAGAGGCGCAGACCATGCTGAGTTTCCAGTTTTTCAAAATAAGCAGCCAGTGCATCCGACCACCCGGCGCAGCCCTTTATGGCATAATCCGGGTTATCAAACCAGCTGAAGAAGAAAAAGCGGAAATCAAGCGGAGAGAGCTCGGAACGGGCGGAATTCTCCATAGCCTGCACCGTCATTTCATAGTTCACACCATAGCGTCCACCCTCATGGGTACTCTCCAGGATGATGGTTCCCTCTGAGGGCACGGTATTGACAGCCCCGGTACGGATTTCACGTGCGCGCCATGGGGCATGCACGGATACATGGGCCAACTCCGACACATGCAACAGCTGGAGAGTCCCCCCTCGCAGGTTAGTACCGAGCCGAATATCACTACCATTGGCAAAGGCGAGCTTATTGCGAGCATCCGTGGAGGGGTGCCACTCATTCCTGCGCTGCACGCCGGAGCGCTGCTTGAGCAGCGCCCCGAGAAAAGCCAGCGCCCTATCCTCGCGCGTGGCGTTAGGTGGCACATAGTCCAAATGCTCCCAGGCAAAGCGTACCTTCTCCAATTTTTGCTCCGCATCAGGCAGCGTCTTATCGATGATACCCGCATGAAAATTCGGAGTAAAAAGGCAGTGGTCCAGCATCAACAGCGCCACATAGGTGGAAATCCCGAGCTGGCGGGCTTTCAACACCACATTGCGGTGCCAGAGATTGCGGTGCAAACGCAGCTGTGCTCCATTGGGACGAAAGCGTTGCAAATGGCCGCTTTTGTCCTCAATCCAGTACAAATGGTGCAAGCGCCACAACGGATTATCCAATCTCCCGCTCAACAGGGACGATAGCGTATTATTTTTCATGGCGTTTCATGTAGGGTTCATACAAGCGATAAGTACGCTCATAAATTTGCCTGTTACCACGGTTGAGCGTATGTTCCAACGCTTCTCTGTAGAGTTTATTATCACGGAGAAGACGCAGGGTACGCTGCAAGCCACGGAACGCTTTGACGGAATCCGGGTGGTTCGCACTGCGCGGAGCTGTCATGCACGCCAAGATATCCGCGGCCAAACGCAACGCGCGGAGTTCTCGGATATCAAGCTGCTGAATGGAGCGCCGACCAATGAGCTCATGCGAAAAGTTGGTGTCCTCAAACAAGCGCATCAGCAACTCAGGCAGAGCCACCCCACCACAAAAACGTTCCGTCATGAACTCAGGGCCACGCTCCGGTAAATCGGATAGATTATCCAAAGCACGGCTAAGCGCCTGTTGCCGCCACTTTTCACGGTTTGCAGAGCTGTAAGCCTTATCCGCCCCCGGCAGGTAGAGATTGAGCGGCACCATACAATTTTGAGGGTCATCCGACTCACGGAGCACCAACCCGTTATTCATATACACACCACCACGCACATCTACCACATAGGGCGAGCGGCTGCCGAAGTGCTGCGCAGCCGGGTAACCGGGCATCAGGCGTACTAAGTGGGACTCATCCGCATACAACGTAGGAGCACCATCCCTGCGGTACACGGTAACATGCTGCAAGCCATGCCTGCTCAGGCGCTGTGGCGTAAGATTCGGAATAGGAATCCCCATGAAATCCATATAATCCGCATCGCGTCCATTGCTCATTTCATGCACCTCACCCATCAACCGCAACACCTCCCGTAGCGGGCTGTGCGGCACATGCGACTCCAGCCCCACGGGGTGCGCACCATCCGCACCGCCATAGTGCTCCCCATTCCAGTAGATGCCGGAAACGGACACATACGGCAAGCCGGCCGGATAGCCACGCAGCGCATCCAACAAGCGCAAGGTAAAGCCCACCCCGGGCTCCTCCATCAGGTCAAAATCCGCCATCGGCACCGTAGTGGCACCACCGGGGTCCACAATTCCGGCACTTCTGTACAAGGGCAAGGGACTATAGAGCGGCTCCGCCGGGAAGCCATCCGGACGCACCGACTCAGCAGGAGGCAACGCATGCCACAAGGCATCCTCCGGCGCACCGCGCAAGCTATACTCATGGAGCTCCGGGTACAGCTCCAACACCTCGGAAGCATAGCTGAGAGCGGCGGAAACCACATCCGTTTGCTCACCATCCACACGCAAGTATTCCACACCGGGAGGCACGTTTTCCTCACAAAACGGAAGCAAGTAGCGCTGCAAATCATAGCGTTCCGCTGCTCCCATCTTCTGCCAAGTCGGCAAGGGAGCGCGCAGCAGTTCCCAGTACTCCGTACCGGCAGCATGCAAAGGCTCGCTTCCGCTGTACCTGTTGCACCAAAACTGCTCCGCATTCTGCGCACGATCCAATCCCAGAGCACCGTTGAGCAATCGATCCATGAGAGGGTCGGCAAAAGCGGAATCCGCATAAGCACGGCGGATGGCCTCCACCCGCAGCGTACTGTCCGCAAGTGCTGTAGCTACGCGCCTGTTACTCCAAGAAATAATACCGCTGCCGCGTCGTCCCAACTCTACGGAATCGGGCATCTGAGCCGCAGCCTGCACGGGTGGGCAGAATGGCGCATACGCATACCACTCACGCACCGTATCAGGTACCGGCAACTGCGGTAAACGTGCCATGAAGCAAAGTAAGGTAAACTCCGACATATAATCAGCTGCCAGCGTACGTCGACTATCGTCATCCACGGTATCACTCATACGTTGCTTCTCCTCCGGCAACACAGCCCCCATCTCATCCAAAAAGTTCATGACGTAGGCCGGAGTAACGGAGCCATAATTGAGCATACGGTGCCAGTAGGTATAAAACCTGGCCTTAGCCAAGCCATGAGGCGTAGCTGTGGTGTACAGGTCAAAATGCAGGGGACCATCCGGCGTGCCGTCATCCCGGAACACGGGGGAAATACCGCTGCCATAGCTGTTATTGCGCAAAAAGCGAGCACGCAACGGCTCTACCAACAAGCCCGGTTGTAAATGATAGGGAGATTCCAGCCAGTGTTGCGATAAATCACGGAACGCATAACTGCACAGCTGATCATACCCGGAAAACTCCCCTTCCTGAGCCATCGGCAGCATGGTCAACGCCGCTGCAGTGCCACGCTCCTGCACCATGCGGTTATGAGTCATATCATACCCCAGTGGCAGGAAGGTGATAGCAGCATTGGCTGCAACATCATTCACGGCAGCCTCACGCGAATCATGCCAGCGCGAGAATGAACCTCCGGGGCGCGGCATACGCCAGTAAGTTTTGCCGTCTTCACCGGTAACTTGCTGCGGTTCTATGCCGGTAAAACGCATAAAAGCCTCACCTAAGCGAGCATACTGCACAGGTTGCACATAATTGGCGGATTCAGCCAACTCTTGAGTCGGGTAATTTTTCAGCAAAGACGTATCATAACCCAACTCACGCTGCATCAGCAATTCATAGGCCTGAGCCGGGCTCATACCGCGAGATAAAGCTGTGCGAAAATCCTCCGTAAGCGGCAACAAGTGAATGAGCATTTGCATATTGGCACGCAAGCCCAGCATAATGCGGTACGTCTCCAGCAGTTCCGGGTGCATGGCATATCTGTAATCCGCAAAATTGCGGGAATGCTCATCCATGGACGAAAAGAAATCGGTGGGCACCTTGTTAAACCAGCCGGTGCGGCTATCTTTATCCTTATACTTACGGTTAAGGTAGTATTTCCGAAAGTAATCGGTAAAGAGCTCAAAATTCTTTTTTGGCTCATAACCAAGGCCTGCACGCACCATCGTACGCCCCACCTCACCGAGCAAGGCATTGCGAGTAACCTCCGCATCCTTGCGCATGCGGTTTACAGTCACTTGATGATTCAGCAGGGAGTCAAAGGGGAACACATTCATCAGGAATTGATAGGAGAGGTCCTGAATTTCCGCCACACGGTCACGGAGCAAGGCGCGGCGCTCTTGCTCCGCATGCGGTGCGTAAATAGCGGCATAACGTAAACGACGGGGTACGGGGTTTCCATCCTTTTGCAGCTCGCGCATATAGAGGGAGCTTCTCTCATAACGCGCTGTGGCATTGCCGTTGTGCAGTAACCATTCACCCATGGTAACGCGGGAGCTGAACTCATTGATGTGCGAGCGAGTCCACCACTCATCCCACAGTGCCAACACATCCCGGTATTGCTTGGTATTGCGCACGCGCATCAGCCCGGAACGTTCTCGGGCATGGTTAGGAGCATCCAGCATTTGCTCCTGGGTACGCACCCCGTAATCATGACGCTGCACTAAAGCGGATTCCGCCGGCAACTTCAGGAAATCACGAACAACGGTCGGGTCCGAAAATCCTTTGAAGTAATCCAAATTGAACAAGCCCAGCGCGCGCACGGCTTCTTCCAAATATCCCGGGCCGGAGAAAACACGCGTTCCCAGCAAAATCTCGCGCAACATCCTATTTTGGAAATCAGGGTTCGGCTCTGCCAGCAACTCCTGCACTAATTTTTCATCAGCGCCCCACTCCAACAAGCGGTTACCATCCCCCAACACGGCACGAGGCGAGCGGAAATGGCGCAGTGCCAACCGCCCTGCCCCGATGAGTAAAAACGGGAGCACGCCGGCAGCCTCACGCATGTTCGCCTCAATATCCGTGATGTTATCACCGTACTGCTTCCAATTGATATTGGAGGCAGTACCTGCAACACGTGAGGCAAGCTCTTGCCCGGCTAAATCCGCAAGGACGGCCAGCTTACTCCCCATAATGAGCTTAACCCCCTCAGCGGTTATTCCGGCCAAGGAATTGAGGGCAGCCCAACTGAATTCAGCGGCACCGGCACCCCTCGCGCGGAAGAAATTGTTGATGCTCTTCTCCAGGATTTTACCGCCGATACGGCTGATTCCCATAAAAATGGAGGCCTGCAAGGCACCACCGACCACACCGGCAGCCAACTGGAGGTGTTGCGGAGTTTCCGGGGCACGCAGGCGAGCCTCGGCCACGGCATCCCCCGTAGCTGCTGCCGTCAGCGTCAGGAATCCGGCGCCACCGGCACAGGCCAAAACGGCTGAGGGTACAGTTTCCGCGGCGTGCATCAGGTAAGCCTCTGCTCCGGCAGCACCGGGAATGAGAAGGGGCAGTGCCTCCTGCTGCGCCAAGTGGCGCAGCTCCCGCAGCGTGCGTAAGCGGGTATCCCACTCAGCGGCGGTCAACTCCATATCTACACCGTCTTCGCCTCCCCACTGCTTGCCGATGCTGTCTACCGTTGAAATCAGCACATTTCCCACCGCTTGACTAACGCCCATCCCCAAACCGGACGCACCACGGCGAATGGCTCGCACCGTTCTCGAAAAGGTTCCCTCATCCTCCCCCACGCGTGCGGCGCGCTGCCGTTTCATTTGTTCCACGGCCATATATTGCACCAAACGGCGGTCTGCAACGGGCAAGTTTTCCAACGCCGCCGCCGCTTGCCATAGCTCCGGGGCTGCACTGATAACTCGCGGAGCGGACAAAAAGTCCTCTTCTACGGCGGCGAAGGCGTCCATTCCTTCTGCCAGGGTTGTAGCCAAAGGCAACAGTCGCTCCCGCCGCTCACTCGCCACGGCAAAGGCATTCACAGCAATCACATCGGCCGCGGCTTTGTTTTCCGCCAGCAAGTCCGATGTAATATCCGACACATCATAATCATCCTTACCGAGAGCACCGGCCATGTAAGCACGCTCATACACACGGCGACCGGCAGAGCGCAATTTATCAATATCACTCTTTTGGGACAGCGCAATGAACACCTCTTTTTCATCATCGGCCACGCCTAATTCCGCCGCGATGGAGCGGCGCAGCTCCGGCCAACGTTCAGCCACCACTTCCTTCGTCATGGAGCGGTGGTCCACCATCCATGAGCGGTTAATGGCAGAACATACCAAATAATCCCGCTCATCATCACTGAGGGAGGGATTATCTGCCCCTACCATACGGCGTACGGCATCCGGAACGGTTGCGGGATCACCGGTCAGCAAGTGGTTCCAATGCAACTCCACCTCATTTGCCCGGTTTGCGTCACGCTCCATGCCTTCCGGTTGTTCAAAAGCCGGAGCAGATGGCTCAGGCGGTGGCTCTGAGGTTTCCGAATGTCCGGTAAACACCGGAGGTGGCGGTGGAGGAGGCTCCTCTTGCTGCGTCACAGGCGTTGTGGTGGCAGGTTCCTCAATTTTCTGCTCCGCAGCACCGAGCGGCTGCGGTTCTACCGGCGCTACCTCCGTAAGCGCCCCGTCATGTTGCATGTCATCAGTGTTCATATGAGTCAAATTAAGCAAAATCGGAATAACAAACCCAAGTACCGGCAGCACTGCCCAAGGACTTCAGCCAACGCGCAGAAGCCTCGGAGCCTTCATCGGCCAATACACATAAGCCCTGTTGTTGCAAACTACACAAACGGTGCACCGCGTGGGCATCCCCGGGGCAACCGAATACCCCACGGCGATAAAGGCAAAATAATTGTCCGGATAACGCTCTGCGGTCTGCTGCCGGCACCCCGGCAGCACGCTCCACACGGCGCAATAAATCAGCTCGTTGCGCTACCGGCACAGCAGCGGTGCCTATGCTGAGCACAAGATCCCGGCGCGGGGCTTCCTCATCCGGGCATTCATCTATTCGCCGCATCCACTCACACTCTTCTTCCGAGGAGAGGGAACAAATTTCTTGCTGCGCAGAGTCATACTGTGCAGGGGTGATAATTCCGGCATCGCGCGCCTTAGCACATTCCGTGGCGTCGGGAGTGCGTCCACTCAGCAAAGATGCCGTAAGGTACTGCGCAAAATGATTACCTGCTCGGCTTTTGGCAAGCGTGCGTTCTTCCTCCACCTGTCGCATTTCATTCTCGGAATCCGGCAGAGAATCCGCATCGGCATGCTGAATCATGGTCAGGGCATTCATCTCATCCTGCCGGAAAGCATTGCGCCAACGGGCAGCGCGAGCGCGGTTGCGCACATGGTTGCGCTGAGACTCCAACTGAGAGGAAGGGACAAAAGTCTGAGCCCCACTCTGCAACCAGCGGTCTGCGCTCTCCTCATCCCCTGCACTCACGGCAGACTCCACTCGTTGCTGCCAATTATTGCGGGCACGGGCAATACCGGCAACCTCACGATCCCGCCGCGCCATCACCGAGGCACGCATACTGTAGGCACTTGCCAACTCAGCACCCGCAGCGCGGCTTTGCGGGCTCAGTCCGGCCACCGCTTCCGCAAAACGCGGAGCACTCAGTTGCTCCCACGCATAATCCCAATCCTTCACCTCGCGCCGGGATAACTCAGCCGCGGTTTCATCACCTATTTTTCGCAAATCTGCGGAAAAAGCAGCCAACTCACCGCCGGCCGTCACGCGGTTGCGCTCATTGAGCAACTCACTCGTACCGATGAGTACCGACCCCAGCCCGGCGCCTAAATCCGCTGCTACATCGCCCCATCCCATTAAGCCCTGTGTCGGTATACTCACCGACGCCGCCGGCGTACTGAGCATACCCCACTCTTTCATTTGTATTGCCATAGGGACTAGCATGCCCCACGGCTCCGACTAAGTCAACAAAGTCGAAACCCGCAACCACTTTTCAGTATATATCTTTACATTACAGCATATTACAAAACTCCTCACCGGCACTTACGCATGCTCGGTGAGGAGTAAAGGTTGAATAAGGTTCTGTTTTGTCTGAATCTCAGCCCCGATAAGTTTCAAATTATCGGCTGCGCATAAGATGCAAACTAAAAGAGTTGCTTGAGGAAGCCACTTTCATCCAAATACAATTTGGCGGGCAAAGAATATGAAGAAGCCAGGCTGGAACCGGAGATTGTCACACTGTACTCAGCATCCATGGACTGCTGCACACGGAAGCAAGGCAACAAAATACCGCGAGTTCTGGCGCGCATGCCGGGTTGGATGGTACCGTCCGGCACCTTGTAGGTACTACGGGCCATACTCATCGCCAGAATGATGCCATCCGGCGAGGCAAAGCAAGGTCTCCAGCGCATGTTGGGGGTGGCCATATCTGCACCGTTACTGAAATCGAAGAAAGGCACTTGGCGCGGGGGAATCACCTTGAGCAAAAGTTTACGCATGTGGGCACTGCCGACCACCTGCGAGATCCGCGTATCCACCTGCTGCAAATTATGCTCAATCAAATGGACGGGGGTACCGGTAATAATGGGCCAAAGCACGCCCAGCACCAGCTCATGGGGTTCATCATGCCCTACCGTCGTCAGCAAAGGATGGCGTTTCTCCTTGAGGGAGTTGACGTGGCGCACCTGCTCCACATTAAGCCAGAGGCGGTGCAGCACCACCAAATCACGCGTTCCCTTAATGAGCAACTGTACCCACTTGGCAACTACATCCGGGCAATCACTCGGGGCTTGGCGGCCAATCAAAGCACCCGCCACCTGCAAACCGGTGAGAGTATAGTCCCCATAGTAAACCAGGGGTTTGTTGCCGATGCGCTCCAACATGCGCAGCAAACGCTCTCTGTTGCCGCCACCGAAGTTCTCCAAACACGTAGCCGACAAATCACGGAACACGTTTGCCACGGTAGCGGTATCAAACTGCTTGCCCAAAGGCTCACCCACAGCTACCGTGTACGCATAAGGCAGGTGCTTGGGTAATTTGAACGGCGGCGTAAAGAAGAAGCGATTACGGAAATAAGAGAAAATGCTCCCCCAAAGCCCATCCATATACACCGGTATAACCGGCGCGTTTGCCCGGCGCGCTATCAGCTCCATACCGCGGCGTATGGGTGTAAGGCAACCGGTGCGGGTCAACTGCCCCTCCGGGAAAATACAAATGAGGTCACCGTTCTCAATGGCTCGCGCAGCAGCACTGATGGCCTCACGCGGATTCTTGCTGGATATGGGCAATGAGTTGAACAACTCCAGCACCCAACCTAACAGTTTTGTCCCCATGAACTCCTCTGCTACCACAAAACGTATGGGGCGTGGGCATATCATGGTCAGGAACAAAGCATCCGCGTATGTCACGTGATTGCACACCAACAGTGCCCCGCCTACCTCCGGTATGCGTTCCCCGTGTATCACGCGCGGACGGTAAAAGAGCTTCATCACCCATATGCCGATCATGCGGATAAAGTCGCTCGGTATCAATCGCAAGGACGTCACCATGATGAAGGCGCTGATGAGGAAGAGAACCAGGAACTGAGTGTTCGGAACAGCACCGCACTCATGCATGAACCACATGAGCACCACCGCTACCAAGCCCATCAGGTTGTCAAACAGATTACCCGCTGCTATAATGTTGCCACGGTTTGCAGGATCACAGTTATCCTGCAAAAAGGCGTTGAGCGGAACCAAATACATGGCACCGAATGCTCCCGTAAGTGCCAAGAACACGTTACTGGCTACGGAGTCAATATGCAGGATGGTCAGCATCAGCGTGCTGACGGTAATGCCGATGGACCCCAACGGAATGAGCCCCAACTCATTCTTGCCTCGGCATAAACAGGACGCCACTATGCCACCCACTATCACGCCGCCTCCCAACCAAGCCATCAGAATGCCGCATTGCATGGAGAATGCCGCCGTATCCGTCGGGTGTACGGCCTTGGCTATTTGGATGAGTATCAGGAATAATGAGCCGGCCAAACACCAGAAGTACGCAATACCCAACTCACTGAGCCTCAGCAAGCGGTCTTTCCACAAGTACTTCATCTGCACAAAGTGTTCATACAACAGGCTCCAACTGAACTTGGGAGTTTGGCGCGTGGGGTATGATGGCAACCATATGGACGCAATAGACACCACACCTGCCAGTATTACAAACACCCATGTGGGCAAAATAACGGCACTCCACCCGGCCTGGTCCTCCGCCAACGGGCCCAACTCGGCGTTGTAGGCATCCAGCAAGTAACTGAACCAGAAGAATACGCCTATTTGAGCCAACAGCAGCACAAACACCATGCTGATTTCTATAATACCGGAACCGAACCCGATGTAGCGTGAGCCTAACAAATCTTTGACTATGCCTTTTTTGGCCGGGCTCAGTATGGTAGCTTGCGTGGCAAATACGGCAAACCATAGGATGGAGGCGCTCATGTCATGCTGGTAAAAGCAGAACAACATGCAACTCATCACTACGATTTGCATCAAACTCATTACTTGGATAATGCGAGTCTTGCAAAAACAGTCCGCCAACCACCCCACCAAAGGTGAAAATAATATGTAGGGCAACACGAATATGGCACCCAAGATGTACTCCAGCGTACTGGCGTCTCCACCCCACAACCATACCCCAAGCGGTATCAGCAAAAACTGCACGGCCTTTTCGTTAAAGGCATTCTGTGCCTGAACCGCTACCAGCGTCCAAAATCCCCGCCACTCCCCTGCGGTGGGTTCTTTGTAAAAATTATCAGCGTCTTCTTGCATACGTTCTCCGTTCAGTATCTCACACTTTGAACAATACGCAAGAAAAAAATGCAGGACAACCGTAGGTTATCCTGCATTTTTTTGAAGAGATTTACTCTATTTATCAATCCATGGGGACGGATTCCCACACCCAAGCATCCTCATTGAAGGGGATGGTCATACTCTGCCCGGCGCAATTGGCCTCCTGCAAGGCTTTCATCACCTTGGCGGGATCAGGGTTGGTATCACAAGTACGGAACAAGTCATACTGCTTGGCTTTGGAATTCTTTCCTTCTGTGATATCCTCAATGAAGAGAACGAAGCCGAAATAGCCACCGGGGATTTCTGAAATAGCAATCTCTATCGGATATTCCTCGCCTTCTTTCACAGAAAACTCCGCACCCGCAACAAGACCTCCGATTTCACCATTCCACTTATTACAGCCGGTAACGGTTGTTATCATCTCATATCCTTTGCGCTTTTTAAGGAACTCTGCACGCTTAGGAGCCTCGGAAATGTAGCAACCGGTCGGATTTGCCTTATCATAGAACGTGGGAGCACGATATCCGGCCTCAAGTACCGTCTTGCGGTTAAATCGCACAGCGAAGAAGTCGTCACCCGTACCAATGAAGCGGAACTTGCCGGTCTTGGGAGCAATCACCTTACCACGGTACACGGCCAACCATGCAGCGGGCTGACATTCCCACTGACTCTCCGGTTTTTTGGGATCACCCACTTCATAGGCAATGGGACCATATTTAGCACTGGCCACCGGCAAATACCAGCTGGAGGCATACAGTTTGGTCTCCGACTTGTAATATTTGTTCAACTCAGCCTCATTCCAGTTGGATTGGAAGAACTTGGCAAGTGCTGCGATTACACCTACTTGGTCAGAGGGGGTCAACCCGGAAGCTGCACCGGAGCGCTTTTTCTTGAGGTCATAGAAGGTACCTTCCAAGGTGGAGCCACCGCCGTCTTTGGAGCCGAGGCCATCACCACCGCCACCGAGGCCATCGCCCAAGTCACCGGCACCGAAGCCCTCACCCAAGCCGGCATCGGCAGAGATACCCTCGCCCATATCCATGGCTGTAGCTGCAATGGGCATGGGTACCGCATTCGGGCTATTGGAGACAAGCATGGGAGTGGTCGGCTCGGAGGCTGCGGCCTCCTCCATCACGGCGTTCTCCTCGGAAGCCTGCTTGCGCGTAGTCTTGGCATTGGCCTTCTTCTTAGGCTTGTAGGATACGAAAGCCGCCGG
>JAFQDN010000001.1 GCA_017415995.1 Akkermansia sp. | reverse complement strand
GTGTCCGCTACATAACAGACGTTTTCCGGGAGGGGGGAGGGCAGGGTTCCTGCTGTTCTCAGCACAGGGGCAAAGCCGGCAGCTTGCAGGTCTTTAACCACATCCGCACGTCTCTCTGCATGGCGAGGAACAATCAGCGGGAAAGCCCCGACTTTACGCACGGCTGAGGCAATGAGCGCCTCCTCTCCTGCGTGAGTGGAGGCTGCGAGCACAACGGGTTTGTCCGCGGCAAGTTTGCGCAGAATATCGCGGAATTCCTCGCGGGGAGCAGCCGGAGTATCGCCGAGAACATCGAATTTGATGCTGCCGGTAACGGTGATAATATCCTCATTCACGCCGATGCCGCCGAATCTGCCTTTATCCTTTGCATTTTGCGCGCCAAGTGCGGAAAGTCGGGAGAAGAGCAGGGATGTAATGCCGCGAACCTTGCGGTAGCGCCCCTCGCTGCGGGGGGAAAGCCGGGCATTGAGCATGAGCATGGGAATTTTCCGGCGATGGCATGCCTCTGCAAAATTGGGCCATAACTCAGCTTCTATCAGCACCACGGCGCGGGGCTGAAAGCGGGAGAGACAGCGCCCGGAAAGCCCGGGAACATCCAAGGGCGAATACAGCGCGCGCACGCCGGGGAGAGCGGCGTCTCGTACTACTTGGTGGCCGGTTGCCGTGCTGGTGGCAAGAACAACGGGCTCGGAGTGCGTTTTCCGCCATTCGCGGATGAATTTGAGGGCAATAAAAACCTCCCCGACGCTTACGGCGTGCACATAAAGACCGCCTTTGGGCTCATCTTCCTTGCGACGTTTGTAAATGCCGAAGCGCTCCCGCAGACCGGTGCCGATGCCACCTCGTTTTTTCATTTTAATGAGGTAGCCGGGAATGGAAATCAACAGGAAAATCGGCAACAAAAGGTTGTAGATGAGCAGAAAAATAAAGCGCTTCATGGTTGTTTGCGGTAAAAGAGAATGGTGTTTTTGCCATAGGTTCGCTCGTCTATAAGCTGCCAACCGGCAAACTCGCGGGTATGAATGTCGCCGACACCGTAGCCGAGCTGAGCCTCTGCTATAAAATAGCCGTCATCAGCCAGCAACTCGTGGAGTCTGTCTGTCATCAGTTCAGCTATCATGTCTCTATCGCCAATGGCTTTGGCATAGGGGGGATCCGCAAATATGATGTCATATTTACCGGAATCCCGCTTTACGAATTGCAGGCAGTCACTCTGGACTACGCTGCCTCCGATGAGTTTGCTCTTCTCCAGATTTTGTTTGGCCATGGCGCAGGAGGCGCGCGAGGCATCTACCATGCGAGCGGAGGCTGCGCCGCGGCTGAGTGCCTCCAGCCCGACGGAGCCGGAGCCACAGTAGAGATCCAGTACACGGGCGCCCTGAATGAGAGTTCCCAAAATATTGAAGAGAGCTTCGCGAACGCGGTCCTGCGTGGGGCGAACTTCGCCTTGCGGTACACGGATAAGGTACCCTTTTGCTTTACCGGCAATAATTCTCATGATGAACGGACGTGAACCTGTTGTCCAAAAAGAGGGAGCCCATGTTACACGGACTCCCTACTCTAAAAAACTCCGAATCCGGAACTGTGCTTAACGGCTGCCGGGAGTTCCGATGTCGAGCTTAGCCTGCTGTATGGGGAATACAAGCGTGTAACCGCCCTGATTCAGGGGGCGCCCGGTGGTGACGGATACCTCGGAGAGGGCGTATACCACAAACACAGCCTTGCCGTCCGTTGTTTTGCTGACGCGCAGAATCTGGGTGGTTTTAGCAAAGCTGTCCTGCTTTTCGAGCTTCCATTCCGTGCCGATTTGAGCACCGAACACGCAATCATCCGTTACTTTGTACTCTGTGGGCTTCAGTTCGCCGTGCGCGGAGGTCCAAGTGTTGGAGTCCGGGTTGTAGGTAAGGGCGCTGAGCGTTACAGGAGCCTCGCGGCGGGTGTTTGGGTCAATGGCAACGGCATTGAAACGCCATGTCTTCTCGCCTGCTTTTTGCAGAGAGAGAGCAACCTGAGCTTGAGCTTGCAACGTGGCTTTCTTCCACTCTGCCTTGTACTTATCGTAGGCCTCCACACTATCCCACAAATCGGCACTGTAGGGGATGAGCATCGTGGGGTTGTAGCTTTCCACAAAGGCTTTTATCTTTGCCTCATCCAGTTTGTTGAGCTTCTCAATAAGGGCTTTCTGCATGTCGGCAAACTCCGGTGTAAAACTGGGAGATACTGCATACCCGAGCTTGAACTGTGTTCCTACGGTAAAATCATACCCGGAAAGTGCTGCCGGTGCCGTTTCGGCGGCTTGAACCGTGCTGACTATCACAGGTGCGGCCAGTAACGAGATAATAGATAAAAACGCTTTCATGTCTGTGAGAATAATTTATCATTATTTTTTTTACTTGGCAAGTCATAAATTTCGTGATATGTTATATTGCACATGGAGGTACGTATCATAAGTAAGCCACTATTACTTGCGTTTTGTGCCGTAACTGCGCTGATAACCGCAGCATGTCATACACCTACACCGGCGGATCGCATAGCGGAGAATCCGGCTTTGTATGACAAAGTGCCTGTACGGCACAGGGAGTTAGTGCAAAACGGACAAATATGCAGGGGCATGAGTCCGGATGCCGTTTTCCTTGCATGGGGAAAGCCGAATTCGGCACCCATAGAGGGGGAACGAGATGGCAAACGAGTCGTGCGCTGGGTATACAAGCGGTACGAACCACACATGGTAACAACGGACTGGTGGGGAGCTCCTTACATGGGAGTGCACGGATGGCATGAGCCGTTCTATCCCACAACCGGTACGGTGTACGTTCCTACAGATAGCGCTTTTGTAGAATTTATGAATGGCAAAGTGGTATCATGGGAGCGTAAACGATGATGAAAATAAGCGTTAACTCTAACAAAACAGTACACGTATGAAGAAAGTAATCTGCATGATGGTTGCAGCAGCCGGGCTCTTAGTGACCCCCTCCTGCAAAAACGTAGCTTCCCTGGATACGGTAAGCCATGACAGCGTTGGCTCCGTTGGCACCGTATACTACGGAACGGTGACCAGCGCACGCAACGTGACGATTGATGCCTCCGATACCGACAAGAACCTCGGCACGATTGCCGGCGGTGCTCTCGGTGCAGCCTTGGGTTCCCTGTGGGGTGGTGGCCGTGCTCGTGCCGTAACGACGGTGGGCATGGGCTTAGTAGGTGCTGCTGCCGGTCGCGGAGTCGGCAAGTATACTACACAGACCCAGGGACAGGTGCTTACCATTAAGCTTGACGGCTCCGGACGCCGCCGCACGGTGACTCAGCCTGTGTACAAGGGCGTAGGCTACATTCCCGTTGGTACTCACGGTCAGCTTCAGGTTGGCGGCAACAGCAAGTTCCTGCCTGACGGTTACTATTAATATGAACCCAATTCCGGCATATCTGTCATAGTTATGCAATTCGGAACAACAAAAGGGGGGGAGGCCATAGAGGCCTTCTCCCTTGTTACGTCTGAGGCGGTGGTGTGCATCAGTAATTTTGGTGCACGTATTATCAGCTATGAGTACAAGGGCAGGGATTTGCTCTATGGACCCAAAACACCGGAGGCGCTGGTAGAGGATACCTGCTATTGCGGTGCAGTTTGCGGGCGCGTTGCCAATCGCATTGCCGGTGGCAAATTTGAGCTGGACGGCAAGGAGTACACCTTGGCTGTCAATAATGGAGCTAACCATTTGCATGGTGGACTCTGTGGATTCAGTGACCGCGTGTGGACAGTGCAGGAGGCTACGGCGGATACATTGGTGCTGAGCTTAGTTTCCGCTGATGGTGAGGAGGGCTACCCCGGTTGTGTGAGCGTGAAGGCTGTTTACCGATTGGTAGGAGCAGAGCTCACGCTTATCCTGGAGGCAACAAGTGATGCACCCACGCTGCTGAATCTGACTAACCACGCGTATTGGAATCTGAATGCCGGCGGGACAATTGATGAAGGCCATTGCCTGACCGTACATGCCTCTGCCTATACTCCCATGGTTGAAAATATTCCTACCGGAGCCATTATGCCGGTAGCCGGGAGCCGTTATGATTTGACCACTCCCGTCTCGTTGAACGGTGAGGCGTATGACGACAACTTTGTACTTGGAACGCGCCCGGGGATAAAGACTGTGGCCGTGTTGAGTGCCGGAGGTTTGGAGTTAAGTCTTGCTACGGATGCTCCCGGCTTGCAGGTATACACCGGTGATTATTTGCCGCTCAAGCGCGGAGGTGTGGCGTTGGAGGCGCAGTGCTTCCCGGATACTCCCCATCATCCGCATTTCCCCACCATTCTTTTGGAGCCGGGGAAAACCGCAGTTCGCACAATTGTGTGGCAAGTGCGTGGCTGATTTTTTAAGCCGAAAAATAAACGGTGCATTCCGAAAAGGACTGCACCGTTTTTTTGTGGCCGTAAGAACTGAAAAATCAGAAGAAATTGATGGGCAAGGCTGAGCCGGTTTCTCCCAAGGTGAAGGAAATGCCGAATCCGGTTTCTTTTTTGCCACCGTTATCACGCAGGAAAAGTGTGGTGCCCACGTACCAAGCACCGGACTTGCGGAATACGGAATATTGCTGGATGGGCATGCGTCCTTGCTCTATGTCCCAATACCAACGGCAGGCTGCGCTGTATTTATCATTGAAACGCAGGTTGGCGGAGACGGAAATCTGTTCGGCATCTTGTTGAATCGGGTGATTGTTAATACAACGGTAGCCGATGCTGCCCTCAAAGTAAGCAACCGGTTGGTAAGTAATGCGCGTATTGTACTGCGAGAATCCATCGCCGTCCTTAATGGTCGGGGTTTGTGTTTCCGCCGTAATGCGCAGTCGCCGTGTGGGGTGCAGGGTAAGTATGGAGAATACGTTGGAGTATTTGCTGTCCGTGTTCGGGTTTTCCTCATTATAATCCACAAACAGGTTCCAGTTGAGCAGCGTGCGTGACTCCCCGTCCACCGTGGTTGTCAAGGTGTTTTGCATGCCGATTCGCCAAATACTCCAGGTTCCCCAGCCGTCAATGCCGGTAAAGCCCATGAGGTCCAGCTCCTTGGGGCTGCTGGTTGTGTTGCCGTACAGGGAGGACCAGGTGTCTATCTTCGGCACCAACTCATTGGATGAGGAAATGCTGCAATACGACAATGAGGTGTAGGGGCGAATGACATGTGTGAGCCCTCGGTACCCCAGTGCAGGGACGGCAAAGTTTGCGTAATGCTTGTGCAGCTTGAAGCTCAAATCCAACCCGGCGTAGCCTAAGAAACGGTTGTCGGAACCAATGCCGTCTACTCCGTAGTATCCACTGTATCCTACACCCGCTTTCGGTGTAATATTGAGGAAATCGAAGGCTTTGAAACTTGTTGTAAACTCGTGTGTGGAGTTGGCTCGGAAGTAAGCGGAGGTGTTCAGCAAGCGCTCGTAGTAGTTGCGCACATCCGGGTCTTTAGTCTCATTGAGCGCCGCCCGGTACATGAACATCTCATTCGCCGGAATATATTGGCGCATGGAACCGATGCTGTTGCGGGTCTCGTATGTGATGCCGGTGTTCCCGATAGCGGTGCGCGCGCGGTAGTAGGACAACTCCACTCTTTCATCCGCCGTGTAAAAGTCATTGGGAGCAAAGCGCGTCAGGAACATGGCTTCACTGTCATCCGTTGTGCGCGTCAGGCGTACGACGTTATCCGGCTTGTCGTTGAGTCTTCCCTCTTTTTCATAGAAATCGCGCAGCAGGTATTGATCACTGAGGATGTCTATATTGGTAGCAAATGCCCAATCGCCGTGCGCATCGAAATCCGGGCGGGGGATGTCCCACAGTAAACGCGCCGAGATGCGGTAACGCTCATGGTCTGTCGGTTGGCGCGGTGTATCCGTGGGGTTAATCATTGGGTTGGTATCTTCCGCAAGGTATATTTGAACACCCGTCATGTCACGGTGCTTCCGTGTCATTTCAATGTCTTCAAAATCCAAGCCGGTAGCCAATCCACGGCGTGATCTGAAGTCCACGTGTGAGGTAAGCAGGTAATCCGCCGTCGGCATGTTGTCTTCCACTCGTTTGTTGCCGAACAGTATGCCGTATTGGTTCAGCAAATATGTGCCCCATATGGATTTTGTGCCGGGGAAGGGCAGATATCCCTCCCGCGGGTTGAGTGAGTGGGAAAAGGAAAACCACCCCAAAATCGGTATGGCTACGTCATGCTTACCTACGGATACACTCAAACGAGTAACGCGCCCGTAATCTCCAGGGTAAATCGTCAGAACTCCGGCTCCTATCCAAGTATCCGGTTGTTGGGAATCATCTGTTGAAACGTAGGCGTCATGAATCCGCATGAATACCTTGCCTTTGGCATCGGTATCATACTCAATTTTGGAGCCTCTTACCAGTACGCCCCCTACTTTGGCGCGTACGGTGTTGATTTCCACCTTCTTTTTATCCCAATTATAGGTGCCGGACTGTGCCCGTGTAAGAGTTTCTCCCAAGTAGGCGGTTATGGGTCCCTCCAGATGAGCCGTCTTTTGCTCAAGATTCACTCGGATGGTTCCGGCCTGAATGTCAATCCCGGAATCCGTGCGCAGGTGTACGGGTTTTCCCTTGCTTTTGTACACGATGACTCGTGCTTGGTTGTCGAAAGTGATTTCTCCGCCTTCGTTATTGATGCACAGGCTACCCGGCATTTCCGGCATAATGAGATTTTCCGGGGTGTTGTTTTCCGGGATGTCTGTTCGAGGAGCTTGTGCGGGAGTGGAAACTTGCTCAGGCTCAGTCGGTACCGACATCAGTTCTTGGGCTGTTGCTCCATTGCACGCCGTGCCGGCAGCTATGATTACCATCGCTGCTTTGAGTCCTCTTCTCTTTTTATTGCGCATGCCTTTTCCCATTACGAAGCCTATATTGCACGAATTGTTTACTTTTGTCAAGCATCTTTGCATCAATATCTGTTGTTCTGTAAAAATACTTTTTCCTACTATATTACTTGATAATTAGACCTGACAGGGTTCCCAAGTAAAAAAAGTGTACCTGATGGTGAAATTTCGTGTTGCAAGTCGTGCCGTAATGTGGTAGTATACTGGCACCATGATTACAGGTACTACACATAAGAAGGCTGCTGAGTGGGTGGAGCAAATCCGCCAGCTCTGCAAACCCGATTCCGTCTACTGGTGCGACGGTTCCGAGGAAGAGAACACCAAGCTGTGCGACATGCTGGTAGAGAAAGGCACCTACATTCGCCTTAACCCTGAGAAGCGCCCCGGTTGCTTCTTGGCTCGTTCTACTCCTTCTGACGTGGCCCGCGTAGAGGAACGCACGTTCATCTGCTCTGAGAAGCAGGAGGACGCCGGTCCTACCAACAACTGGAAGTCCCCGGAAGAGATGCGCGCCATCCTCAACCCCTTCCTTGATGGCTCCATGAAGGGCCGTACCATGTACGTGATTCCTTTCTGCATGGGACCGCTTGATTCCCCCCTTGCCAAGATTGGCATCGAGATTACTGACTCCGCTTACGTTGTCACCAACATGCGCATCATGACCATCATGGGCGAGAAGGTGCTCAAGCGTCTTGAGGACGAGCTGAACGGCGGTGGTAATCCCAAGCGTGACGGCTACGGTGACTTCGTTCCCTGCCTTCACACCGTGGGTGCTCCCCTTGAGCCCGGTCAGGAGGACGTAACTTGGCCCTGCAACAACGAGGAGAAGTACATCTGCCACTTCCCCGAGACCGGTGAGATTATCTCCTACGGTTCCGGTTACGGTGGTAACGCCCTGCTCGGCAAGAAGTGCCTTGCCCTGCGTATCGCCACCGGCATTGCTCGCAAGAACGGCTGGATGGCTGAGCACATGCTCATCCTCGGCATCACCGACCCTGAGGGTCGCAAGTCCTATGTGACCGGCGCATTCCCCTCCGCTTGCGGTAAGACCAACCTGGCTATGGTTGTGCCCCCGCCCGCATTGGCAGAGAAGGGATGGAAGACCAGCATCATCGGTGACGACATTGCTTGGATTTGGCCCCATGAGGACGGCACGTTCCACGCCATCAACCCCGAGAACGGCTACTTCGGCGTTGCTCCCGGTACCTCCTACAAGTCCAACCCCATCGCTATGGACACCATCAAGGAGAACATCATCTTCACCAACGTGGGTCTGACCGACGACGGTGACGTATGGTGGGAAGGTATGGACGGCGAGGCTCCCGCTCACGCCATTGACTGGCAGGGTAATGACTGGACCCCGGATTGCGGCCGCAAGTGTGCTCACCCGAACAGCCGCTTCACCGCTCCCGCTTCCCAGTGCCCCACGCTGGATCCCGAGTACTACAACCCGGAGGGTGTTTCCATCAGCGCATTCCTCTTCGGCGGTCGTCGTGCCACCACTATGCCGCTCGTATTCCAGTCCAAGGATTGGAACCACGGCGTATACGTAGGTGCCACCATGGGCTCCGAGATGACCGCTGCCGCATTCGGCCAGATTGGTCAGGTGCGTCGCGACCCGATGGCCATGAAGCCCTTCATCGGCTACAACGTAGGCGATTACTGGCAGCACTGGTTGGATATGGGTACAAAGACCTGCGCTTGCAAGCTTCCCAAGATCTTTAACGTGAACTGGTTCCGCAAGGATGCCGAGGGTAACTTCGTATGGCCCGGCTTCGGCGATAACATGCGCGTTCTTGACTGGGTACTTCGCCGCTGCCGCGGTGAGGTAGAGGGCGTGGAGACTGCCCTGGGTATCTCCCCCACCTATGCCGAGCTTGACACAGATGGTCTCAAGGGCTACGACGAGGCTGCCTTCAACACCAACATGGCTCTTTCCGAGTCTGAGTGGAAGGCTGAGCTCGAGTCTCAGACCGAGCTGTTCAACATGGTTGGCGACAAGCTTCCTGCCGAGCTCGAGGCTCAGCGTCAGGCTATGCTTGCTAAGTTCAACTAAAGCGTCGGCAGCCTAGCTGCATCAACATCCATTTGCCGCTGTCTCGGTCGTATACCGGGACAGCGGTACTTTTGACGAAAATACCATTGAACAAATAACGGTTTGGAAGTGTCTGTATATTCAGGTATTTGAGCGTTAATCAAACGTCTTCCATCTTCAAAAATAAATTATAGAAGCAATGAGCGAAACTAAAGAGATTAATTATAGCCCGACGTTATCATACGATGATTCGTATGGCGTTGTGATGAATGAAGCCATATCCTTGGCCTCATTGTCGGAGGGGCTTATTACGACGGAACTGTTGCTGCAGGCTGTGCTGACAACATATCCTGAGTGTTTTACGGATATTTTGGGGGGCATGTGCATAGCACCGAAGTTAAAATTTAATTTTTATCCTAATAAAGAGGGGGTTCGCATGAGTGCGGAAACGCACCGCTTGCTCAGTCCGTATGGCGGAGTAATAGAGGAACTGTGCGATATGTGTGGCTCTCGTTCACGTGTCGGTGCGTTTCACATTGCTGCTGCATTATTGTACCTCCCTACGCCCCCTGTTCGCGAGGTTTTGACAATGAGCGGCTTTTGCTTGAGTGATGATGCCCTGCGTGAAAAAGTCAACACGGCACTTTGTAACAAAACACTGGCTTCTGCTTATGAGGTTTTGAAGTCAGAACGCCACGGGCTGATGACCAAAATACGCAATATTCGTAATAAACTTTTGAAAGTTTGTTGCGGGCAAGATGATGTGATTGATCGCATCATCATGCGCTTGGCTACGTTTTGGTCTACTCCGATGCTGGCTCGCAATGGGCGCCCTCTCAGTATTTGTCTTGTCGGTGGCTCCGGCACGGGCAAAACTCACATTTCCCGAAAACTTACCAAAATCCTTGCCGAGGAGATGAATCTTCCGGTTTCTTCTCCGCTGGAAATGACACGCTTCAGCGGAGAGCAGATTGCTGCTGAGGACATGATTGGCCGTGGATCCGTGTGGAGGGATGGCGGTAAAGAAGGTGCGCTGACCTCACGTGCAGCCAAAAACCCAAAGTCCCTGCTGGTGTTGGAAAACTTTGATAAAGCTCACCAGTACGCCTTATCCCATGTGGATACCATGCTAACTGAGGGAAAAATTGATGATGAGTTTACCGGCAAAAACGTATCATTTGCTGATAATATTGTTATACTGACAACATCTCTTCCGTGTCGCCAAGATGCTCGTTTTGTTTCCATGAATGAACAGAACGCCGGGCGCATTCCGCATGATAAAATGATGGAGTTGATATGTAATACCATCAGCAATGCTCCCGGATTCAGTGCTCTTGAGCGTAATAAAATGGGAGCCATCCGAAGCTTGCTGGATAAGGTGGAAGATATCATCCTGCTTAATGACCATGATGTGAAGAGCACGCGTCATATGATTCGATTGGCGCTGGAGTCTTCCATTGCTCTGATGTCAGAAATACTCCGGGTTGAATGTGATATGCAGCGCTTGGAATTGTTGTTCTTGGAAAGCTTACAAAAAATCGGCTCTGCCAATAACATACGTCCCTTAGTGCAGGAGTCTATTCAGGACCGCGTCATGCAGTATTGTCTGAAGGATGTTACGGACCCTGACTTGCCTTTGCCTGAAACACTGGAAATCCGTGTGGATGATTTGCCGGAACTTCCATCCGCCTACAGTGATGCCACTCCCTACAGTGATGAATGGGTGGAAAAACGAACCGTAAAACGCCAGCAACTTGCCCGGCGCTTGCGGTATGATATAGAATCCACGCGTGAGAATGATAAACTGATTCTGCATTTTACGCATTTGCGCCATATTGTGCTGCCCAGTATCGAAGACTCTGAATTCTTCTCCGTACGCTTGCCGGATGTTCGCCGCAGCGATTTGGTGGGAATGGACACCCCGTGGAACACCGTCATGCGTGCGCTCAAGCACATCCACTCCGGGAGCCAGACCGGCATAACTCCGCAATACGGCGTATTACTTTGCGGACCTCCCGGAACAGGCAAAACATCCTTTGCAAAGGCAGTAGCGGCAGAGTTGGGCTTACCTTTCATTTATGTAGCTACCTCGGACTTGTGTTGCAGCAATCCCTCCTTGGGGGTAAAACGAGTACAGCAATTGTTTGCAGCTGCTCACCGTACCGGTGCCATTATTTTCTTGGATGAGGTAGACGCTTTAGGGAGTCGTGACCGCTCACACGGGTTGTATGATGTCGTTATCAACGCGTTGTTGACGGAGCTGGACGGCTTTAATGAGCGCCACGTTTTGGTGCTTGCTGCAACCAACCGTCCGGAAATGTTGGATCCGGCTCTGACTCGTAACGGCCGTTTGCATACGCGCATATGGCTGGGTTGCCTCACCAACGATGCAGACCGCGCGGAGTTGATAAAAACATTCTGCGCTACTGCCGGGGTGGAGTTGGAGCCCTCCGTGGCAGAGTTTGCCGTCAGCAGTACCTACGATTGGTCTCCTGCCAATATCAAGGCCCTTTTGGCGCATGCCATCGAGTCTGCGGAGAATGAACAACGTGCCGTCTCTCGCCGGGATATTGTGGATGCCTTGCATAAGGAGTATTTCGGTGAAAATACGCAGCGAGAAGTTTTGGATTCAGCCAAGGCACGCCACGTTGCCGTTCATGAGTCCGGACATGCGCTGGTTTGTACCTTGTTAGGCATTCCTTGGGTGCAGGTTACCATCAATTCCGGTGGTGCTGCACTGGCGTATTTGGAAACCGGTCGCGTGGATGCAAATTGCAGCACGGCAGATGACCTCCGACGCATGATCGAGATTCGCTTGGCCGGGCGTGCAGCAGAAGAGCTGTTGAGTGTGCCTGCCGTGGGAAGCTCCCGTGATTTTGAGCAGGCTCGCATACTTGCCGGACGCATTATTGACGAACGGTTAGAAGCTCATTCATCGTTCGGAACTTCATCCAGAGCATCCGCGAAACGTGATGTTGCTATTGAGCGCATCATTAAATCCTGTATGAGCCGCGTTCGTTCTCGTTTGGCTGATCATCGTCATTGTCTGGAAACAATAGTTTCCCTCCTTCTCAAGCACCGTGTCCTGTTGCAGTCTGACGTTGCGACTGTGTTGGCATCCGGGGCAGAATCTAATCGTATCACCGTGGCTGCTGAGCTTCCTCAACAATGAAAACGGCTAACGAATTGACTTCTTGGACTCCTCAGTATCCGAGCACTTCGGTTGAACAAGCCGTGAAAGTGGACGTCCATCAGCAGGATGGAATTCTTGAGGTGATGAATAAAGGAATTTGGATTAATGCGGTTATTGAAGATATAGAAAACGGTGCAGTATTCATCACGGATGATGATACTTTATATCTTCGCCGCCGTTGGAATGATTTTCTCCGGCTCGATACCACGCCTTCCGACGACGTTTTGGCGTCTTTACGTAAGTTATCGCATATAACTTTATATTTGGCGTCAATGGTACGGGCTGAGTTGATTGTCCCTCTTTACCAAATTAAATCCATCCCGGATTTGTGGTTTACGGACTTGCCATCTGAGGATTTTAACCTCGATGAGTTTTTTACCGATTCCGATTCCTTACGTCGCATTACACTTCAGCCATTTTTCAAGTTTGGTCTGCAAGTTTGCCCTTCATCCGGTGGTTTTTCTCTGTGGTTGTGTGAGAATCACCTTTTTTTAGTCTATATTTTTGATGACGAAAAAGACTGGGTTGCGTCGGAAGACTCCCTCAATGGTGCTCCTCCCATATGGTACAAGAATGCAGAGTTTAAAACATCCCCGGTCTATGAGATACGGGAGAAAGCTCGTAACATTCTTTCTCTGACGGGATATACTCCGCATTGTATTCTTTTAGTATCAGAAAGTTCTGTGATAAAAAATATCGAAGATGTATTACCTCAGTGGGCTGAGCCCCTCGTGTTCGTATGTACGCCTTATCAATTATTGGCAAATCGTTATTGTCCCGCCCTGGAAGATGTTGTTACCACGTGCCTAGAAGATACAAGCTCCGTTATTTATCCGGATTCGGACGATATTCAAGCGCTCAGTGTTTGCCTGCGTTGACGCATATTTCCTGCGATGATAAAAGAAGCCGCTTCCGGTAATGGAAGCGGCTTCTTGCCGAGTGAAAGTGGGTGATAATTACCTGTCTAAGGCAGAACGTATTCCTTCATCGTTAAGGATTTCCTTTGCTGCCGCAAGGTCATCAGCCTTTTGTTGGTTAAAGCTGCGCCATGATGTAGAGACTGCGTTTTTTTCAACAATCAGTGCAGTATTGTACAAATGACGAGCCGCTGCCGGGGAGGGATCCTGTCTGTACACGTAAAGGGCAAATGGCAGATTATCCTTAACCCACATTCGGCTTGTCATATTAAAATCATCACATTCAAACTTCCAGTGCGGGTGCGTGGGGTGGTATTTCATATTCAGCTCTCCCGCTACACGTGAGGGCGACATCATCCCTTGAGCCAAAAGCATCAGTACGGCTGTGCCGAAGCATATTTTCACGCATTTGCCAAAGCCTCGCTTACCGGTTATGTATACCATCAGCGCAAATAATCCGAGAATGCCGAGGAGCATGATTTCTGACGCCAAAATTCTGCGGGTGGTAAAACCGTACATCTCAATCTGATTGTACAGGCGCAGGTAGACGCTGGCTGCCATCAATACAGTCTGGAATACCAGCAGGTAGCCGAAAAAGCGTGCTACTCGCGATTTCTTGGTATCCCCCGCCGGACGGAAGATTACCAACAGAATCAGTGATGCCAGTACCGATGCCCATATGATGGACTCTACTCCGTGATATAAGTATAAGGTTTGTGAAACGCCTTCCGGAATCTTGTGCTGCCACAGGAACGCTATGTCCGTTGCGGTTGTTACGGCAAATGCCATATTGATGCCGATGAGGGCGCATACGGTGAGCAAGGGAAAGGCTATTTCTTGTGAGCCCTTTGCAGGGGGCGGCGCCGGGGCCTCATACACGGGTGTTGTAGGCCTCCGTAAGGTGTAAAGCCCGAAAATGATGAACCCGATTATCCATACAAATACATGCGTGAAGAAATCTTGCGTGATTTGAAGGAACTCCAGCATTTCATACCACACATCCAGCAGAAACTTCCATATCATTCTGACCACCGGATTCCCGGAGGCGAATATGCAGATGAACGTCCAGAAGCTGATGAGCCCCACAAAAATGCAGGCTATGGTGAAAAATACTTTGCGTTTTTTCGTTTTCTTCTGCTCATTTTGTTTGTGAGCGAACCAAAAGAGCCACCATGAACGGTAGCGGACTTCCTGCTCAGATGGTTCAATACACGGAACTTTCTTCGGTATAAGTAATACGACTAATGTCAGGAAAAGCGAGGCCAATAAGTTGATGGTGGAGCCATTTATCAGCAACGCCATGCCGTTTATCAAACCCATGCCGGCCAGGAAGCAAAATTCTCCGCGGCTTAAATCATTGCGTAGTGTAATAATTGCCGTCGCAAAGAGCAGGCAGAATATACCTGCTGCCATACCGAGCCCTTCTCCGGTCGCCCAGAGCATGTCTGATGCTGCAATGATGAGTAAAAGTACCAAAATCGGAGCTCCGCCCATTCTCCACCAGCTCGGATTTTCCTCTCGCAGTACCGTCTTGGGGCGGGGAGCAGTGTTCTGCTTTGCCGGCAGTGGCGGTAAAACCGGGGCAGCCGGGATTGGCGGCATCTTTGGTTTGTCCGGAACCGGTGGTAACTTTGGCTTGGGGCGGGGGGCAGGTTGCAGTGTTTCCTGCTGCGAGGCTCTTCGGAGGATGGCTTCATTCGGGACAAGCGGTATCACGATGTCCGGTGAGCTCGTTGCTTTCAGCTCAGCATCCGTTTGCGTTGCTTGTTCATTAGGTGTGTTCATAATCTTATGGTGTGTTAGACTCTTTTGGGGCAGGCTTTGTTCAAAAATCCATCAAAAGAGCTTGCCGTCAGCGTAGTCAGCGGCCATCAGCCCGGCTCCTATGATGCCGGCATCCGCTCCGAAGTGTGCCGGCAGCACTTGTAAGGAGCTGAAATGTACGGGAAAAAGCTGTTCCCGGAGGCTGGCAGTCAAGGGCTCAAACAGTAATTTGCCGGCTTGAGCAACGCCGCCCCCTATGATAAAGGCATCCGGCACGAGCGTATAAGTTAGATTCATGATAAGGCAAGCTAACTTTTCCGCAAAGTCGTGAAAAAGTTGAGTTGCTATCGAATCTCCCGCTTCGGCTGCTTTTTTGAGCAAGTGAGGAGCGCATTCCGCAACGCTGCGGGAGATTCCGGCTGCTGCGTAGGCTTTTGCTGCGTCTCTTGCAAACTCATTATTGCCGATGTACTCCTCAATTGCGCCACGGTTGCCGAACGGACCTACTCTGCCTGCATAGTGTATGCTGGTTTGTCCGAGCTCTGCACAGGAGACATTTTTGCCTCGTAACATGCGGTTGTGGATGATAATGCCACCTCCCAATCCCGTTCCTAAAGTAAGGCATACCAAGTTTTCCATGCCCATGCCGGCTCCGGCTTTCCATTCAGCGTAGGCCATACAATTTGCATCATTATCCAATACAACAGGGAGCTGCAACTCTTGCTCTAAGATTTCGCGTACGGGTTCCTGCTTATTCCAAACGGGTACATTGGTGAGCTGGTATAATATACCACGGTAAAAATCCACCCACCCGGGCATGCCCAGTCCTATGCCGGCGGCATCCGGGTGGGAGTGCAGCAGTTCTCGCATGCTTGTGCTCATGGCCTTCATGATGGCTCGGGGACTATCATAAGCCGCAGTCGGTAAGGTGGCTGCTCGTTGTAGGATGGTGCCCCCATCCGTTACGGCTATTTTAATGCTGGTGCCGCCGAAATCTACCGCGAGTGTTTTAGTCCCTGTTTTCATAGCCATCATGTGCTGAGCGTTTAATACCCTCTGTGGAGCTGTGGTTTGCCTGTGTTGATGAGGGAACCCGCAGCTTGTTTGTTCAGGTCAAACGGTATTTTCCAGCGGAAGCGTGAGCCATCATTCGTTTGGAACAGAATTCCCAACTCCATTTCGCCTCCTTTATGGTGTCTGAGGTTTGACAACTCATTCAGGGGGATAATGATGCCGGCTACGCGTTTGCCGTTTTTGTCCGTACCCGTGTTACAGGTAAAGGAAACGGCATCATAGTCTTGGTTGACTGCGTAGGGAGGATCCTGTACGTAGGCGTTCACTCGTACAACATCGGCAGATACCTCCAAGAACAGCTCCAGTGTACCCCCGCGCCGTTTGAATGTTGCGTTGTATACTTGCGGTTCTTTTTCGTTGGTGTAGAATCTCGTTTTGTTTGTCTCGGGTACAAAGATTTCCGTATTTGCAAGTATTGCGCAGGAGGCGGGGGTGAGGTATGTGGGGGACATGCCGAAGGTGTAATTGCCACTGCCCATCAGTGGTGTGCCGAAGGCCTTATTCATGCTGACTGTGCCGTTGTTGTGCGGCAAATTCATGCCGTGCCCGAGCTCATGGGCAAAGCCACCGTACCATTTTGTCAGCAATTTGCCTTCTTTGGTAGGTTGCCCTAAGTGTTTGATGTCAAAATCCGTATAATCCAACGCAAAGCAGTCTTTACCATAGCCGTAGAAAGGAACTCCGCCGGGGTTTTTGTCATTGTAGCCCTCATCCTGCCATGTGGGCATAATGATGAACGAATGCTGACTCTGTTTTTTGCCGGGATTGGCTGCAAACCAGTCGTTGATTTCTTTCAGACACGGGCCGTGCCCGCTGCCGTACTTATAGAATTTATGTGGGTGTTTGCCACGGAGGAGGATAATGTTGACGTTGCCGTTTTCCGTACGCTCCAGCCCGAAAGAGTGATTGCCGAACCCATTGCGAACCATCTCTTTGCCGTAGTATTGTTGTAGGTACAGCAACAATTCGCTGATGCGGCGTTCGTAGTCGGCCGTTGGTTCCATATCATTCCCGACAAAATAGATGACGTTGAGGTTGTGGGCGTTTTTTTCCAATTCTATGCTGTCTGCCAGCAGTTCTTTGGCTTTCGGTTGGAAGTGCTCCGGCGCAGCTCCCTCTGCCGTCATGGCAAGAGCTGCGGCGCTTATCATTGTTATCAGTGTGCTCTTGTGCATACAAACAACATTCTGACAGATTCCGCCCGTTTGTCAATCCTCAATTTCCGCCCCTTTTCCGGTTAGAACCTGTGGAGGCGGGGGTAGACGCAGCTGTTTGGTGGAGGGATTTAAATCAACCCGGTGGCAATCTCGTCTGCAAGTAGGCGCCCTCGCAGGGTAAGCAGCAAGCGCCCGTCCGGGGATAGATGTGCCAAGCTTTCGCGTTGCAACATTTCCACAAATTCGGAGTCTTGCGGGCGCAGCATGTGCGCGGGTAACCCCTCATCTGTGCGGAGTTGCAGACCGAGTAGCTCCGTGCGGCGAGTTTCAGGGCTCAGGTGCTCGCGTTCTGCTTCACAGAGCTTGCCTTGCGCGAGAGCAGTGGTGTAAAGTGCTGTATTTTCCGTATTACGGTAGCGTATGCCGTTTACGGTTCCGCATGCACCGGGGCCGAGTCCGTAGTAATCTTCACCGCGCCAGCATGCCAGGTTATGCTCTGATGCACACCCTTCTCGGCAAAAATTGGAAATCTCATAATGACGGTAACCGGCAGCAGCCAGCATACTGTCCGCCATGGTAAACATGGCTACATCGGTTTCTTCATCGCCGGCATTTGCTCCGTATGCGTTAAAAAACTCGGTGTCTTCTTCATAGGTGAGATTGTAGGTGGATATGTGGTCCGGCTCCAGCGCGATAGCTGCGTTGAGGGTGTGCTCCCAACTGCTCAGGCTTTGCCCGGGCAGGGAAAACATGAGATCCAGATTCACCTGCGGTATTCCTGCCTCGCGCAGCATGCGCACGCTCTGGGCTATTTGTTCAGGGCTGTGTTCCCGCCCGAGTAATTGCAGTAATTCAGGTTCAAAACTCTGCGCGCCTAAGGATACGCGAGTAATGCCCAGTTGCTGCCATTGTTCCACCTTTGCCGGGGTGAAGGTGGCCGGGTTGGCTTCAAAACTCCACTCACACACGAGGTTGAAATCTACTCTCTGCTTCAGTCCCTCCACTAGGGCTTTTAGGTGGCTCAGGGAGAGCATGCTTGGGGTTCCTCCGCCAAAGTATATGGTGTGTGGCGCATACCCTTCCGGCAAGCGCAGTTTTGCTTCTGCTATTACGCCCTCCACATAGCCTCGTATATCCACATTTGCCAGCCTGTGTTTGTAAAATGCACAGTACGGGCAAATTTTGTTGCAGAACGGAACGTGAATGTAGAGGTGCATGCTGCTTTGCTTGCAAAAGGAGCCGGTGAATTCCTCCACCGGCTCCCTGATTATTCGTCAAGTTGTTTTCGTTGATTGCTTTACAGCTCAGAGGCAGCGGCGGCATCCAAGAAGTACTTGGCATCCGGGTGCTTCTGCAGGTAAGAGGCTGCTACGTCCGCCGTAACCGGACCGTTGATGGCCTTGTTCACGATGGATGCCTTCTTCTCACCCCAGGCCATCAGGCGCAGCTTCTTGGCGTCCATGATGGTTGCAACACCCATGGTGATGGCATAGCTGGGCACATTCTCAAAGCCTCCGAATGCGGGGGCTGCGTCCGTCTTGGTCAGGTCATCGAGGTGTACCTGGCGGGTGCGGGTGGTGTCATCGGAACCGGGCTCGTTAAAGCCGATGTGACCGGTACGGCCGATGCCGAGAATCTGCAAATCCAGACCACCGCAGGCCTTAATCTTGTCCTCGTATGCTTGGCAGTGTGCCTCGATGTCCTCCTGAGCAACCGTGCCGCTGGGAAGGTTAATGTTCTCGGCGGGGATGTCAATGTGGTTGAACAGATTGGTGTGCATGAAGTACCAGTAGGACTCCACGTGCTCACGGGGCAGACCGTAGTACTCGTCCAAGTTGAATGTTGTTACATTCTTGAAGGAAAGCCCCTCTTCCTTGTGCAGTCGGATAAGCTCTGCATAGAAGCCGAGCGGGGATGCGCCCGTGGCCAAGCCGAGTACCACACCTTTACCCTCTGCAGCGCGGCTGCGGATGAGCTCTGCTACCTCAGCTGCCAAGTTCTTGACAGCCTCCTGCTGTGTTGCGAAAACTTCGTAAGTCATGGTGACTTTATTCTATACTATACCCCGCTAAAATCAATCCTAAAATGTCAAATTCAAAAAAAATTAAACTTTTTTTAAAATTTTGCTTGCAATGTCGGCGGATAGGTGCTAAACTTGCGTCGCACACAGCACCTGCCGCTGTAGCTCAGGGGTAGAGCAACGCATTCGTAATGCGTGGGTCGTCAGTTCAAATCTGACCAGCGGCTGCTTCCTTTACGGTGGCGAATGGTGTGAGTGCTTACAGACAAAGTGCCTCCTTAGCTCAGTTGGTAGAGCAGTTGACTCTTAATCAATTTGTCCGCGGTTCGAGTCCGCGAGGGGGTATAAGTCTGTGAGCATTCTTAGCGGTGCAACAGACAAATGCCTCCTTAGCTCAGTTGGTAGAGCAGTTGACTCTTAATCAATTTGTCCGCGGTTCGAGTCCGCGAGGGGGTATGAAAAGAGCGAATCGTTTTTACGGTTCGCTTTTTTTGTACGACCGACGCGATATGCGCACTGCGGTGAAAGTCCGCGCGGAGCCGCGATGATGCGGAATCCCAGACCTGAAGAACAACTGCGAGGAGGTAACGAACCGTGGAAAAGGAAGTTCGAGGGGAAATCCCGACTGTACGAACAGGAACTGCATATAAGGCCGGATGGACGGACGAGGTTGCAAAAAGTGCCAAAATCCGATACATCATCAAGAGTCCATGAGGTAGATGCAGACGGCGCGGGAGGAAAGTAGCATAATCATATTCGGTGAGAACCTGCTAAGGCCTGAAAGGGTGACGGGGGAAAAAAACGCCCGGAAGCAGGTAGTCAGCAGAGGCATAGTACCCATCCCTTGGTGGGGAAGGCCGAAATCCAACACAGCACAGTACAGCCTGAAACTCATGAACGTGGAGAGGCAGAGTAGAGACACCTTATACCAGATGGAGTTCAACTTCGACACCCCATCCGGGGAGGTGCGCCCACTTGGAAGTGGCGAGGGTGCGAATCCCACAGCTGCACCAACGCGGGAGCAACAAGCGTTTGCGGCGTGGAAGGAGGAACTGGACTGGGAGGAGCGCATACTTGAGAATATAGCACACCGCTACAATCTTGAGCATGCATGCCAGCGAGTGAAAAGCAACAAGGGAGCCCCGGGAATAGACGGCATGACCGTGGAAGAACTGGAGCGATGGCTGGGCACCCACATGGCAGAACTGAGAGAGCAACTGCTCAACGGCAGCTACCAACCGCAGGAGGTAAAGGGAGTGAGCATCCCTAAGCCAAACGGCGAGCGACGGCAACTGGGAATACCAACGGCGATAGACCGTTTGGTACAACAGGCGTTTGTGCAAGTACTCACCCCCATACTCGACCCGCAGATGAGTGAGTCGAGCTATGGATTCCGACCTAAACGAAGCGCACACCAAGCACTCAAGGCAGGCTCCGCGTACGTGGAACAAGGCTACACCGTGGCCGTAGACCTTGATTTGGAAAAGTTCTTCGATAAGGTCAACCATGACATCCTGATGTCGAGACTGGCACGGCGCATCAAAGACAAGCGCGTGCTCTACTACATCCGCCAAATGCTCAAGGCGGGAATGATGGACAACGAAGGCATTAAGCAAAAACGAGAGCAAGGCACGCCACAAGGCGGACCTCTCTCGCCGCTACTAGCCAACGTGCTGCTGGACGACCTTGACAGGGAATTGGAGAATAGAGGTCTGTACTTCTGCCGCTATGCGGACGACTGCATTATCTTCGTGCGAACGCTCAGAGCAGGAAAACGCGTACTGGCAAACATCAGCCGCTACATCGAAGAGAAACTGAAACTCAAGGTAAACCAACAGAAAAGCAAGGTGGACAAGGTGTGGAACTGCGTCTACCTCGGCTACATCATAGGAGTAGAGGGTAAGTTGAGAATAGCACCGGCAAGCGTGAAGAAGCTGAAATCGAAAGTGCGATTGATAACACGCCGAAATCGACCGACGCCTTTACGTGAAGTAATCGCGGAACTAACCCCGATAATAAGGGGGTGGACGAATTACTTCAAGCTGGCAGCAATCAACAAGCTATGTCAGGAACTCGATGAATGGACGCGCCGAAAGCTACGGTGCCTGCGCCTCAAACAATGCAAACACCCGAAAGGCATCCGCCGCTTCCTCGAAAGTATAGGAGTAAAGCGGAAAATGCGCGAGAGCATCGGGTCGATGGGGCGCCGATGGTGGTGGATATCATGCTCACAACTTGCGCATATCTGCATGGATAACGCATGGTTGCGAGCAGAGGGATATATCTCGTTTTATCAACTCCTCAAACGCTGATTGGAAACCGCCGTATGCCATAAATGGCACGTACGGTGGTGTGAGAGGGGGCGAAAGCCCCCTACTCGATT
>JAFQDN010000021.1 GCA_017415995.1 Akkermansia sp. | reverse complement strand
CATCTTCATTGATGTCTCCGCCGAGTTCCGTTCCGGCTACACCAACATCAACGGCACGGTGGGTTACAGAATCAACTTCTGATAATCCGCAGCCCTGCTGCAATAACTTCGGCGCCCGGTGGGTTCGTTCCCCCGGGCGCCTTTGCTATGTGCGGATGGATGACGGAGTGGGGCGAATTTCCGGCTCCGACAATTGCACCGGCAGCAGTAAATGAGTTTGACATTATCGCGGGCTGTGTTACCATAGTGTGACGGAGCGTAGAGGAAGAACATGACGACGGTTGAGTTAGTATTGCAATACCTGCACACCCTGCAAGAGCAAGGTGCGGAGCGCTTGGCCGTGGATGATGCAGCGCGTACCGTGCTGCGGGAATGGATGCTGGCAGCTCGCAACGGTGTGCGCAAACCCATCGTGCAACCTGCTGCTCCTGCTGTGCCTCAGCCTGTGCCCACGGGCTCTGCCCCGCAGCAGCAACCGTCACCTGCCGATATTGAAACCGGTACTTACCTGCGCTCCGCCCTGGAGGAGGATGCCCCTGCTGCGGAGTCGGATACCGAGACCGAGGAGGTGCCATTCTTCCGCCCCGGTGGCAGCAATGCGGATGAGGTATGGGAAAATATGCTGCGTTTGTTGCCTGTATGGCGTCCGCTGCGGGAGTTGGGCACCCTGCGCACCGCAGCTGTCCCCGGTGAGGGCAACAGGCGGGCGTCCATCATGTTTGTGGGGGATGCTCCCAATTACTATGACGAGCGTGAGGGGCGTCCCTTCCGCGGTGAGGCCGGTGAGAAACTCAACGGCATCCTCAAAGCCATGGGGCTTACCCGTGAGCAGGTGTACCTTACTCATTTGGTCAAATTTCGCCCCTCCTTGCCCCGCCAAACAACGAATAACCGCGCCCCGAACGATAAGGAAATCCGTTTTTCCACCTCGGTGGTGGAGTTGGAGGCTCGTTTGGTGCAGCCTAAGGTGATTGTGGCGCTGGGTATCATTGCTGCGCGTGGTTTGTTGCAACGCGGGGAGTTGCCACTCTCTGCCTACAGGCAGGAGCGCGGCTTGTTCTGCGGTATTCCGGTTATTGTGACGCATCATCCCAGCTATTTGCTGCGTACTAATGATTTGGCGGAGCGCCGTGCCCTCTGGCTGGAAATGCTGCAAGCCATGGAGCTTGCCGGACTCCCCATCTCCGACAAACAACGCGCCTTCTTTACCAAAAAATAAAGCTCTGCGGAAACCCTCCGGCTGTCTGCCATCCGTAATTGCCGCGGTAAAGCGGAATTGGTGGGCAGAAAAAGAGAGTTAGTTGAGAAAAACTTTGTCGGAATGATTGACAAGAAGGGGAGGGGGCTATATAATAGGGGTGTAGCAGATGGGAGCAGTTGCAACATGGTTTAGGATACTGGTAGCGCTATTGGTTATGCCGATAGTGGCCGGGGGAGGCATGGTGCAGGTGTGTAATTGCCGGCAAGAGGTAGTGTATGCGGGGAGTGGGTGTGCATGCGGGCATGCGCATGCGGAGAAAAGAGGAGAGGGAAAACAGGAGCAACCGCGTGAGAAACACCGTTGCATCCATGTTCAAAATGAGTTGCGCGTGGTGCAGGCCGAGGTAGAGCTGCCTCAGTTTACGGCTGTGCAGGAGTGCAGCCGGGCAGTGCCGGATTTTCGGTGGTGTAAGGCCGAGATGCATTGCGAAGTAGCGCTGGCGCTGGCGCGAGCGTGGCTATGGGACCCGCCGGATGCGGTACGCGCGCCGATGCTGATTTGAAGAAAGCCTGAGAACTCCCGCACGGAATGTTCGGATATGCCTGAACGAGCGCGTGTGGTGTATTGTGGCAAAAATCAGGCGAAAAGTTTTTCAACATAACATCAATATGCAAAAAATTATCATCATGGCAGCGTTGGCAGCATTGTGTTGCAGCAGCTGCGTATCATACAAGGCCTTGCCCACGGATTTGCAGCGCGATACGGCGCAGTGGTTGCAGGTATCATCACGCCTGTGTCCGTTCGGGCGGCATTTGGGGCGTGCAGAGATGCTCCGTATTGGGCTGATGCTGAATACGGATTTGAACAAAGCGCGCTTGAACTACGCGAAATCGACCTCGGTGGCAAAGTTTGCGGGTTTGTGGGAAGATCCGTCCCTATCCGTGGAGGTGGAACGCATTTTCAAGGAGAATTTCACCAACAACGCCATATCCCCCGGGCTTACCTTGCCGGTAACAGGCTTGCCCGCGCTTGCCAAAAAGATTGCGGAGCAATATAAGGAGGCGGATTATTGGGATATGCGCGATAAGGAACGCAAGTACATGGCGGATTTGGAGTGCTTGCGCCACAGAATCATGGTGACGCACGCCAAGCTTGCGCTGATGCAGAAGCGCCTGAATGTGATAGAGGAGGAACAGAAGAAAATCGCCCGTTTGCATGAGTTGGGTGAGGTTGATTTCGGTGCCTTCCAGGTGGCAACTCAGCGCTTGAATGATACACGTAAAGACCGCATGGAGATGGAAGCTCAGCATTTGGAGCAACACCAGGAGCTGGTTGCCATGCTGGGCTTGCACCCGGCTGTGGGGGATATAGAGCTTGCCGGCAGTTTGCCGGGAGGTGTGCCCGGCGCGGTAGGGGTGCCCGGGGCTAATGTGTTGCTGGAGTCGCCCTCCGTCAAATCCTTGCAGGCAGGGTACGGCGCCAGCGAGACGGAGTTGCGGGCTGAAATCCGCAAGCAGTACCCGGAGCTGGGTATCTCCCCGTTGTATGCGCACGATGGCGGCAATGATAAGGTTTCCGTAGGGCTGGAAATCTCACTTCCGTTGTGGAACCGCAACCGCGAGGCGATAGCGCGCGCGGGCGGGAGCCGTGCGTCTAAGCAGGCAGAGTTGATTGCAGAGTGGCGCAGTTTGCTGCAACAAGCCGGAGCCCTCGGGGCGCAGCAGACTCTCCTGCGTAAGCATTGTGCAACGGAGCACGGGCGCCTTGGTGCGCTGGAAAGCGCTGCTGCACAGCAGGAAAAACTGTTCGCCATGGGTGAAAGCTCCATTCTGGAGGTGGCGGAGTCCCGCCACGTTGCTTATGAACGCCGTTTGGCTTATTTGGATTGCCTCGGCAAGTTGCTGGAGGCTCAGTGCAAACTTCAATACCTGAATCCCTCTTATAATCAACAATGAAACTTTCCCATTCCTTATCGTTTTTGTTCGGTCTGACGGCTGCTTGCTCTCTGGGTCATGCAGCAGAAGAACACGTACACGGCCCCGGTTGCTCCCATGGCCACGAGCATGCCGCCACCCCCGCAGCCAAGGCGGAGGAACACGTGCACGGCCCCGGATGCTCCCATGACCACGGGCACGCCGCCACCCCCGCTGCCAAGGCGGAGGAACACGTGCACGGCCCCGGTTGCTCCCATGACCACGAGCACGCCGCTACCCCTGCCACCAAGGCAGAGGAACACGTACACGGCCCCGGATGCTCCCATGACCACGAGCACGCCGCTACCCCTGCCGCCAAGGCAGAGGAACACGTACACGGCCCCGGTTGCTCCCATGACCACGAGCACGCCGCCACCCCCGCTGCCAAGGCAGAGGAACACGTACACGGCCCCGGATGCTCCCATGACCACGGGCACGCCGCCACCCCCGCCGCCAAGGCAGAGGAACACGTACACGGCCCCGGATGCTCCCATGACCACGCACACGCCGGACACAACCACGCCCCCGGCGAGACCTGCAGCGGAGGTGAAACCGTTATTGTGGAAGCCGATGCTCGCGCCCGCGACTTGGTTAACATGCGCATCGAGACCGTGCCGACCGTCTCGCAGGTGTTGGTGCATTCCCTGTACGGCTACCTGAACACCCCGAATCACGCCATGCAAACCTACGCCTTGCCGTGTGCCGGGCGCATTACCCTGCATGTAAAATCCGCGCAACAAGTCAAGAAGGGGGATTTGCTCTACTCCTTGCAGAGCCCGGATATTATGGAACAGCGTGCGGAGGTAATTCGCATCAACGCTGCTTTGGAGCGTTGTAAAACGGAAATTACCACGCTGGAGCAACGCTTGCAAGAGCTCTCCACCGCCGGCACCCGTAACAAGGATTTGGAGGTGGAATTGGCCAATAAAAAGGCAGAGCTTGCCCAGCAACAACAGGAGCTTTCCGTTGTGGAGGCCAAGCTGAGCATGCTTACACTCGGCGGTACGCTGGCTGCTCAAGACAATCTCACCGTGTTGGAGGTGCGCGCCCTCAATGACGGTACCGTGCGTAACGTAGGCGTTACCCAGGGTAGCTGGGGGGAGCAGGGCTCTCCCGTGGTCTCCATGAGCAACGTGGCGGAGATGGAAATCTCCACCACCATTTACGGCTCCGACGTCCCGCACTTTACCTCCGTGCGTGCCACCATTCCCGCCGGCCGTGAGCAAGTTGCCGTTAATGGCTCTTGGCGTTTGGCTGAAGAAGTGGACACAGCCACCCGCACACGTGAACTTTACTTCAACCCCGAAATCATTCCCCCCGCCGTGCAGCCCGGCCAGCTTTGCCGCTTGGATTTGTACGCAGATGGTGATAGCGGCGGCATGGTCTCCATCCCGGATTCCGCCGTGGTTAAGGTTGGGGTGGATGACGTTGTGTTCGTGGAGGTCAGTGAAGGCAAGTTTGCCATGGTCAAGGTGCATGCCGGTACCAGCCGCCGCGGGCTCACCCCGGTTTCCGGGCTCACTCCCGGGCAAAAAATTGTGGTTAAGGGCGGTTACGAGCTCAAGTACCTTATCCCCGGCGACGGCGAGAAGAAAAAGGCCGGCCACTTCCATGCAGACGGTGTGTTCCATGAAGGGGAAGACCATTGATGTGATTGTACGCATATGAATCATCTCATTTCATTCTGCCTCAAAAACAGAATTACCGTGGTGCTCATCACGCTGATTTTGGCGGCAGTAAGCATCTTTATGGTGGCGACGCTTCCGGTGGACGTATTCCCGGAGCTCAAGCAACCGCGCGTTACCATCCAAACGGAGGCGGGCGGACTCTCCGCCGAGGAGGTGGAGCAGTACGTCTCCATTCCGCTGGAGTCCGCCATGCAGGGAACGCCCGGCGTACGCAACGTGGCTTCCTCCTCCGGTGGTGGCCTCTCCTTTGTGTGGGTGGACTTTGATTGGGGAACGGATATTTACCTGGCGCGCCAGATTGTATCGGAGCGTTTGGCTACCGTGCGTGAGTCTCTGCCGGAACAAGTGGAAACGGAAATGGCCCCCATTGTCTCCGTTACGGGTGAGATTATGGTCATTGCCATACAGGGAGACGAAACGGCGGACCCGCTGGAGGTGCGCCGCGTGGCTGAGTTTGAGCTGCGCAACCGCCTGCTGGCTATTCCCGGTGTGGGCCAAGTTACCGTGCTCGGTGGCCGCATGCCGGAGTACCAAATTGCCTACGACCCCGAGAAAATGCGCCAAGCCGGGGTCAGCTTTGCGGACTTGCGGAACACCGTAGAGTCCGCCCAAAGCAGCATTCCCGCAGGCTACCTGGAGGATGTGGCCGGTGTGGAGTTGCCCGTGCAGCAAAATACCCGCGCCTTTACCCCGGAACACCTCAAACGCGCCATTGTAACGGACCATCCCACGGATGGGGTGGTGCGCTTGGAGGACGTAGCGGACGTCAAGATTGACGGCGCTCCCCGCCGTGGTAATGCCGGTTATGGCCGCGCCGGCTCCGTGCCCGGTGGTGAGGCCGTGGTGCTTTCTGTCCAAAAAGTGCCGGGTGCCAATACCTTGGAGCTTACCTATGCGGTGGATGCCGCCGTTAAGGAGTTTGAAAAAAGCCGCTTGCCCAAAAACATGCGCATGTATGCGGATGGGTATCGACAAGCGGATTTCATTGAGCTTTCCCTGGAAAACGGCAAAGAAACCCTGTGGATAGCAGCCGTGGTGGTGGTGGTGGTTATCTTGCTCACCCTGCTCAACATACGTACGGCCATCATCACACTCATCAGCATGCCGCTTTCCGTACTGTTCGGTATGGCACTTTTCCCGATGTTCGGTCTCGGGGTCAACATTATGACGCTGGGTGGCTTGGCCGTTGCCGTGGGTGATGTGGTGGATAATGCCATTATTTTTGTGGAAATTGCCTGGCGCAATCTCAGCCGCAATGCTGCCAAACCCAAGGAGAAGCAAAAGAGCCGCTACCGCGTGCTCATGGATGCCAAGAACGAAATCGTCAGCTCCATTTCCTACTCCTCCGTCATCATTATGCTGGTGTTTGCTCCCTTGCTGTTCCTCAGTGGTATTGAGGGGCAGTTCTACCGCCCCTTGGGCATCTCATACATGTTGGCTTTGGCGGCATCGTTGCTGGTGTCCGTTACGGTCATTCCTACGCTGTGCATCATTTGGTTCAAAGTCGGCAAAAAACAGACGAAAGACGGTGATTCCGCAACGGTGCGTTTCATCAAGCGGTTGTATAGTCCCGTGCTCAATTTCTGCCTCACATGGCCCAAGACGGTGTTCGGTGTGTTGTTGGGTATTACGGGGGCTTCTCTGTGGTTGGGCAGTACGTACGGTACAAGCTTTTTGCCACCCTTTAATGAGGACTGCTACACCCTGTTTGTGAATGCGGTGCCCGGTACCTCACTGGAGGAGACGGAGCGTATCTCGCGCGAGGTCATGAAGCGCGTGCAGCAGATAGACGGTGTTAAAACCGTGACTCAACGCACCGGCCGTGCCGAGAATGATGAACATGCCGAGCCCGTGAGTGCCAGTGAGTTGGTGGTACGTGTGGACCTCACCAAGGACCAACGCCTGATGCGCCAACAATTCAAGGACGCCATGAAAGATATCCCCGGTGTCTCCGGTATGGTGGGCTTCCCCATTGCTCACCGCATCAGCTCCGCCCTCTCGAACTCCAATTCCGAGATTGCTATCAATATTTTCGGTGATGATTTGCCGCAAATCCGTGCAGCTGCCAAAAAAGCTGCCGAAATCCTCTCCGAGATGCCGGAGGTGGCGGATGCTCGCGCCAACCGTGAGGTGATGGTGGATACCATCCATGTGGATTATAACCGCGAGGTGCTGGCTGCCTATGGCCTTACCATGGCCGATGCCGCAGACCAAGTGTCCGCTGCCCTCAACGGTATGCAGGTGGGCGAGATTATCCGCAACTTGGACCACTGGAATGTTGTGCTGCGCTTGGATGCCGACCTGCGCCGCAGTGTGGATGACGTTCGCAATCTTCAGATTGTGGCTCCCGGGGGTAAAAAGGTGCCCCTCGGTGAGTTGGCTCATGTGTACCGGGCTGAGACCACCAACTTGGTTCTGCGCGATAACTCCCGCCGCAAGGCCATGATTTCCTGTAACCCCTCCCCGGATTCCAACCTCGGGGACCTGGCCAAAGCCTGCCGTGAAAAGCTGGACCCCGCCATGAATGCCATGGGCTGCACTGTGGAGTACGCCGGTACCATCAAGAGCCGTGAGGAGGCGGGCAAGCGCCTCTACATTATGGGCAGTATTGTCTGTGTGCTTATTGTGTTGCTGTTGGCCAGTTCTCTGGGCAGTGTGCGCCGTGCGCTCGTCACTCTCATCAACATCCCGCTGTGCCTGGTCGGCGGTATTGTGGCGGTTTTCCTCGCCTCCCCGGAGACGGTTTCCTCCGTGCTGAGTGGCGGCTATGTGCACCCCATTCTTTCCGTCAGTTCCATTGTCGGTTTTGTGACGGTGGTTGGTTTTGCCATCCGTTCCGGTCTTATTCTCCTCAATAAGTACCGTTCCTTGGAGCTCAGTGGTATGAAGGTGGACGATGCTATTCGCGTAGGCTCCCAAGAGCGCGTAATTCCCATCATGATGACCTCCCTCACCACCATTTTGGGCCTCTTGCCGCTGATTTGGGCTAAGGACCAGCCCGGTGGTGAGCTCCTTGCCCCGCTTGCCATTGTGCAGTTCGGCGGTTTGGTCAGCGCTACCATCCTCAATCTGCTCGTCATGCCGGCAACATGCAAGATTTTTGCCCGCTTTATCAGCGCTGCTGATAAAAAGGAATAAGACGCTCTCTCGCTCTTGCTTTATCTCCTGAGTTCGGCGCGCTTTGCTCTCAAAGCGCGCCGTTTGCTTCAATACCAATAACTTGTCCTTCGTAACCCCGTAAATTTAAATCACCGTTACATTCATCCGGGTGCCGGGCATGTAGGAAACGGCAAGGCAGCAGCAGGGCGCGCCGCGGAAGGAGTAGAGGCCATCCTCACCTTTGGCGGCGACTTGATGAGGCGGGAACACGGAGAGGGTGAAGGCGGCGGAGGTAAAGGGCACAATGTTGAGCAAGGTGCCCCCGGGCAGGAGCAACTGGCGCAGAGAGCCATCCGCAGCGAGAATAATCTCAGTTAAATCTTGCATATCAAAAAGGAGGGACGAAAAGTTAAACCTCGGCTCCGCCGAAGCGGAACCGAGGTAGGGTACCACATCGCACATCACGGACTCCCCCGGGTGGCACCGGAGAAGAGGGACAGAGCAGCCTCAGAGCGGGCGCCCGAAAGCCAGGCGGTCATACTGCTCATTGGCATAACGGTGCCGGGGATGAGAGGTGCGCATGTAGGCCTCGTGCAGGGGGTGGGAGGGATCATGGGCAATGCGGTGAGCCTCAGCCCTGCCATCGGGCTCGGAGCCTTGGTGCAAGGGTGCCTCCTCCAGCATTGAGGCGGCGGCGAGCATCAGGCGGGCAAAATCAGCATTAGCGCGCAAGGCCGGATTTTCCGCCAGGGCTGCAACATCCACCCCGGCGCGTTCCCCGAGGTGCTGCAGGAAGGAACCGACGGTGCGCATGTTATCCTCATAGCGGATGCCCCAGTCCTGTTGCAGCTCGGCCTCAGCCTGTTCAATGGCGGCGGATTGCGCGAGGCGGGCTTCGTCCAGCGCGCGCTTACCCTCGGCAGAGTAATGCTCACACAAGGCAGCCATGGCAGGTGCAGGCACACCGTGCTCGTAAGCCACCTGTGCCAGTGAGGCGGCAAGGGCCTCATTCCACAACTCATCCGGCGTGCCATCCGGGCGCGGCAGTGCGTAATCCGCCGCCGTTTCCGGCAAACCGACAGCTGCACGGAATGCTGCCATACGGGGACTATCCGGCGCGCCGGGATAACCGCGCAAGCGCTCCAAGTTAGCGTAACTTTTGGCCAGAGCCTCCGGGCGGCGGAACTTGGCCAGCGTAGCGGCATAAGGCTGTAGCTCCTCAAAGCGGGCAAACCACTCGGGAGCAAAAGCGCCGTCATTTCCCACCAAGGGCGGAACCGCCGGTAAGGCGGAATCTGCAGGTGCGGGGGCGTGCTCGGCGGGCTGAGCTTGCGGGGTACGGGACTGCGCCGTCATATCATCATTATCGTGTTTCATTATGGTGTGTATTTATGGTTCGGGTTCTGCTTCCTTGCGCGCCAAATCGAGCTGATGACGGATGACAAGGAAGACTTCGCGGTGGGCGTCCCGGCGCATGGCGTCCAGGGCGTCATAACTGCCGGCTTTGCCTTGGAACACGGGCAAGTCGGTCTCAAAGCGCTGCTCCAAATCGGCCAACACCTGCGCCCCTTCCGGCGTACCGAAGAGCTGTAGCAGGCGGCGGCGTTCGGCGCGCGCGCGCTCGACTATCTGAGATGGGTGGGTGGTAGCTTGCGGCATCATAACACGGGCATAGAGGGTTGCAAGGCTTGCGGTACAGCGGCGGGGAGGGTATCAGCAAAGAGAGCGGGGGCCGGCCCGGCATCCGGTGTGGGTGGCGGTGCCGCGGCGGTGGGTTCTCCCGCTGCTTGGGCGGCAGCTTGTTCCGCAGCCTGTGCCTGCTCATGCCGCAAGCTCGTTACGCGGTGCTCCGGACGCAGGATTTGCTCCGGCACACCATCCAAACGGGCAGAGAGGCGGAAAGCGGCGTCCAAGTCCACATGGTCGGCCAAATCCGGTTGCAGGTTGAGCATATTTTGCAAGCGCAGCAGCATGCGCTCCATCCCTTCTCCCTGAATACGGCGCATCACCATGGCAATGCGGCCTTGGTAAATGACGTGCGGTTCTGCCACACTGTGCTCGCCACGGCGGTTTGTTTGCAGGGCTGCCATGGGCGGCTTCGGGAGTTTCCCCATGCGGAACAACTGTGCAAAAATGCGCTCCATGAAGGGGCGGAAATCACACGCAAACAGTGTGAATGACGGGGAAAACAGCATCACGCGCTCATTTTCGCGGGCGTACACCTCAGCCGCTGTCATGCGGCTTGCTCCCTCATTCCAAAGCTCCAGCATGGGGATGAAAAATGCGCGGTTGATGGCATCCTGCTTTTGGCGTAGGCGGTCCATGCCCACATCATACCGGCCTTGGGTTGCCCACTCACGCGGGAATCCGAGGCTGGCGCTGTCCGGGCTGATGAGGGTGCGGCCACCGGCTCGCAAATCCACCTCACCCACTTGGTTGGCCAGCTCCAAAATGCGCGGGAAAGCCGCCACCTCACCCAACATGTCCAAAATGCGGTTGAGGAACTGAGCTTGGCGAATATCCGGGTACACCAAGCGCGCCGGCGCCAAGCCGTACGGGGAATCCCCCCACTTCAGGAAGCGCGTTACCATGTACGGCATCTCGCGGTAGCCGCTTTCCTCCACCGTGCAGTTGTCATCCAAGCTGTAATAAATGCTTTGCCACGGCATGTGGCGGGCTGAATTGCTGCGGGGGTTGCGGTGGGGACGCGGGCGCACAATGTGCAGGAAGCGCAGGGAAGCGGAATGCTCACGGCGTGTTTGCTGCACCAGTGTGCGGGCATGCGGCCCCAAATGGTTGAGGCCGAACTTGCTGACAGCTTGGTGCGGGGTAAAGCTGAACTCGCGCATGTAGGTATCCACCACGCCCTCATCATTCTCCGCGCACACAAAGCGCCCGCAGGGAATATGCCGGAACATCAGGCGCCCGCTGCGTGAGCTGCCGCAGTACAGACTGCCCGTCCCCAAGCCCACGCGGTCCAAAAAGCACTCATGCAGCTCTGTATAAAAGTTGCTCAGTGCCAGCTCTCGGTTAGCAATCTCGGAGCAGCGGTTGTACCAAGAGTTCACCTCATCCCCGGCCTGGGGATCTGCTGATGCCCACTTGAACCACAGCTCGCTGCCGGGGGTCATGTAACTCATGTGGCCGCTTGCCAATTTTTGGCATGCCTCCACCGCCGTCGTATCGCGCAGTGTATGGGGAGATGCCTCCCCATCCGCAACGCCGTCCGCCTCTTGCAAGCGTGAGGGCAGCACATAGTGCCGCAGGGTGTCCCACCAGCTCTCCCAGGGGCTGCGCACGCTGCACAGCGCATGGTATGAGCTCAGCAATGTATCCTGTTGTGCCGTTGCCATATCTCACTTAACCCAAGGTAGAGCCATCGGACACGCGGCTGAGCACGCCGGAGGAATCCGACTTTCCGTTGTCCGTCAGAATCGTGGAAAGCAAGCCTCGGCGGCGGGCATTGCGCTGGTTGTAATCCGCAGCGGTATCCGTCGGTTGAGTTTCCGCCACAACGGGTGGCGGAGTTTTCGGCTGCGAGGGCGAGGGTGTTTTGATGGAGAATCCCATATGTGTGTATATTCCTTTCTGTTGTTGAGGTGTGAGTCAGAGACGAACACGATGCCAGTTCAGGCGGTGTGGGCGCGCATGGCGCATACCCCGCTGAAAACACAGCCAGCGGTACTCCGGCAACAAGTGCGCCATGCGGCGTGCTTGCTGCAAGTCTCCCGCCAGCAAATGAACGTACCATCCATCCGCATCCGCCGGGCTTTCCGTCAATTTCTCCCATTCCCCCATGCGCCGGCTTGCCACCGGCTTCATCATGACTACCAAGCTCGGAGAATAGACGATAACCCCCAGCGGATTTGCCGCCAAATCCATCAGCTCGTCCTGCAACGACCTCCCGGCTTGGCGGTAATACCTCATGGCTACGATTCTGGCATCTGTGTTCATCTGCCCTCCATCATAACCACCTTTTTGTTCATTCGGCAACAAAAGAAAGCCCCGCAACCACTTTTCACCTTCTCCCGCTCTTCTTCCATTTACCTGCAAAGTGGTTGCGGGGCTTTCCGGGGTTGCTTTTCGGTAACAAACGTGCAAGCATGACGCGGTAACAACATCGCACAAGCCTATTATCAACAAAACAGCATCAACAAACACATAATGACTAATCCTCCATCCACTGTTCTCAGTGTACTCGACATCTGCAACCTGGCTCTCACCAAACTCGGCGAAAGCCCCATTGAGAGCCTGAATCCCAACGGCACGCCGCCTTCACGCCTCTGCTACATGCATTACCACCCCACACGCCGTGAGGTGCTCGTGGCCAACAGATGGGCCTTCGCGACCACCGTTGTTACGCTTAACGCGGCGCAGCAGGACTCCTCCGGTATCCACAGCCTGAGCCATACCCTACCACCGGATTGCCTGCGTGTGCTGGAGGTCAACAGCCCGGGCTGGACCCTGCGCGGACGTTGCATTTTTTGCCCGGCGGCCTCCATACGCCTGCGCTACATTGCGGATGTGGAAGATACCTCCCTCTTCACCCCTCTCTTTACGGAGGCACTCGCCACACGCTTGGCTTGCAAGCTCTGCATCCCACTGACCGGCAGTACCACGGCGCGGCAAATGCTCACGGATGAGTACAACCGCATTACCCTGCCTACCGCTGCGCATTACGATGCCGTGCAATCCCATTCCAATGACTCGCACCCCTTGCGCAAATTGTTCAGCCTCAGTGCCGCACCTCTCCCATAATAACTCATGATAATATTGTGAATAACTTTGTTAATAAGCATCGTATTTAATTGACGCTCTGCACTTTATTGCGGTTATTCACAATGTGAATAAGGTATTTTATACACAGATTATGAAAGCCATAGACTTTGCGTGCCGCCTTTTGCGGGCTCTCAGCACAGAGGAACACAGCGACAGCATGCAGCGCGTGCTGCTCGGCCTTGCCGCCGGCTTGGAAACCGCCCCGGACATCTCCTATTGCCTCGGCATGAACACCGGCGTTGCCACCACCTGCCTGCGCAAACTTCTGCGCGAGGAGCTGGTAAACGCCGTAAGTGGTAGCACGTGCATTTACCGCCTCTCTCCTCGTGGTAAAAAGCTCGTTGCCTCTATCTTCTCATTTTTACCGACTCCGCCCTCCAAACATGCCCAGAAAAAGACACCTCTCCATCACTGAAAAACGGGACTGGCTTGCCGCCATCTTCCGGGATGTCAGTGGCGACATCTCACAGGCTGATAAGTTCAAAGCATTGTCGGAAGACACTAAACTGGCGCAACTGCAAGCGGAGGAAAGCAAAGACAAAGAGCAACAGGACACGAAAAGAGCCACTCCTAATGCGCTGGAGCTCTTCAGTCTCCTGCCTCCGCCCTTGCTCACCCCTGAGCAGGAAAATTCCGGTCTGCCACCCGGCTCGGTTTAAATAAAGCGACAGGGCGCGCCGGGTATCTTACCCGTGCGCCCTGCCTTTTCGGAATTCTGTGCCACTCCGGCATCAATACCAGTACATATACACGCTGCGACCGGAGGCGGTATAACCACCGGAGGAGGAGGTGAAGGTAATGCGGTGATGAAGATTATCATCATAGTCATAAATAGAAGCGGTGTTACGGCCGGTCTTGACGTAACGAACCAGTGAGCCGTTATAGTAGAAGGAGTTACCATTACCGTTGAATTTGTAACGGATGTTGCCGCACTTAATAACGCGACCGTACACGCTGGACGGTGCATACCCTCCCTTTGAGGGAGAAGTGATAACGTATACAGTTTTTCTGGTGGTTGTGCGCGGACGGTGTGCGCACGAGGTCATCGTTGTTGCGAGTACCAACAACGCCGGCAGCATATAGAGGAGCTTTTTCATGTCTTTGTATGGTGTAAGCAGGTTTTTATCGTTATGAGGAGAGATTCCCCTTACGTCTCTCAGTATAACAAAAGAATCCCCTTTGTCAAACTTAAATTTCTTTTTTTGTTCGACTATGCCGGCGAAGATGCAAAGGCGGCGCACCGCAAGAGGGAGCGCCGCCGATGAGGAAAGCAGAGAAGGGGGGGATTATTTACTGCTGACCTTGGTATTGGGGGAGAGACCGTAATTTTGGGGCTCGTACATGAGCTGGGCGGAAGCAGGGGGAGCGGTAGCGGTACCGGCACGCTTCACGCGGGCAAAGTAGCTCATGTTGAGGAGCTCGCGGCCACCCCAGCGGGAGCAGAAACCACGGACGCGGTGGGCTTGGAACTCTCGGTTATCGAACCAATCGCTCCAAGGCGCCCACTCCAAGCCGGCTGCCTGTGAGGGGATGGCCGGGTTGATGGCCTCCAGGTTGGAGGGCAGATAATCCTCCAGCACAAAGAACTCCAAATCCTTATCCGCTTTGGCACAGGTGAGGGTAACACGCACCACATCCCCCACCTTAAACTCCGTGACGGGTACCCAGGCGCCCTTTTCATCACGGCACTCGTAAATGCGGGTTACCTGCATGCCTTTTTCCGTAACACCGGGGTATTCCGTTTGCTCCGGGCGAGCACGGAACTTGACAGCCACGTACACAGTACCCTCAGTGCGGGTCAGGATGGTGGGAATCTCGCCAAGGGTGCGAGTTTTGGCGGGGGTAAGAGCCGTTACCCCGTTACCGAGGGTAAGGGAGCGGCCGTCCTCCAAGGTGACGGTGGCTTGGGCATTGCCGGCCGGCGTAAGGCGCAGGTACTCATGCAGGGCAATGAGCATCCAGCCACCGTCCCAACCGGTAATGTGGCGGTAATCGTGGCCGACCACACGCATCCACTTGAGGAAGGAATCATGGCGAGCCTCTTTGTTCTTGTTCATCTCTGCCAGGAAGAGAAGGCTGGAGGTAGCACGTGTTGTGCGGAACCAAGACATGCAACAGACGCGGGGGTGGAACGGCTCCGCGTAGTCATCCGCTACTTTTTCCGCCAATTTTTCGCGTATCAGCGCACGGTTCAACCCTTCACGCACCAAATCCTCATCATCCAGCACACGGCCGCATGCGTAAATGATGTGGGAGGACATAGCGCGCCACATGGCGGGGTCCTTACGCATCTCGGCAATGTACTTACTGAGGTAATCGCGCAGGCGGGAGAGGGTTTCCTCCGGCACGGCGTAACCGCAATCCGTAGCAATGGTGAGCACTAAGCCGGCGTAAGCAGAAGCCCAAGGGCTGCTTGTAGAGCAAAGGCAGAATTCGCTTTCCGGCCAGAAGCCCATACCGCCGTCGCGGCGCTGGCACTTCACCAAACGAGCAATACCCTTGGTAACAATTTTGCGCGCCTCGTCAGCCGGGGTGGATGCCATTACCGGGCTGAAGGGAGCCATGCGGTCATAGAGCATCCAAGGCAAGAGTGAGGTGGCATACTGCTCCGTGCAGCCATAGGCGGGGCTCAGGAAGAGCTCCATGCACTCATTGAGGTGCAGCAGAGGGTTGGCGGAAAGCTGAATTTCCACATTACCACGGGTAGAACCGGCCAACTCCGGCGCGGGGAGGCTTGCCACTTTCAAGGGCTCTGCCCCCTCCTGCAACACCAAGCGGTGCGCCTCCCGCAGTACGGGCGCGGGGAAGAATACCTCAAACGAGCCCTCCACGGCATCGCCCCCGGCATCAGCCGTAGCTACCCAGTGCAGCTTGCGCTCGCCTTCCTCGGTGGCGGTGTAGTCAAAGTAGAGCGTAGCGGTGGATTTTGCCTTGAGGGCAATCTGCTGAGCAGAGCCCACACCCTCCAATTGAACGGACCAAGTGGCATCCGTATCTGTATTGTTTGTGATGGTAAGGGGCAGGCGGAGGCAATCCCCCACGCTCATGAAGAGCGGAGTGCCGGGCGTGAGCATGACGGGCTGGCTGACGGTAAACTCATTTTCCGCGTAACCGAAGCTCTTGCCATCCGCCCCGAGGGCAACGGCATACACTTGGTAGGTGGTGAGGGTATCCGGCAGTTTTACCTGAGTGCTGAACTTGCCCTCTGCATCTACCGACAATGCGGGAGCCCACACGGCGACGGGGGTAAAGTCTGTGCGCAAGCGCGGGGCGGATTTGGGAGTGCCGGCACCGAGCCCGTTACCGAGATCTCCTGACTCCTCGCACAGCCAAGGCGGGATTTCACCGTCCTCCATTTCATAATCCGCATCACCCGCCCCCATGCAGGGTGTTACTACGGGCGCAGGTGCTGCGCACATATCCGCAGAATCACACGCTACCACCTCTGCGCACTCATAGGTAGCGGAGCCACGGGCTTTGCGCATGGATTTTGCCTGGATGCCGGCGGAGTTCATGACCATGGGAGCATGGCTGTTAAAATACTGCAGCTCGGTTCCTTTCCCCACAATGTCACCCTGCCAGAGTCCGGCCATCAGCGAGGCTGATGTGCTGCCGGGTGTGTGTTTGAGCGGAGCGGGACTCTGCACAAATTGCGGGTGGATGCTTTGTACCCATACCGAGGTGAAGAATGTGCCGGGGTTGGGCACTGTGTGTCCGTCACCGACGGAAAGCATGCCTTTATCCACCGCAAAGAGCGTAACCTGTGCCCCGGTGGCAGGCTTGCCGTCTGCCCCAAGCAGGGTGCCGGAAAGCGTAATAGTGGCACCCGGGCGGGGGTGTTGCTCCGGTATGTTGAGCTGCGGGGTAAGTTTGGTCTGCACGCGTTCCACCTCAGCATCCCCCCCGGCGTATTCCAGGTGGAAGAAGCGGGAATCATGCTCCACGGGCAGTAGCACAGCTATGTTCACATCACCATACTCTGCATCGGTAAGGGGGAAATCCCATGTGTTTTCACCCTTATGAACCTCTACAATACCGGCAGCACGCGTGCCTGCCACTGAGGTAACGACTACGGCAGCCTTGCCGGCATGCTCGAAAGTAGCTTTCAGTTGCACGGTGCGCTCCTTGACGGTGCAAGTGGCAACGCGGCTTGTGTGGGGCTCTGCGTTCGGCGTGGGGGTGCGCCAAAAATGCAAGGGTGTTTGCTGCAGCATCTCGCGGCCGGCGGTATCTTTACCGCGTATTTCCACCCAAGCGGAGGTGGGGATATCGCGTTTATTCTGCTCTTGTGTAACCTTCTCACAATATTCGGCAAAGCGCTTATACACGCCTACTTCCACTCCGTTTACGGAGTTTGCGGGCACCGTGCACTCACCTTCCCAAATCACCATGGGCTCAAACTCCACTATCACCACACCGTTGGGTAACTGTGTTTGTTTGGAATTACGGCACACCAAGCGCAGGCTTACGCTTTGGTCACGGTTGAGAAGTTTGTCATCATCCTCACCGGGGCAGGTGTTATCATACAGCTTGAGCCTGCCGGAGCCCTCTTTGGTTAAATACGCGCAGAAATCTGCGGGGTAGAGGGTGACCGTCTGAGTTTTGAGGCGGCGCACCTCCTCGCGGTCATTTGCCACAGAGCCGGTGACTCTCAAGTCCCAAGTGGGGCTCATGAGGGTATCTGTATGCAGGTAATCAAAGGTGCCGGTGTAGGTGGCGGTGCCGTTGGCATCCAACTGCAGCGTTTCCTCCCAGGTTTTATCTTTGATGTGTGGCCGCACCGGCGTAAGCCCGGGCGCAGGATGCTCATAGCTGTTGCTTTCCAGCTCAAACTTGAGCGTTGCCTTGGCACCGGTGAGCGGTACTCCGTTAAAATCCCGAGCCTTGACGGTGTAGGTGAACTCCTTGGGGCGCACGGGGTCCGCTTTCAGTTGTACCTCGGTTTGGAATGCATCTCGGCGGAACTCTTGGCAGTTCACATAATGCTCATCTCGGTATTTGTTGCCGTCTGCCTGAATGGAGACGCGGTAAGTCCCCACAATATCCTCTTCTCCCTTCGGTAGCTTAAATGAAAAATCGAAGGCGCCGAACTCATTCAGCTTGATGTTTTTGCGCATCATTTCCTTGCGGTCGGGACGGCTCACGATGAGCTCTACACTGCTTACATCGGGCAGCGATGGCTCGCCCATGGGGGAAACGCTGCGCAATACGCCACGCAGGTACACGGTATCCCCGGGGCGGTATATCGGGCGGTCCGTTACTGTCAGAATGCGTCGGTCCGTCTTCAATCGCGCGTAGTCTTCCGTCCACGGCAGCAGGCGGAAATCCTCACCGCACTGCACCAAGACCTGCGTTTTTTTGCGGCCGGAGTTCTTCATGCGGGGCAGGACAGCCAATCCGTCTTTCAGCTCGGCAATGGGGGTAGCCTCGGCCTCATCAATCCGCAGCACCTTACCCTCTGTGCACGGGCTGCCATTGCTCAGGCTATGCACCATAAAGCCACTGCCGCAGTTATTGACGAGGTTCAAATCCGTCAGCTGTACGGAGGACCACATCTCATAATCCAGCAAATCCTCCGGCAGTTCCAGCTCGCGCAGGCATGCACGCACTGCCGGTGCAGCCTCCGAGCGGATGCTCACCAAGTAATACCCGGCTCCGGCATTGCCGCCGCACAGGGCATTCAGGTCAATAACGGACTCAGCGCGGCGCACGGCCTCCTCGCCTGTTCCGGTTGCATCCAAGGTTTGCTCCTCGGAGAACTCCACGCCCTCCAGCGCAGTACGCAGAGCGGCATAATCCGGCACGCGGCTCTTCAGGCGTGTTATCTCGCGCTTCAGGGATTTGAGGTTCTCGGTCTGTGCAGCGGCGCTTTCCAATCCGGCTGCCAAGCGTTTCTCCAGCAAGCGGAGTTCATACGTTACCCGCGCCAAGCTCTGCTCGGCGTGCTCGTCAATCTTGCGGAACTTCATGTAGTGCTGCACATACTGCTCTGCACTCATGCGTGCCACCCTGACATGCAGTTTTGCGTTGTTGAGCGACTCTAAACGCAAAACATGTTCACCATTCAGCGGTAATAAGTGAGGGTGTGAAAGCGGCGTGTCGAATGTCAGCGCCGGTGCAGAGGGATTCAGCGTATAGCGGTGGCGGTGGTCACACGCGGTGCTCAAGCCGAGCATGGACTTGGTGCCCGCCTTTATCACCACATCCGGCGCAAGCGGCAGCCCCTCTGCCCCCTCCATCTCAAACTCTATCCGGTTGGTGTACGGGGCGTTGTACATCAGCATGGTGGCGTAGTCCCAATCATCGTACGGATTCCATGCCCTATGCCCGCCGTTCAGCTGCGGCTCCGGCTCCGTCATGCGGAAAATGATTGTCTTGCCTTGGTGGGTCAGTGTTTTGCTCTTACCATCCTCGGATGTTACTGCCACATGATCACCTATGCTGATATCCAAGGAGCGGAAAATGTCAGCCAAATCTGCCTTTGCTACAGGTGCTCCGAAAAACACACAGCCCCGATAGCCTGACTTTTCTTTTTCCTCATACCAGCCCCACTTTACCGCCGTGGCGAGCTCGGGCTCTACCATGATGCGTTCCAAACGGCCACTGCGGAACCCGGTGGATTCATCTGCCACGACGTGCAACTCCCAGAGTTTGGCGGTATCCAGTGGCTCCTGCGGGGTAACAAGAACCGAGCTCGGCACAATGGTCTCTTGGCTGAACTCCTCCAATCCCTCCCTACCTTCTTTCAGACCCAACTCCTTGAGTTCGGAAAGCATATTGGCCACATAACGGGGTGTAACATGCTTAATACGGAGGACTTCCGCCTTACCTGCCACCACCTTGCCGTACTTGAGCGGCTTCTCCTTCACTACCTCGCGGAACTCATAGCGAACCGCCGAGGTGGGCGAGAAATTGAGTTGCTCGCGGAACAATCTTTCCTCCACGGTCACTGTTGCGGCTCCTCCCGGTATGCCGGCATTCATTTCCACCGCTTTCAGGGGCTGCGCCTGCGGGCTGAACTCAAATGCGTTATCCGGCATCTTTTTGCCGCTCAGGTACTTATCTGCTCCCGGTCGGAACGCTAAGCGGTATTTGGTGTGAAGGGAAGTTCCCTTAGTGAACGTGATAAGCAGTTTGTCTTGGTCTATCCAGCGCACAAGCGGCGCACAGGAGGGGTCGCCCGTGACATCGAACAAATCCAACCCGCGCTTGTCCGCTGCCAGATTCGTATCGTACCCGTTCTCGACCACCCCGGCAGATACTACCGGCTCATCAAAATCTATCACTACGGCATCCGAGCCACGGTACCGCACGTCATCAGCCAATGCCAGGCCGGAACTCATTGCCAGCGCCAGCAAGGCTGCCACCATACCAGTTTTTTTGGTTCTATTCATGGGCATGAATCATTTGTGGTTCATCTGTTCAGTTATATACTAGCATGCAACATCTGCTATGCAAGCAAATTTATCCCGAAAAAACGTGCTTTTGCCTCTTCGGGCTGCATCTATCCTTGTTAAGTCATTCCTCACCCCCATCCGCGAACTTTTTTTGCCACTCGGTAAATTTAATTTGACGGCTGTTTGGCAACCCGAAGGTGAGCGGAATTTCCCTGCATCAAGTATCGGGAGTCTATTCTCCCTCGCTCTCGGAATACGTGCCTCGTTTCGCATGATGCCCCCCCGTGGGACACCGTTTTGAGGGCAGGTGAGAGCGCGGGGGCTTGTGTTCTCCTGCGTAAAAGGGGCAGAAAAGGGAAAATAAGGGAGGTAAGGAACACAATAAGATTGACAATCGGTGGATAAGGGTGTACAGTGACGCGCGTATGAGTACACCTGCCAAGAGCTATAAAGACACGATTTTCCTGCCGGACACCACGTTCCCCATGCGTGGTGACCTCACGACTAAGGAGCCGGCGCGTCTTGAAAAATGGGAAAATGAGAAGCTTTATGAGCGAATTACAAGCCGCCGTAAAGCGGAGGGTGCACCCATATTCATTTTGCATGACGGACCTCCCTTTGCCAATGGTGATGTGCACATGGGCACCGGGCTTAATAAGGTGCTGAAGGATTTTATCGTTAAGAGCAAGACTATGAGTGGCTACTATGCTCCGTTTATTCCGGGGTGGGATTGCCACGGCTTGCCGATTGAGGCCAAGGTAGTTAAAGAGTTTCAGGGGCTGGAGCCGGCAGAGATTCGCCGCCGTTGCACGGAGTTTGCCTTGGGCTATATTGACCAGCAGCGCCTCTCCTTCCGCCGTTTGGGCGTGTTCGGGGATTGGTTTAATCCGTACATCACCATGCTGCCCAAGTATGAGGCCGGTATTCTGCGAGTATTCGCCAAGTTGGTGGAAAGCGGTGCCGTGTACCAGTCCATGAAGCCCGTGCAGTGGAGCTATGCGCACCACACTGCACTTGCAGAGGCCGAGGTGGAGTACATGGAGGACACCTCCACGGCTATTTACGTCGGCTTTAAGTTGGATGGAGCCGTCAACGGCATTGAGGATTGCGAGATGGTCATTTGGACCACGACTCCGTGGACCCTCCCGAGCAACTTGGCCATTGCTCTTAACCCGGATTTCACCTATGTGGTAGGCCGCTATGCCAAGGATGGCGAGGAACGCAAGTTTATTGTTGTACGCGAGCTCATTGAGACCTTTACCGCCAAGACCGGCTGGCAGTTGCAGGAGGAGCTTTCCACCTTCATCGGCAGTGAGTTGGAGAAACGCACCGCCCGCCATCCTTTCCTGAATCGCGAGTCGCTCATCATCAACGCTGCTTATGTGACCACGGATGCCGGTACCGGTGCCGTACACATTGCACCCGGCCATGGTGCGGATGACTACATTGCCGGCATGGCATATGGATTGCCCGTACTTTCCCCGGTGGATGACGATGGCAACTATACCGCCGAATGCGGCTTGCCGCACTTGGTAGGTAAGCACGTGTTCAAGTGCAATGAGGACATCATCACCCTGTTGGTAGAGGGTAACCGCTTGCTGGGGCGTGAGGAGTTTACGCACCAATACCCGCACTGCTGGCGCTCCAAAACCCCCATTATCTTCCGTGCCGTTAAGCAGTTCTTCATCAGCATGGAGAAACTGCGTGGCCAGGCTCTGGAGCAGATTGATAAGACTGAGTGGCTGCCGGCTTGGGGGCGCAATCGCATTTACAGCACGGTGGAGGCTCGCCCGGACTGGTGTATCTCCCGTCAGCGTACGTGGGGTGTGCCCTTGCCCGTATTCTTTGATGAGAATGACAAGCCGGTGCTGACGGCTGAAATCGTCAATAAAGTGGCGGACTTGGTAGCAGAGCACGGCACCAATATTTGGTTTGAGCTTACGGACGAACAGCTGTGCGAGAAACTCGGCCTGCCCACCAACCTCAAGAAGGGCAAGGATACGCTGGACGTGTGGATTGATTCCGGTTGCTCCCACGTGTCTGTTTTGGAGGAACACCCGGAGCTGCACGCCCCCTGTGATGTATACTTGGAGGCTACGGACCAGCACCGCGGATGGTTCCAGAGCTCGCTGATGCTCTCATGTGCCTGGCGTGGCACCGCTCCGTACAAAAAGGTGCTTACACACGCCTTCGTGGTGAACCAAGACCGCTCCAAACTCTCCAAGAGTGCCCAAGGTACCTATACCAAGCCCACCAATGCCAAGTATTTCTATGAGAAGTACGGTGCGGACATTGTGCGCTTGTGGGTAAGCTCCGTGGACTGGCAGAATGAGGTGCCTTTCGGTGAGGACCTCTTCAAGCAAATTACGGATCCCTACCGCCGCCTGCGTAACACATTGCGCATTCTGCTGGCCAACCTCAAGGGCTACAAGGGAGAGAAACCGGAAACGCTTGATGCTTTGGACGGCTGGATTTTGGAGCGTAGCAACGCCCTGATTAACGAGGTGCGCGCCGCGTATGATGCTTATGAGTTCCGCAAGGTGTTCATGGCTATCAACCAATTCTGTACCAATGATTTGTCTGCTCTTTACATCGACATCACCAAGGATAGTCTTTACTGTGACGCCGCAGACAGCGCCCGCCGCCTGAGCCGCCAGTTTGCCATCAGCCGCGTGTTCGATGTACTGGTGCGCTTGCTTGCCCCCATCTTGGCCTACACGGCTGAGGAGGCTTGGGAGCATGCCGGCCATACGGATTCCGTGCATGAGCAGGACTTCCCCACGGCTGACCCCGCTTTCGAGCAGGGCTACACTGCTACCTTTGCCCGTTTGCAGCAAATTAAGGGTATCATCCAGATTGCCATCGAGGCTCAGATTAAGTCCAAGGCCTTCAATAAGAACAATGAGGCCGTAGTCACGCTTACTCTGCCGCAGGATGAGGCTCCGGCCGTAGTTGCCCTGCTGGAGGATGCGGAGTTTGCCAAGACCTTCTTCATCATCTCCGACCTCAAGGTGGAGCGTGGTGCTGAGCTTGCAGCCACCGCTGCCAAGACCGGCCACGGCATGTGTCCTCGTTGCCGCCGTTATGAGCCCGCTGTGAATGCAGACGGCCTCTGTGAGCGCTGCGCCGAGGTGTGCCGCTGAATCCCTGCAATCCCTCCTGCTCGTTACGGCGGGCAGGGGGGAGTCCCTTTTCCCCCACACAGAAATCATCAGTCATGAAAAACCGTACCACCCTTTACCTGTGCTTGTTGGTAGCCGTTCTTTACGTGCTGGACCAAGTGAGCAAATGGCTCGTTGTGTTTAATTTTGAGGAGCCGAATCGCTTTTATCTGGATGCAGTACCCGTTGTGACGGATTGCTCCGTCTTTTGTTTCAACATAGTACGAGCACATAATCAAGGGGTTGCTTTCGGTATGGGGGATGGCACGGCTTGGGCTCCCTTTGTGTTCCTGTGCGTACAGTTGGCAGCTCTGAGCATGCTCATCATCTTTTACCGCCGTGGTTTTTTCCGCACACGCATTCTCAAGGCGGCTTGGGTTTGCATTATGGCCGGTGTGCTCGGCAATATGACGGACCGCATCCTCCAAGGATTCTTCTTGAAAGGGGCTGAAAAACTCAGCTTCTTTGAGAACTTTGCCAACGGCTACGTGGTGGATTTTCTGGATTTTTCCTTCCCGTGGATTAAGACGGACATGTTCCCCATGGGCTACCACTGGCCTGCATTCAACGTGGCGGATTCCTGCGTGTGCATTGCTGCCGGGCTTTTCCTCATAGCTTCCTTCCTGGAGCCCAAAGAGGAGAAGAAAGAAACGAAAAAAGCCGAGGAATCCGGTAATTGACCCTCCAACCCCACACGTTATGGGTAAAATCAGCCTCTGCATTGCCTTACTTGCGTGCTCCGTCCCGGCATGGGCGGGCTTCTCGCAGCCTGTGCAGTCTGTGAATCTTACACACGGCCAACAGCAAACTACTGTTGTGTTTGAGGCGGATTCCGCCATCACCTCCGCCAAAGCTCATTGTGATTGCACTACACTGAGCATCAGTGGTAATAAGTTAGTTGCCCGCGTTGATACATCCAAATTCGATGCCTCGGTGGATAAAACCATTACTGCTGCTACGGCCGACGGCAAATCCACCACGCTCACCATGCGCTTCCGCCTCCCGGATGCTGTGATTTTCAGCGCGTCAACCCTGGTGTGGAAACAGGGCTCCGCCCCCACGCCGCAGGTGCTCCGCATTACCGTGCCGGCCGGTTCTCCCATCACCTCCGTTAAGGAGGCAGCCCTCTCCGGTGAGGATTTTTATTATAAAGCTGCCAAAGGTGAGCGCAAAGGTGAATATACCGTCACCATTACCCCGAAAACTACGGCTAAACGGGTGCGTAATCGCCTTGTTATCAGAATGCAATCTGCCGACCCCCGCTTCACACAGCGCATCATCTACCTCCGCGTTGCTAAGTAAGCGGATAAACAAGCAAGCACAGGTGCAAAATGCACTTGACAGCAGAGGGGGGGCTGTGGTAAACAGATGGTATGCTAAAGACAATCTTCAGAGCAGCGCTGTGTTTGTTGAGTGGAGCCGTTGCAACGGCTCAGGATGCCGGTACTGATGCTGCGGTGCAGGCTGAGACGTGGAAATCACCCCATGATTTGCAGGCAGAGCGCCGGATGGCTGTGATTCCGTTCCCTCAGAGTGTGGAGTACGGAAAAAAAGGTGCTTTGTCGGTAAGCGGAAAAGGTTGGCATTTTACGGGGGATGTAAGCGGAAAAATGGTGCAGGCTGCGCTGAAAGATGCCGGATTTACAACGAAAGGGAAGAAAGGCACCGTGACGGTGACATGCCGTTTGGAGGCTGATGCTTTGCCGGCAGAACACGCCGAGGAGGGGTATGTGTTGGAGGTGTCCGGCAAGGATATACTGATTAAAGCCGTTCATGAAGCCGGGCTTTTCAACGGCTTGCAGACTTTGCGGCAGTTGGTGGCTACCTCCAAGGGACAGCAGATTCCCGTGTGCACCATTAAGGATTGGCCTGCCTTCCGCTACCGTGGCTACATGCAGGACTGCGGACGCAATTTCCGCTCCGTGGCGCGCCTGAAGAAAGAGCTGGAGCTTGCCGCCTTGCTCAAGGTCAATCTTTTCCATTGGCACCTTACGGATAACCCTGCCTGGCATGTGGAGTGCAAGGCATACCCGCGCCTCAACGACCCCAAATTCCGCACACGTGATAAGGATGACACTTATACCTATGCAGAAATTCGTGAGGTGTTTGAGTATGCAGCGGAGCGTAATATCCTCATTATCCCGGAGTTGGATATGCCCGGGCACAGCGCCTACTTTAACCGCACTTTCGGGTTTGCCATGCACTCCGAGGAAGGTATGAAGATTGTCGGAGAGCTTTTGGAGGAGTTTTGCCGCGAGATTCCCAAGGAGATGTGCCCGATTGTGCACTTTGGGGCAGACGAGGTGAAAATCCCGAATGCGGCTCAGTTTGTGGGCTTTGTTACTCAGATTTTACAGAAAAACGGCCGCACTCCCATGCAATGGGCCAGCACCCGTGATTTGCCCGTCGGTGAGCACTCCATTGAACAACGCTGGGGCGAGGGGGCCGATATGGTGGCAAAATCCATTGTCCCGGAGCGCATTAAGCGGCGCGCGTTTGATTCAACCATGGGATATTCCAACCTGCTGGATCCCGCATTGCTGGTGCGCCGTTACTTCTTTATGCGCCCCTGCGGCTCGGCCCGTGGTGACGATAAGAAACTGGGCACGATTATTTGCATATGGCCGGATGGTAAGGTCGATGACAAAGCTTATATACCGGGCATGTGCACCATGTGGCCGGGGCTGATGGCCATGGTGGAGCGTTCCTGGCAAGGCGGTGCCGCTAATGGTGATGCCTTGCCGCTGGAAATGCCTGCTGCCGATACCCCCGCCGGCAAGGCCTACGCTTCCTTTGAGCAGCGTATGCAACAATTGCGCCGCTGCTTTTTTGAAGATGAGGCATTCCGCGTGGAGCCGGAGTCCGGTATGCGCTGGACGGTGGTGGAACCCGTGGCAACGGCTCAGGCGGATGCTGTGCGCAAAACTGTGTTGTCCGGAGACTTGTCCGGGTTAGCAACTCGCCCGGCTCATTGTGCCAACCTGTATTTCCGTACCCGCCCGGACACCGGGTACTTGGGTATGTTCTCCGGTACAAAACCCGGCCATACGGTGTGGGCTGTCACGACCGTGAGCGTGAAAAAAGCCGGCAAATATAAGTTTATGGTGGGCTTTGATGCTCCTGCTCGCTCCAACAGACGCTACTCCGGCGTGCCGGAAAACGGCAAATGGTCACAATGCGGCACCCGCATATGGCTTAACGGTAAAGAGTTGCAGAATCCCCGTACTTATCGTCACGCCGGGAAAAATCGCTTGGCCGGCAATGCCTGGCAGTTCGAGAAGCCTCTGGAGCTTGAGGAGGTGTGGTGGATGCTTGACCCCGTAGAGTTTGAATTGCAACAGGGGGATAACACCTTTATCATTGAGCAGCCCTACGTCGGGGAGTTCCAATCGTGGGGGGTATCTCTGATTCCGGTTAAGGACTGAAACTCATGAAGCTGCGAGTGCAAGTGCAGGGGCTGGCGCTTCTGATTGCCGGTATTTTTTGTTGCAAGGCGAGTGCCGTAGAGCCCGCGCTTGCTGAGGTGACTACGCCGGTAGCTGAACAGCCGTTTTTACCGGTAGCGGCGTACCCTGACTGGGCGGCCATGACCCCTCAGCAATACTCAGATGCGGCTGATATGGTCATTTTTCGGGCGAGGGAGCGCATGCAAAAACTGCACTCCGTTACCCCGGAAAGCGCCAATTTTGACAACACCTTCCGCTATTACCATGACTGCTTGACGGAGATAGCGCAGTTGGAACTCTATGCGTTTCATTTGTGCTCCGCATGCAATGTGTCGGCGGCATGGTCATCGGTTATAAGCCGTGTGAAGCCTCGCATGGTTGCCTGTGCTGCCGAGCTGTTCTACGATGCCCGCATTGTTCACCTTTTGCGTTCCGCTGCGGAAAAGCCTTGGGTTAAAACACTCCCCGCCGAAAAACAACGCTTTATCCGCCTCGTGCTGCAAGGGTTCGGGGGGCGCACGCTCAGCCCTGAGGAGAACAAAAAAAAGTTTGATTTGCAAAACGAGCTCCGAAAACTGTTGGGTATCTATGAATCCAATATCTACCGCGCCAAGGAGAATGTGGATGTCATTATCCGTAATCGTGAGGAGCTTGCCGGCGTATCTCCCTATCTGTGTGAGGCGTTGAAACAAGCGGCGCTTCAGCGCGGACTCGGTACGGCAGAGCATCCTGTTTGGCTCATTACCATCAAAGGGAACGCCGTCAACGAGGTGTTGCGGCAGTGTTCGGTAGAGTCCACCCGCCGCCGTTGTTGGGAAGCCGCACAGGCTCCCGGGAAGAAGAATGCGGACATTGTGCTGCGCATAGCTCACATCCGGTGGGAGTTAGCGCGGTTGGAGGGCTACAATAACCATGCGGACTATAAGTTGAAGGATCGCATGATGGGTGACAGTGACCGGGCGTTGGCGTTTGTGGACGGGATGCTGCACCGCTTTGCACCGTATGCAGCTTCTCGCAATGCTGCATTGTTGCAAGGCGCCGCAGAGCTTTACGGAAAAGCGACGGATACCATCAATCCCTGGGATATTGAGTACTTGAAAGCAAAATTGAGGGAGTCCGAGCAACGCTTCAATTCCGCTGCTCTGCGCCCCTATTTTGAGCAGGAAAACGTGTTGCAGGGCATGTTCTCGCTTTTCGGGGAGCTGTATGGCTTGCGGATAACGGAGCTGCCGGCAGCCTATGTGCCGCCTTCACAGCCCGTACCGAGCGGCAAGGTGAGTGTGTGGCATCCTTCCGTGCGCGTATTTGCCGTGCATGATGCCGCCGGTGGCGAATATTGCGGTTCATTTTATCTGGATTTATACTCGCGCCAAGGCAAACAGTCCCTCAGCTGGAGCCAAAGCCTTACAATGGAGGCTTTGCTTGAGGATGGTACAAAGCGAGTCCCGCAATTGGTCGTCATGATGCTTAATCTGACCCCGCCGAGCGAGGGAATGCCGAAATTGCTCAGCCATTTGGAGGTGCGTACTCTTTTTCACGAGTTCGGGCACGTATTGCACCTGATACTCGGCCGCTCTGAGTTGCGTGAGCTTGCCGCCGCCAAGCAAGCAATTGATTTTGTGGAGCTCCCCAGCCATTTGCATGAAAATTGGACTTGGCAGCCGGATGCTTTGTGCTCCTTTGCCCGCCATTACCGGACCGATGAGCCTTTGCCACGCGAACTTGCGGAAAAACTGGCTGCATCGCGCTATGCTCAAATGGCGGATGAGTACCTGACGAGTCTGTTGGCAGCAAAGGAGGATTTGGAGCTGCATACCCACTATGCGGAAAAGTTCCTCGGCCGGGAATTGGATGAAGCCATGCAGGCTTTGCTGGAGCCGTGGTTGCCGCCGACGCGTACGCCTCTTCCTTCCGTGTTGCGTAACCTACCGCATTGTATGACAGTCGGGTACGATGCCTGTTTTTACTCATACGCATTGGCGGAGGTGATGTCTGCTGATGTTTTTGCCGTATTCCATCAGCAAGGCATTCGCAATTCTGCCGTAGGCAAAAGTTACCGCCGAGCTGTGTTAGAGCCCGGCAATTCCCGCCCGGCTGCTGAGTTGTACCGCGGCTTTATGGGGCGTTCCCCAAAAACTGAGGCCTTCCTGAATGCCCTCGGTCTCTGAATAATCCCCCGCTGTGAGGATTTTTTTCAAAAAATTGTGCGTGAGGTGTAGAAAAAATGCTCCGCTTGCGTTCTAGGCTGTAGAGTGTCTGATAAAAAAGGCTCTCTTTCTCTCAATCAACTCACAATTAACATAATAAAATGAATAAGCTAATTGCGTTAACAGTGTTGGCAGTACTGCCTGCTTTTGCTCAGCAGGAGCTTCCCGGGACGGGGGAGCGCCCGCAGCCGCCGAGCCGTGAGGATTTTCACAAGAAAATGCTCGAAAAGTATGATGCTGATAAAGACGGCAAGCTCAGCGATGAGGAAAAGGCTGCTATGAAAGCCGATATGGAGCAGCACCGCGGTAAGCGTGGTCCCCGTGGTCCTCACGGTCCGGAGGGGGATCACCCCGGCAAACCCGGCATGCCGCGCGAGTTCGTGGAGCAGTATGATGCTGATAAAGACGGCAAACTCAATGAAGAAGAGCGTAAGGCTGCCGGAGAGGCCATGCGCGCCCGCATGCTTGAAAAGTACGATGCTGATAAAGACGGCAAATTGAGCGATGAGGAGCGCGAGGCTGCACGCAAGGATAGACGCCACCATAAGGGCGGCCACCATGGCCACCGCCATGGCAAGCGTGCTCCCCGTGGTGGTATGCAGCCCGGTGAGGATGCTCCTGCACCTATGCCGGAAGCCCCTCAAGAGTAAAGTTGCCGACTACTCAGGAGAATAATAAATAGAAGCGAGTTGGAGCCGGGAAACAGCAATGTTTCCCGGTTCTTACTCTGTAAAAAAGGAAATGTTTCCCCGATTAACCTTTGGCATTCAGGCGTTGCCGCATGGCTTGCCAGTCGGTGGAGCGCAGGAGGCGCACCAAGTTGCCATACCAGAACTCGTGGTGGCCGTAGGTGTCAGCCCGGAATTCGCTCTCTGCTTCCTCCACACTGCGGCCTTCATACACAATGCGGTAGGCCGCAACGATGATGCCCGTGCGGTCCGAGCCGTGCCAGCAATGTACCAACACGGGTTTGGGGGCGGCTGCAATAAGGCGCAGGCAGTTTTCCACATCGGCTTCTGTTACCTCGCCTGCAGCTACCGGGTAGGCCATGAGGTGCAGCCCGGTATGGCGCGCTTTGCGGGTATCTTTGTGGTACTCTCTCAGGTTGAGGACGCTGCGGATTCCCATTTGCTCCAATGCGGTGAATCCTTCCTTATCCGGCTGCCCGGAGCGGTAGAGCTCGGCGCTGACGCGGTGGAGGTTTTCCACTCCGTTAAGTTGCAGGGGCTGAGCCTGCTGCGGGTGTGTGCCGATGCGGGAGTCTGCAGAGGGGTCTTTGCACGCCCCCAACACCAAGGCGAGCAGTGCTATGCCGCTGTATAAAATCCGTTTGTGCATGGTATTCGCTCAGGCCTTTGCTCAATGAATCCCCAATGCCTCATTGGCCAGCATTTGGCAGCCTCGCAGGTCCATCTTGCCGGTCGGTAGTGCCGGTATGGCCTCCACGGGAATAATCTCGCGCGGACACCATAAGCGCGGTAAGCCTTTCTCTACCAAGTGGGCACGTATCTCATCCAAGGCCTGTGCCAGTTGCGATTGGTGCACGCAGGAAAGCAGTACCAGTGCTTCTCCCTTTTGGGCATCCGGTACCCCCATGACGGCGACTGCGCGCCCCGTAAAGCCCTCCGGGTGTTGCACAAAGTCCTCAATGGCGTTCTCTACTACCTCGTGCGGTACCATTTCGCCCCCGATTTTGGAGAAGCGCGAGCGGCGGCCTCCTAAGGTGAGTATGCCGTTCAGATCCACCTTGCCCAAATCTCCCGTTTTGAACCAGCCGTCGCGGAAGATGTTTTTGTTGAGGTCCTCGCGCCCTACGTATCCCTTGAATACATTGGGGCCTTTAAACCAAATCATGCCTTGTTCATTGAGTGTCAGGCGTACGTTGTCATCATCGGGGTCTGTTATGCGCACGGCAATGCCGGGTAACACTTGGCCGATACTGCCGAACTTGTAGCCGGGTACAAAGTATGGCTGCTCTTCGGTGGGACCCGTCTGTTGGAGGTTCACGCCGCATACGGGGGCGGTTTCCGTCAGACCGTAGCCTTCCAACAGGGTGACGTTGCACTTCTCCTTGAACTCATCCGCAACGTTTTGTTGTAATTTTTCCGCACCGACGATGAAGAGGCGCACGGAATCGTACGTGTTGGCTTTGGCGCGGCGCAGCATGCTGCGGGCAAAGGTGGGCGTGGTGACCACGAGGGCGCAGCGGTATTTCTCAATGAGGTCGTTGAGGTTTTTAGCCTCCAGCGGTGAGGGATAGGTAACCATGCCGAACCCATACACCGGCGGTAACAAGGTGCTGACGGTAAGCCCGAAACTGTGGAATATGGGGAGGCTGCACAGGAAGCGGCTGCCGGGCTCCAAGTACACTTTGCTGAGCAGCTGTACCATGTTGGCGACAATCATGCGGTGGGTGAACGATACCCCCTTAGGCTCACCGCTGGAGCCGGAGGTGAAGAGCAGCGCTGCCTCATCATCCCCCCTGCGGGCATCCAGCTTGAAGGTCATGTTGATGATTGCCATCGGCGAGAATCTGGCAAAGGCTACCCAGCCTGCAATTTTAGCCATGCCGATGCCTTTGAGTGTTTTATCGAGGTGGATAATGGCATCCCCTTGTGGCCATGGGAACTGCGGCAGCTTGCTCATGAAGGTGCGCGCAGTTATGAAGTGCTTGAGCCCGCTTTGGCGCAGAATACTCTTGAATGCCGGCTCCGAGGAGGTGTAATTGATGTTAACCGGTACTATGCCCGCCAATATACAGGCATAGTTGGCGATGAGCCCGCCTTTGCCCGGCGGCAGGATGATGCCGAGTCGGGCGTCATCATACTTGGATTTCAGCTCTTTGGCCAATGCCATGGCCACTCCCAATACCTTGTAATAGGGCAGGGAGGAGCCGTCCATGCCGTCTATGAGCTCCACCTTGGCGTGCTTTCTCATGCCTTCCACCAGCAGGCGGGCTACGGAGCAATCCAATATCGGATTTCGCTCAAATGCCAAGGATGATGCCTCCATCCATGCCTCCAGCACGCGCTCCCCCGTCAACGGCCCGGGGCTGAGCTTGGGCAGAATGCATATCTCCGTCCATTCGTAGGTCTTATCACTGGTAAAGGCCCGCAGCATGTTGTTGCGGTAATGCCCCACAAATACCGGTACCGGGGATATGTGCAATGCTGCCAGCTGCATCATGAAGGGCATCGGAACGTCCGAGATGCAGCCCATGATGCTGTTCGGGTGCCCGGGTACAAAGATGACATCCAACCCTTCCTGCAGTAGGTTGAGCAGTTGCTCACGCAGTAGTTTACCGTTGGCCTTGCGGAAGTTGAAGGAGAGGACTCGGCGTTTGCGGAGAAAACGCTGTACCGCTTTTTCAGGGCTGAGTACTTCCTCTACCATGTATGCTACACTCCCTTCACCCCCGAGCCTTTTCTCTATCTCGGTTAAAACATCGCAATCTACCCTGTTCGGTAGGTAGAGTGAGGGGACGGACTGAAGATTTTCCAAGCCGGTAATGTGAACCTTTGCCATGATAGCCTGATTATACAGGATAACAATCGGCGTTGTCAATGAGAATTCACATAAAACGGGATGCCGGAGGTGATTTGCGGGAAATCTTGCCCCGAATGTTACGATATTGCTTTACAAAAACGGATTGCAGGCGTATATTGCGTGTTAGAGATGCACGCACCGAGTTTTTTCAAAGCTCTCAAGGAGTACAATAGGAAGACCTTCCTCTCTGACCTGACAGCGGGCCTGACTGTGGGGGTGGTAGCATTGCCGTTAGCCATGGCTTTTGCCATAGCTTGCGGTTGCGCGGAGATAACACCGTCTACGGGATTGGTGACGGCCGTTGTGGCCGGTTTCATGATTTCCCTGCTGGGTGGCAGTAAGTTCCAGATAGGTGGCCCCACCGGGGCATTCGTGGTGATTATTGCCGGTGTGGTAGGCAGTTTCGGGATGAGTGGGCTCATCCTGTGCACGCTTATGGCGGGCATTTTCCTCATTTTGTTCGGCCTGCTACGTATGGGGGCTCTCATCAAGTTTATTCCCTTTCCGGTGACTACCGGTTTTACCTCGGGTATAGCTGTTACCATTTTCTGCACTCAAATTAAGGATTTGCTGGGCTTGACTATTCCGGAGGCAGTGCCGGCGGATTTCATTGCAAAGTGGGCTTGCTATTTCAATTATTTTCACACGGTTAACTGGTGGGCGTTGGGTATTTCCGTGCTGACCATCGTCGTGATTTTGGTGACGCGGCGGTATTTTCCGCGAGCCCCGTTCATGCTGGTGGGCATGTTGGTGAGCACGGTAATCTGTGCATGTTGTGATTTGCCGGTGGAGACGATAGGCTCCCGCTTTGGTGAGTTGCCTCATGGCTTGCCTCTGCCGGAGTTCCCGTCATTTGAGTGGGCACATTTGCCGGAGCTGGTGAAACCCGCCTTCGTTATCGCCTTGTTGGCCGCCATAGAATCACTGCTGAGTGCCAGTGTGGCAGACGGCATGACGGGCTCCCGCCACCACCCGAATACTGAGCTTATCGGCCAGGGCGCGGGTAATATAGCCTCCGCTCTGTTTGGCGGTTTGCCTGCTACCGGAGCCATTGCTCGCACGGCCACCAACATTCGAGCCGGTGGTAAAACTCCGGTATCCGGTATTATACACGCCGTTACGCTGCTGCTGATTCTGATGCTGGCAGGGCAGTACGCCGCCATTGTACCGTTGCCTGCATTGGCCGGAATTTTGGCAATCGTGTGCTGGAATATGGCGGAGGTGAGCACCTTCTCCCACCTGATGACCGGTCCTCGCCAAGACCGCGCCGTGTTGCTCATCACCTTCATCCTGACGGTGCTGATAGATTTGGTTGTAGCAGTGGAAGTAGGTGTTATTCTGGCTGCCTTGCTCTTCATCGGGCGTATGGCTCAAATCAGCAATGTGGAGTCCATCTCCAGCGAGATTGAGGGGGATGACCCGGAGGAGGTGCCCTCCCGTTCCCGTTATTTGCGCCATATTCCGGACAATGTGGAAGTGTTTGACATTCAGGGGCCGTTCTTCTTCGGTGCGGTGGAGCAGTTTAAGGACCGCGTGTTCCGAGCCCTGGAGCATGATGTCGACTACATTTTGTTGCGCATGCGCTTGGTGCCGGCGTTGGATGCCTCCGGGTTGCATGTGTTGGAGGACTTCTTATCCTATTGCCGACGTCACAACGTCACGCTCTTGCTTTGCGGCGTACAAGCGCATCCCATTAAGGTGATTCGCCGTGATAAGATGTTTATTGAGGCTCTGGGCGAGGACAACATCTGCGAGAATATTGATGCTGCTTTGGTGCGCATTGCTGATTTGGAAAAACAACGCAAAACCATTGAATACGCCTGATTTTGTGCGCCTTTACCAGTAGAGCGTGCGGGGACGGGTGCCCGGGGTGTCGAAGGCGGTGATAACGCTTTGCGGCGGTGCCTCTCGGCACAGGTCTATGAGCTTGATGGCTTGCATGGGGCACGCCTGTTGGCATGCCGTTTGCGGCGGTGAGCCTCCGCTTTCTTTTGCGGCATTGATGCGTTGCACGCAGTAGGTGCATTTTTCCATAACGCCACGGCTACGAAGCGTTACGCGTGGGTTGCCGGGGTGCCCTGTAGCCGCGCGCGAGGCTTTGGCGTAGTCGTAGAAGTTGAATACTCTTGCCTCGTACGGGCAGGCTGCTGCGCAATAGCGTGTGCCCCAGCAACGGGGGTACACCATGGCATTAAGACCTGCTGTGGTGTGCATGGTGGCATTCACCGGGCATACGGCCTCGCACGGTGCTTTTTCACACTGTCGGCACATGGTGGGCAGGTAGTGCAGCCGTTGCTGCTCATCCGTATAACGCTCAATGCGCAACCATTGAATGTCTCTGCCGCGTAGCTGTTCCTCCGCTCCCACGGTCGGTATATTATTTTCCGCACGGCATGCCAAGGTGCAGGCTCCACAGCCTATACAACGGCTCATTTCTATTTGTAAGCTCCACTGTGGACCGTTGCCGGTCGGCTCACTCAGCTCCGCTGCTGCGCGTTTGAGGCCGGGCAGCTTTTTGGCAGGGCGGTGCGGGTGAGTTGGTGCCGGGGTGCTCTGTATGTCGCCTGTTCTGCATTGCAATAACTCGGCTTGCAGCGGAATCCAAGTCCCCCGGAGCCCGGCATGTGCCCAGCCCGGCAGGCTGTGCTCTCCCACTTGTACGGTGCATGCCTCACCCCGGCCGGGCAGGAATACCTCTGCTGCTCCGCAGCTGCCGCTGAGGGGGAAATACGTTTCCTGCAACCATTTATTGTGGCGGAATCTGCCGTCTGCATAGTATGGGTGCAGGTAAAAGTTGAGCTCTCGGGCCGGCTCGGGCGGTAAGGGGGTCGGCAAGGGGGCTGCTCCGCGCACAATGCCATGCCGCAGGGCTTCATCCGTTTGTTCTACTACGTTGCGCATCCATTGTAGGGAGGTTGAAACGCTCTTCCCGCTGCTGTCCGGCAATTCGCCCCCGTGCAGCAGGGCGTGCAAAACCTCGCTTTCCGACAATGCCTGCCGCAGCGGGCGCGTTACCGGCTGGCGTAGGCAAAGGTTGCCGTGCGCATCGGCATCCGCTCCCCATTCTTCCAAAAAATGCGTTTGCGGTACGGTGTATAGGCATAATTGTGCCGTTTTGTCCGCTCGGTGGCTCACAAAGCGCACTGTCTCCGCGTGGCTTGCTGCCAGTGCCTCGGCAAACTCCGGGTGGAATGCAGCGGCATCTGCCGGGCTGAAGATGAGCAATAAATCCAGTCGCGGTAATTCCTGTGTCAGCTCTGTCAAAGTGCCGAATCCGGTGCTGTAACGCACTGCCTGCCCAAAGGTTACATCCTGCACAGCCTCCAGTTCCGTAAAGCCGTTTGTGCGGGGCAGGGCGGCGGTGTCATACTCATAAAATGATGCCCCGCCGTACCGGCGTAGCTCGTCCACCTGCGCCATGCGCACAGCTGAGTATCCACACGGAAACAGAAAGCCGATGCGCCGCCCCTCTTGCAGAAGCCCCGCCCATGCACGGAAGGCTGCCCTCATGGCTTGCCATGGGTGTTCCTTGCCGGCGCGTGTCGGTTTGCCGGGGCGGGTGCCATCATACAAGTCCAGGATGGCAGCCTGCACAAATGCGGGTATTCCGGCGCGCACGTCTGCATATTCCGGGTTGGGTTGCAGAGCCATCGGTACGCCATCATAGCACACCGCCAGCAGTGGGATGGCTCCTGTTGCCCAGGGCATGCAGCTCGCGTAGCAAGTGGCTTCCCCGGGCAGCATCCATTCCGGGCATTCCTCCGGCTCCACGGCGTATTGTTGGGCTCTCCGGCATGCCGGTAGCGCCAGCATGGCCAATGCCCCCAGCCCTTTCAGGAAGCTGCGTCTGCTCATGCTGCTGCCGGTGCCCTCATTTCTCATGCGCTCATTCTACCACGTCTGCACCTCTTTCTTCAAGTTCTCTGTCACAAAAATACCTTTTTTATCGTTCTCCGTGCCCTCTCTCAATTCCGGAACTTGTTCGGTTACTTGTTCGGTCGGGGCTGTGGAAGATGTGATAAAAGTATGAAATGATGTTTATGTAATTGTGTTGTTGTGTAACAGAAGTCCTTTTATGGTAAGATGATATTTTTGGCGAGGATGATTGGGGTTCTCTTCGTGTGTCGGTTTGATGATGCCATTTGCAATAGCCGGCTTTATGTAGTTTTCAGTGAATGAGGGACGGTGTTTGATTCCGCATAAATCCATAAGCTTTTTCATGGAATATGCGTCATTTTTCATGGCCTTGATTAGTGTTTGTAATTGTTCAGAATATTGAGATAATAAATCAGAGTTCTCGCTCGATGGAACTTGTTCGGTTACTTGTTCGGTTGGGGTTTCCGGAATGAGCATGAATCTGTTTTTGAGCTCATAGTGCGTGCCGATGAGCAGGTTGCTGAGGAACCGGCGCAGGAAGGTAGTGTCTTTGTTGATGCGTTTGTGTGAATTGCGGTAGCTTGCGCGTACCAAGGCATTGCGGAAATACCATGAATAACGGGCAAATGGTGAGTTGTCTACCTCAAATCCCATAAAACGAAGGTATTTGATAAGAAGTACCGCCGTGGTGCGCGTGTTGCCTTCCGCAAACGGGTGGATTTGCCATACGCCGGAGATAAAAAGCCCGATGTGCTCAATGGCTTCCTCCATGCTGATGCCATCGTAGTTAAAGTTAAGCTCTTGCCGGATGTCCCATTCCAAGGTTTCCCGAATTAGCGGGGCGGGTGTGTAGAGTACGGAGTCTCCCCGCAAAACCCATTCCTTTTTGGAGATGTTGATATCACGTATGTTGCCTGCAAACTTATAGACCCCTGTAAAGATGCGTCTGTGTAATTCCGGCAGGGTGGCGGGGATGAGCCGGAATGCGTTTTCCCCTAATAGCCGGGCTATATTGGTGGCCACTTTGTCCGCTTCTTCTTCTCCTTCCGCTGCGTGTGTGCTGCGGTTGTCGTAATACGCATGGATGATTTTTTGTGCCTCATCAATGCTGATTTCGCCGTCAATGTTGCGTTTTGCCGTTTGCAGCAGGTATTCGGATGTCTTCAAGCCATCCACTGCTTGTAGGCCTATTGCTGCCTGCCAAGCAGCTATGCGTCCGGCTCTATCCGGCTCCTGCAGTGGAAGATATTCTCCGAATTCCATGGTGTTTGCGCGCTCTTTTGTACCATTTTTGCATGCGTCAGGCAAGCAAAAAAATGCCCCCGAAACCGGGGGCATTGAATGTGTGTGAAATGGTGTTGCCGTAGCCGGGCATCAGATGACGCCGAGCTCGCGACCGGTCTGTGCAAAGGCGGCAATGGCGCGGTCCAGCTGCTCCTCGGTGTGGGCGGCGGAGAGCTGGGTGCGGATGCGTGCCTGCTCCTTGGGAACCACGGGGTAGAAGAAGCCCATGGCGTAGACGCCAAGTTCGAGCAAGCGGTTGCTGAAGCGCTGGGAAAGCGCTGCATCCCCCAACATGACGGGCACAATGGCGTGGCCGGCACCGGCAAGCTTGAACCCGCACTGCTCCATACCCTTGCGGAAGTAGGCTGCGTTGTGCTGTACCTTTTCCGTAAGCTCGGTGGAGGCCTCCAGCATGTCAATCACCTTGATGGTGGTGGCGGCAATGGCGGGCATGACGCTGTTGGAGAACAGGTACGGACGGGACTTCTGGCGGAGCATGGCTATCACCTCCTTGGGGCCGGATACATAGCCACCGGAGGCGCCGCCCAGTGCCTTACCGAAGGTGCCGGTGGTGATGTCTACCTTACCGAACAGACCGCAGTGCTCATGCGTACCGCGGCCACGGGCACCGAGCACACCTGTGGCGTGGGATTCATCAAAGTGTACGATGGCGCCGTACTTCTCAGCCAGTGCGTGAATCTTGTCGAGGGAGGCTACAATGCCGTCCATGGAGAATACGCCGTCCGTGGAGATGAGGATGGTGCGGGCACCGTTGGCCTTGGCCTCTTGCAGCTTGGCCTCCAGGTCTGCCATGTCGTTGTTGGCGTAGCGGTAACGGGCTGCTTTGCAAAGGCGTACGCCGTCAATAATGGAGGCGTGGTTGAGGGAGTCGGACACGATGGCGTCCTCCTTGGTGAGCAGAGCCTCAAAGAGACCGCCGTTAGCATCGAAGCAGGAGCCGAAGAGGATGGTATCCTCCGTGCCCAAGAAGTTGCTCAGGCGCTCCTCCAGCTGTTGGTGCAGGGTTTGCGTACCGCAGATGAAGCGCACGGAAGCCATACCGAAGCCCCAGCGGTCAATAGCCTCCTTGGCTGCTTTTTCCAGCTCGGGGTGGTTGGCAAGGCCCAAGTAGTTATTGGCGCACATGTTGATAACGGTGCTGCCGTCCTTGAGGCCCACCTCAGAGAACTGGGGCGTGGCGATGTAGCGCTCCTGCTTGTACAGCCCCGCCTCCTTGAGGGCTGCAAGGTCCGTAACCAGTCGGTTTTTGAAATCTGTGTTGTACATAACGGTATCTGCCCATCAACGGGCGCGCTATTGTAGTAGCTTGGCGTTCATTTGTCAACCTTTTTGGAATATTGTGCCAAAAAAGCCCCGCTTGTGCAGCGGGGCTTGGTCTTGGAATTGTGTTTGGCGGCTTATCGGTGCAGGAAGAGCACCTCATACACGCGTTTGCCTTCATCCTGCGGGGCAAATACGTTCACCTTGCGTACTCCGGCGGGTACGGTGTACTCGCGGATGTGGTCGCTTACGGTGCGCCCGGCATCGCCGTTGAGGCTAACCTCTGCCGTGCCGATAACGAGGATGCGTGTGGTGTTCTCCGGCAGCGGAAGCTGGGTGTTGAGGGCACTCTTGCCACAGTTGTAGAAGGTGCTCAAATCCGTGTCCACCAAGGTGTAGGGATTCTGGTCCTGTTGTATTTCCGGAATGCCAACACGGAACAGCGTGACCTTGATTTCCTGTGTATTTGTCCCGGTGTTGGTAAGGCGCAGCTCTCGGATTTTTTCCTTCGGCATATCATCATTTTCCAGGAATAGCCTGTTTTTGTGCACTTTGCCTTCCAATTTGTGTTTAGAGCCATCCTCCAGGGTCATTTCTACGCTTGCCCAGGAGTCCAATTCCGCATTTTCAAGGTTAATTTCCACCCATTTGGGGGTAACGGGAGTGGGGAATTCCAAGGTAATGAACTCACCCGGAGCAATGGGGAATACCTCCATAATGCGGTTAATGCCGGCGTATTCTTTATCCGTATGCGCTCCGAGCTTGGCACATTTCTCAATGTTGGTGGTGGCGTAGGCCGGCATGCCGCGGTTTATGGTGAACTCACAGATGGAGAGCCAGCGTTCATTCGGTTCCGTGATGCGGTAGCGCAGCATGTTGGCTTGCACGGGCTCTTCCATCAGGTTGACCACCACCACTGCTCCGCCACGTGGCTCTCCGCCGATTTGCCGCCACGTCTTCCCATCATCGGATACCTCGAATACGCCCGCCTTGGGGAAGTCGCCGGCACGCGGCCCGCCCATCAGTAGGCTGATGTTGCGGATGTCCGTCTTTTGCCCGAAGTCGATGCAGTACCAATCCCCGGCCTTCATGCGTTGGTCTGAGGACCAGAAGGTCTTGAGGTTGCCGTCCGCCATATTCAGGGCATTTTTGTCCGCCGGTCCTCCGTTGGTGGAGAAGGTGGGCAGCACAACCTCGCGGCCGCTCAACTCGGCATAGATGTTGCTGTTCAGGTAGCTCAGGCCGGAGCGCAGGGCGGGGGTCATGGCGTACATGCCCACCTCCACATCCGGCAGGTAGATGGTGCCTTTGGCGCTCCACTCATCGCGCAGGGTGTCCCGTATTTCGGCAGCGGTATCTACGGCGCTGAAGAAGAGGCGGATGCGCTCATCCGTATCCGTCGTTTCCAGTGCCTGCATAGTCAGGCGCCCCGCCTTACCGGTGAGGATGAACTGGGCAATCCACGGTGCAATATCCATTTGCAGGGCTTCCAGTCCCTCGGTGTCGCGTATGGTAGTACCTGCTTGCTCCATGGCGGTAAACTCAGCCTTGAGGGTGGCTGCTGCTTGGGCATCCGGCTTGCGCACGCCGATGGATTTGATGAAGAGATCCGCCGTGGGTTTCATCTCCACGGATTCCTCGCGGAAGTAACCGTGCCCGTTGGGTAACAGGTAGGAGTTGTGGTTGCAGAATACCTGCATGGCTTCCGGGCATTGCGGGTACAGGCGGCGTATGCCCTCCCGCCAGCTCTTGTCGGACGCAAATCCTGTGATGTTCCAGGTGTAGTCTGCCACCCCGAAAAGTCCCACCTTGCTGGCCTCGGCATGTTCCATGGGGTTAGCCACAAAGCCGCTCATGGCTTTTTTCATCTCGGGCTCCGTGCCTAATCCATAGGTGCGCCCCATGGAGATGCGGCTGCGCTTAAAGTCATTACAGGGCCAGTTCCACCATATGAAGGTGGGGCGTTTTACGTGCTCATTAACCCACTGTTGCCCTTGCAGGGTAATATCATGCACCACGGTGTCTCCCGTCCACATCACGGGGATGGAGCCGTCCAACCCATTGCCGAGGGTTTGGAGAAACTTGGCGTTTGTCCAAGCCTTGTTGTAGCCCGTGGGGCACATGATGAGGGTTTGGTTGACATCCTTGTGCTTGCGGATAAAGTTCTCCAGCAAATAGTTGCACAGCTGCACCTGCCGTTCTGCTTTGCCGATTTCGCCGGTGGAGTCGTCCACCAATACACCGAAGTTGCGCACTCCCAGCTCGTACATCCACTCCATTTTGCGCACCAAGCCATCCAGTTGGTGGCGCCCGCCGTCATTGTTCCACTGTACGGTGTTGGCGGGGTGTATAGCCCACACAAAGCGCACGTGGTTGGCATGAGCCAGTTTTACCAGCTCGCGTATTTGCGCTGCTTTGTCTGCCGGGTAGGGCTTGTAGCAGCCCATGCCGTGGTGGTAGGGGTCGTCTTTGGGCGCATAGATGTAGGTGTTCATCTTATTGCGGCCGTAGAACTCGAACTGTGCTTTGCGGGCTTCAAAGCTCCACGGGGCGCCATAGTAGCCCTCCACTGCTCCGCGGAATGCCAGATCCGGCCAGTCCGTTACCTCGCCCAGTGGCAGCATGCCCAGCTTGGCTACCTCTTCAATGCTCCGGCGGGGGAAGGGGTCTTTTTGGGCGTTGCGCGCATTCGGTACACCGCGCAGCAACTGGGTGAGGGTTTGTTTGGCGTAGTATGCCCCCTCCGGGGTGTTTGCCCATACGTGCAGTTTGCCCGGGCTTATGCGTATGGCGTAGGCTCCTTCATTGTCGGCCGGCAGTTTGTCCCACATCTCGCCGGCGGATTGTTCATTGCGCAGCTCAATGCTCACTTCCTCCACATGGGTGAAGTCGCTTTGCAGCTCAATCGCCTGTGGGCGGGGGTACACATCGGGGTGTTCCGTGGCCATCAGCGGCAGGGCAGCGATGCCCGGCAGCAGGCCTGCTAGCAGTATGTTTTTTTTCATGACATCAGTTTGCTTATCAGGGGTTCCAGTTCTGTGAAATTCGTTATGCGGTAATCCGGGTTGCGCGCCAGGCAGGCGGCCTCCTCCGTCGGGGCGTGGCTGCCCCATGCCGCGTTGATGATGCGCACTCCCACTCGGTGGCAGTGGTCTATGTCCGTGGGGGCATCTCCTACGTAGATGATCTCATCCGCCTGTAGTTGCCATATCCGCATGGCTTCCTGCAAGCACTCATCTTTGCAGTTGTGGGTGGGTTGTCCGGTGAGTACCAAATCAAACAAGCCTTCCATGCCGTAGCGTTTTACCGTGGGATCAGCGGTGTAGTGTTCCTTGCCGGTCAGCAGCCCCACTTTCAGTCCCTTGGCTCGCAGGGCTTTCAAGGTTTCCACGGCTCCTTCGTATGGGGTGGGCGCCAGCTCATCATGTAGGCTTTCATACACCTGCACAAAGTGTTCGATGGGTAGTGCCGGGTCATCATACCTCATGCCTACCAAGCCGCCCAGCACTCCTCTGTCACTGATGCCGAAGTACCCCATCACTTCCTCCGCACTCGGCAAGCGGCCACTTACTTCCTTTGTCGTTTGCCGATATGCCTCTACACACAGGGTTACTGTGTCACCCAGTGTGCCGTCCATATCAAAGATAACCGCTTTTAACATAGTGCTTTGTCTGTTTTGTGTCGTGTAAAACCCCTTAATTCTTGTAGAGTTTAACATATGGCCACCCCTCTTGGCAAGCATAAAGTGCCCGCCACCGTCTCTGTTGTTGTCGAGGGGCTATCTTCGCTAATTCTTATCAGAAGTCATCCTTGTTGTAAAATTATCGGCTAATTTAGCTGATAATTAGCTGATAATAGCCGTATGACTAACGTGTGGCGAGTTCCGCAAGCCTGTGTTCCAAATGGGGGGAGGGGGTAAAGATGTGCTCGCGTGATACGGTGGTAGCTTGCAGCAGTCCCATATCTGCCAGGGCGGTCAGGTCCGTTCTGGCGGTTTGGCGCACCACGCTGAACTCCTTGCAGTGGATGGTGACGGAGGTGGTGGAGTTGGGGTGCTGCAGGAAGCGCAGTAACACCTCACGCTGGCGGTGGTTGATGCTGTGCACATGGATGAGCGCCTGCTGCAAGGCCGCGCGTTTTTGTTGTTTATCGCGCACATGGTGCAGGAGGCTGTCTATGGATTTTAGGATGGTGTCCAGCTGGTTTATGATGAAGTAGTTAAGGTCGTTATCATCCTCTTCCGTGTTGAGGAATGACTCATAATAGCTGCGTGAGTTGCGGAAAATCTCGCGCGAGATGGAAATGTACTCAAATAACCAATAGCCGGCATGCAGCATGCCCCAGTAAAAGAGGGAGCGCGCCGTGCGCCCGTTGCCGTCTACAAAGGGGTGGTCATAGGCCAGCTGAAAGTGCAGGATGATGGCTCGGATGGCGGGGTGTATGTATTGGCTGTTCTCGTCCTCGCCGTTGGCAAATCGGCAAAGGGCTTCCAGGCGTTCCGGCAGGGTTGCTGCCGGGGGCGGGGTATGGATGATGTCTCCCGTCCGCACGTCTTCAATGTACACGCGGTCTGTTTCCGTACGCAGCACACCGGCTTTTTCAGGGGCGCTGAGGGTGCCCTCCACCATGCTGTAGTGCAGGGCCATGATGAGCTCCGGCGTGAGTGGCTCATCCTTGCGGCGCAAAATCATCTGCATGGTGCGGTAGTTGTTGATGACCATTTGCTCATGCTCATTACCGGGGTGGCGGTTGCTGCGCAGCAGCTCGCGCGCCTCGGAGCGCGTTACGGCGGCTCCCTCCAGCATGCTGGACATGATGGCCTCTTCCACGATGCCGGTCATCAGGTACTTATCGCGGTCTGCCAAGGTAAATGCCGCCTTGCTATCCGTCATCACCATGCCTCCCGCCTCGCGGTCCACCAAATGCAGCCGTTGTTGCACTATTCCCGTGCTCGCATAGCTGAACGCCACCCCTTGCGTGTTGCTCATCGGTAAAAATTGGCGGGCTTGGGCGCGGTGTAGCTTAATTCCCAGCCACCATTGCTCATTGCTCAGTTCCGCCGGGGCTTTGCGGTAGCGCAGCTCTTGCCAACTCAGGTAGCGGTCTGTCCTCGTTGCTTCCGCGTTGCTCAAATTCATTATCTCCAGCAAATCCGTATTGCCGGGGTGGAATATGTCATGGAGTTTCGGGACTGCGCAACGCCGTTTCATGCCTCTTATTGTAGCATGAATGGCTCCCTTGTCAACTTTTATCGGCTAATTTAGCTGATAATTAGCCGATATTAGCTCATCTGCCCGCTCCTTATGCTTGTTCTTGCAGCAAGGCTATGAGTTTTTCCGCATGTGCTGTGGCTTTTTGCTCAATCTCGGCCAACAGCTGCGGGTCTTGGCGCATTTGGTAGGATACTCCGCCGGTATGCACGCTGCCTGCGTATTCCATGCCGCAGAACCCGCATGCTGCGCGGATGAATTGGAAAAAATCCTCAAAGTTCATGGCTTCGGCGGGTGCTCCCGTTGTATAGGAGAGGATGAGCTTTTTGCCGCGCAATTTATCACCCGTTGAGCCGTGGGAGAACCCGTGCAGCCAGGTTTGTTCCATCCAGCAGTGCATGATGGAGGGCACGGAAAACCAGAACACAGGGAATTGGAGTACAATCGTATCTGCCCACAGTAACTTGGCCTGCTCAGCTGCTGCATCAATCTCGAAATCCGGGTACAAGCGGTCCAAATAGACAATGCGTGCCTCCGGCATGCGCTCTTCCAGCATGCTCAGCACGCGTTTGTTGGCAACGGAGTCGGTCTTGGTATCGGTGTGCCCAGAGATTATCAGAATGTTGTTCTTCATCTTATTGGAAATGTTTGGTTACGAGGTGTTTCGGGTTTGCGGGGTATGAGAGGGAAACTCCCGCCTTCACTCTGGGTTGCTCCCCATGACGCCTCGGTAGAAATTGCAGCCGATGAAATTGCCGATGACTATGGAGACGTAGAAGACAAGGATGGAGGAAAGGTTGGCAGCCCAGTAGTCCAAGGGCACGCAGGAGTAGAAGAATGCATCCGCAATGCAGTGGGGGAAGCCACAGACAATGAACAGCGGCACACCGAAGAGCAAGGGCAGCATGCTCCCCTTGCGGGCAAAGGTGACTGCGGTGGTCATGATAAAGCCACAGGCTATGGAGAGCAAGCTGCCGTTGAGCACGCCGAGCTTCAAACGTTCTTGTAGTAAAACTTGCGCGGTCTCCTGCACCGGCATGGCGGAAAGTCGCGTAAGCAGGGAGAGTGTCGCGCAGCCGATGATGTTGCCCAGCAATACAAGCCCGAGATAGCCGAACTCATTTTTGCGGATAAAACCCGCTGTGCCGGTGTAAAGTGCTAATTTGTAACTCACAACGGCAATGAGGGCAAAGGCAAAAATAATGCAGCCGGCAAGGTAGTTGCCATCTGCCTTAAGGGAAAGGAACCCGAAGCCGGCGAGGCCGATGCAGATGCCCGCCATGAATGCGGAGCGTAGTACGTTAAATGTGCTCATGATGGAGAGTGTTTTACTTGCTTAGCTCCATTATAACACATGCAGGCCGGTGGGAAAGCCATTTTCGCGTCAGACTCTCAGGAAAGTTTTGTTGCGGTAGAGGAAGAGCAGTACCAGCCACAGTAACAACAAGCTCAGGGCTGCGTGCACCAAGGGGGCCGCCTCTTGTGCCCGCCCGGCCAGCCCGTACACGAGGGGGTGCGCTACTCCCCACCATATATTATGGCCGTGCGGCCCGTGTATTTCCGTAAGCAGATAGGCCAGCAAGGCATTGCAACCAAACACCTGCAGGGGCATGGCTGCCTTGCTCATGGCGCTGCCGCTGCAATCAAACAGCACATGGAAGAGCGCCAACAGCATGATGCACCACCCCCCACTCCACAATACTGCGGTGGTGGTGTATATGTGTTTGATGAGCGGCGTATCATACTCCAGCAAAAGGGCTGCTGCTATGGCTGCTGCACCTATGCCGCACAGTATTCCGGCGGTGCGTAGCCCTTGGCGTTGCCGTATGAGCTGCCCGCATATGCTCCCCATGAGGGTCAGGGCACCGAAGGATAGGGCGGTGAGTATCCAGCTGTACGGTGTGCCGTCCTGCCACCGCCCTTGCAAAAGATGATCTATGTATATGGCTAAGTTGCAATCCGGTTCAAATACGCCTCCCGCATGCCCCCCGAAGGGTACAAAGCGCAACAACGCCCAGTATGCCGCCATGCAGCCCAGGCAGGTGATGATTTGCCCGCGCAACCCGCAGAACATGAGTACTGCCGCTGCTATGAGGTACCCCTCTGCTATGGCTTGCAAGGTGTTGCAGAACAAGCTCATGTGCTCTGCGTGTGCCCCGGCCAGGTTCCCTTGCACCAGCATGCCCAGCACAAACAGCAGCACAACTCGCCGCAGTACGCGCCATGCCGTGCCCCACCGCCAGTGCTCGCCGCCTTTCTCGCGGTACTTGCCAAAGGCAAACGGCATGCTTGCCCCCGTGATGAAGATGAATAGCGGCATTACCATATCCCAGCAGGTGAAATCTCCCCCGTACGCCGCGTGCTCAAACTGCTCTGCCACCGCCTCCGGCATCGCCCCGTCGCCACTCCATAACAGCAGTAATCGCAAGGTGGCTGCTCCCCCGCATAACATCAGCATGTCGAATCCCCTCAGCGCGTCTATGCTTGTTACTCTGTTCATGTCCTCGGCTTTTCGTTACCCTTGCTCTACCACGTCTGCTCCCGAAAATCAAGAAAAAAGAGTTTCTACGCGTTGGAACAATGAGAAAAACGCGCTGTGTAAGTTTTTTTTGAACCCGCATCAGCGGGTGCCCTACCTTAGCCCGAGCTGCTTGAGCCCCCCGAGTATAGAGTCCAGTAATTAGGCTTCGCTTATGGTCGCAAACAGTCCGATTATTTGTTGAACGTTACTCCGCTGACGCAGGTTCAGAATTCTCCGCGCTTGCGTTTGCAAGCGTCAGCGAAACCGAATTTTTAACTTGTCAATCGTAACTCGTAACCTGTCAATAAACTTTAACAGAGCCCGTAAAAACTTACACAGCGCGCAACTTAACAATCGGAAACCCCGTAGAGTTGCCAAACGGTGGCATCAATCTGCTGCTCGAGCGTGGCTGCGGTGAGGTCGAGGGCTTGGAGCTTGCTGCATGTAGTGCAAAAGTACTCCTCCCAGTCATCTTTATCCGCGGGTTTGAGCCTGAGTTTGGCCTCTTTGAGGAATGCGCTGAACTCCAAGTGCCAAAACTCTGCAAGTTTGGCGGATATTTTGGTGCCCGGAAAATCACTGCACAGGCGGTGCAGGAATCGCTTGGCCTGTTTGCGGTGGGCTTTTTCCGTTTCCGTGCGTTTTTCCGCCAGTTCCGCCAGCTCATGCTTGTGCTCCCCGAACTCCGGCACCGGGAACTTTTCAAAATACACCTTGCGTATCTCGCGCGTGCCCCCTTGCAACTCCGGGCAGTTGTACCATATCCACAGCTTGGCTGCTGCACTGTTGAAAAGCGCAGTCAGTGCCAGCATTAACTCACGGTCTTGCTCTGTGGAGTTGAGAATAAAGGCTTTGTCGTTAATGTAATGCCCCTCCTCGTCGTACATGAATGGGAAAATGCTTGTCATGTTCGGGTAGATGATTTTGGGCTGGCTGAACTGCTGTAGGTATACACAACTCCGCAAATTGTATGGCGTAATGCCTTTATCTGTTCTTTTGGCTAATTTTTCCCAATATTGGTCCAAATGCTTTTTGATGGCGGGGTATTCTTCTACATTAACGGGAGCTAAGTTTTGGTTAGGTATGCCATTGTGCGTGTTGATAAGCCAGAGTTGTTCTCCCCTGTTGGTCCATGCGGCAATATCACGCCCGCGCAACATGGGTTTTAGGAGTTCCGCGCTGCGGGGATCGCGCTCCAGTATGGCGTTGCGCGTGGCTGTGTCGATGAAGAAGGCTTCATTCAGACCGGTTTTGATGCCGTAGTTAATCTCGATGGGCAGTTCCCTGAGCTGTTTGCAGGTGCTCATTTGATGGAGTTTGGCGGTGTGCTCCGGGGGGCGTATGCTCCAGGGCTCGGCCCCAAAATCCGTAGCGGGGAAGGGTGAGAGGCCGGCAGGTATCTCCGTGAGGAAATCTCCGTGGTAGGTTTTGCGGTTGAGGGAGAGTGCTTGCACCGTGGGGGCGGGCGGGGCGTTTTCCGTGAGGAAGATGCAGACGTAGGTGGTGGCATCTTTGAAGAACTGCACATCCCCGAAGTTGATGATTTGGCGCAGGCCGGTGCGGCTCATGAAGGCGCGCAGCCCTTTGCCGTAGTCCGTCAGCATCCACTTGTTGGGCATAATGAATGAGAGGAGGCCGCCGGGGCGCAGGAGGGAGTACGCGCGCTCCGTAAATAGGCAGTATAAATCCCCGTTTTTGTCAAAGGACTCATAGCCGAGCTTGGCGTAGGTGGCGGACTCCTGCGTCATGGTTTGGAGGGCTACGTAGGGCGGGTTGCCGATGATGATGTCGAACCCGCCACGGGCAAACACCTGCGGAAAGTTTTGCTGCCAGTCAAACGCGTTGTGCGGGGCGTGTTGCGGGTCGGAGATGAGGCTGTTACCCACCTTGATGTTCTGTGAAAGGGTGGAAAGCTTGCGGCCTTTTTGCGCCGTGCGCAGCCAGAGGGATAGCTTGGCAATCTCCACGGATTCCTCGTTAATGTCCACGCCGTACAGGTTGTTCTCCAGGATGGTGTTCTCTATATCGGAGAGGATGAGGGAATCCCCGCGCAGGGAGGCCAGTGTTTCATCAATGAGGCGGTGCTCCTCCATCAGGCGTTGCAAGGCGGCATTCAGGAATGCGCCGCTGCCACAGGCGGGGTCACAAATGGTTAGGCCCAGCAGGCGCGTGCGGTACGCCTCCCAGGTGGTGATGGCGGCACTCTTTTCTCTTGGCTTGAGGTGTCCGGGCTCTGTGGGCGCCGGGCGCAGTTGGCTGATGAGCCGGCCCAGGGTGATGTCCACCATGTAGCGGGTAATGTAGCCGGGTGTGTAAAAAATGCCGTCCTTGTTGCGCTTGCCGGAGCTCTCTCGCTTACCGCCGGTGAGCTCGGCGGTCATTTCCTCAATCTCACTCAGCGAGTGCTCAAAAATGTGCCCCATAATGTCCACATCCACCTCGGTGGCGTAATCATACGCCGTTAGCACGCCGGTGTGCCGCAGTAGTGGCTCACTGCTCAGGCAGATGGTGTCCAGCACCTCATCCGGCCGGAATAATCCGCCATTGTATGCATAGATGGTTTTGGTGCCTTTGTTGAGGTTGTTGAAGATGCCCTTGTAAAAATCATAGAGCGGGCGTTGCGTGCCGATGCCGAACTCTTCTTGCTGCTCATTGAAGGCCTGCCAGGCATCATTGATGTAGCTGATGGTGTTCGGCGGAATGAGCCCGCGATCTTCCGCAAAGAGGATGAACAGTAGGCGGTCCATGAGCTTTTGCGTTTTGCGGAAGAGTAACAGAGGCTCGTACTGCGGATTGTGCTCCCGCATGTCCGCAAACAACTCTCGCTTGCAGGCCGCGTAGTCCCGGTACAGCTGCTCACTTACATCTTGCTCCTTTACTACGGATTTGCTGCGTAGGGTGAGCGGTAGATCACTCGCTATGTTCTCCGCTGCCAGTAGCAGCCATAGCTTGGTGAACTCTTCACGGCTCAGGGTGAATAGGTTGAATTCCTCGTACTCTACGGCGTTGTCAATGTAAAATCGCAGTTTCTCAAAGTTGGAGATGACAATGTAGCGCACCCCTACGTGGTTGTTGCGGTAGCCGAATGCCTGCGCCTCTACGGATTGCAGGTCTTTGGTGTTGGTGCCCTTGAGCTCGATGACCATTTTGGGCGTCCCGTTCATGATGACGGCTCCGTCCGCCTTTTTGGAGTTTTGTGTGTTCTTGAGCTCGGTGGTCAAATTCCAATTCTCATTCGGGTTGATGATGTAGCCCAGCACATCCACAAACAAATCACGCAGGAATCCCTCTTGGTACTGCTCTTCCTTGGCGCTGCGTATATTCGCCTGCTTGCTACTGTTGCAGAATTGTGCGCTGTAGCATTGGTACAGCGCGTCCAACTTTGCTTTATCCGTTGCTGCGGCGTAATGGGCTATGACCGGTCGTTGGAATAATGACATGCCTTATTCTACCAAATACCGCCCCCTCTTGAAAAGAGATTTTTTTGATTTTCGTGTTCCCGTCCTTTCAAAGGCTTTGTAAATAAATTTTTTCTGACTTGAAAATCCCGCGCATTTGTGCCACACTATATGTGTTATAATGATTATTACTTGTGCTGATATGAAGAAAATCTCTCGCTTGCTGACAATAACGGCTTGCGGCGCTGCGCTGGGTGCTCCGTTGCAGGCGCTGCCCTCCCTCGCGCCCATCTCCGGCTTCTCCCCCGCTCATTCTGCTGAAAGATCATCCCTTTCCTCCACCACTGCCTCCCCCGAGGACTTGTGCAAGAAAGGAGAAAATTTGTACAACGCCCAAAAATACACGGAGGCGGTCAATTGCTTCCTCCCCGCTGCTGAGAAAGGCCATGCCGCAGCACAAAATTGGCTTGGTTTGTGCTATGAATACGGCAAGGGTGTGCCCAAGAATACTGCCGAGGCAGTACACTGGTACCGCCGTGCTGCAGAGCAGGGGTATGCCTTGGCTCAGTATAATCTGGGTAGGTGTTATGAATTTGGCAAAGGAGTGGCAAAGGACGCCGAGGAAGCGGTGAAGTGGTATCGCAAGGCTGCCGAGCAGGGGTATGCCCGGGCGCAGTGCTATCTGGGCTTTTGCTATGATACGGGCAAGGGTGTGTCCCAAAATGCAGCTGAGGCAGTAAAATGGTACCGCCTAGCTGCTGAACAGGGGTATGCCCCAGCGCAGTATTCTCTTGGCGTGTGTTATGCCAAAGGCGAGGGTGTGCCCAAGAATGCAACTGAGGCTGTTAAATACTGCCGCCTAGCAGCTGAACAGGGGCTTGCCCCAGCGCAGTTTAATCTGGGTTTGTGCTATTACGATGGCGAGGGTGTGCCCAAGAATACTGCTGAGGCAGTACGCTGGTACCGCCGTGCTGCAGAGCAGGGGGATGCCGATGCGCAGGATTCTCTCGGCGCGCTTTATTACAATGGCGAGGGCGTGCCCAAGAATGCAACTGAGGCTGTTAAATACTTCCGCCTAGCAGCTGAACAGGGGCTTGACTCGGCTCAGTATAATCTCGGCGTGTGTTATGCCAATGGCGAGGGTGTGTCCCAAAATGCAACTGAGGCTGTTAAATACTTCCGTCTAGCAGCTGAACAGGGGTATGCCTTAGCTCAGTATAATCTGGGCGTGCACTATTACAATGGCGATGGCGTGAAACGTAACCGCCAAAAAGCTAAAGAATTGTTCCGTAAAGCCGCGGATCAAGGGTTCGAACCCGCAAAAGAAATCCTCCGTGAGTACTTTTGAAAGTTTCCGCCGTCGCGCGTTGCGCTGTGGTGTCACACGGCTTCGCTCCACTCGCGCCCTGCGCGTAACGCGCCCGGATTGGCCGACCACGGCGTAGCTGCACAGCAGCGGAGGCGGGTCAATCGCACCTTGTGCCCCGTAATTGCAAAGCTTTTCCGCTGCCACGCAGCAGTAGCAGTGTAATCTCCGGGGCACAGAACGAACGAGCCGGAAATGAACTTACCCCCAGCCCGCGACTGACATAAAGCCATTGCCCGGTGTAAGAGCGCCTGAGCCCGGCGCGGGCGGTCTCGCGGGTCCACGGCTCGCGCACGGCAATAGGATAACCGCCGGGCCAACAAAATTGCCCGCCGTGCGTGTGCCCCGTAACCGTGAGCTCAGCCCACAGCGGGCTGTGGATGGAATGGTACGGACTGTGAGTGGCTGCAATCAGGGGCAATGTGGGAGGTAATTTTTTGCGGGAGAGCCGCCGCAGCATCGGCCCCGCAGACTCCTTCTCATGCCGGTGCGCCACCCCACGCAAAACCGCCTGCCTGCCATTGTTGAAGCTCAGCGTAACATCTTTTCCCTCTACCGGCTGAATACCGTGCCTGACAAAGGCCTTGCGCGTAGCACGCGCCTGCTCAAACTGGTCATGATTCCCGCAGATGTAGTACACGGGGCACTGCGCCGTCAAAGGGGCTAACAGGGCAGCCAACTCCTCCTCCGGCATAGAGAGCCCCGCATTCACCGCGTTGTGGTAATCCCCCAGTAAAAGCACCACCTCCGGCTTCTGCTCCAGCGTTTTTTGTACAATACGCTTAATCCACCGCCCGTCGCGGTCTCCGGCATGCAAATCCGCCAGCAGTACCACCCGCGCTGCTGCGGCATCCTCCGGCCAGCCATCCAGCTGCACTTCCACGGTTTCCACCAGCAAGCGCCGTGGCTCTATCAGCAGGGCGTACACCACCGCCACAGCCACCGCCATGAGACCGCCTACCAGTGCTATCCACCGCTTCCACCGTGCCGCCATGCTCTTGCTTACCTTACTCTATTTCCACGGAAACCGGGCAGTGGTCGGACCCCGTCACATCTGCATGGATGCAGGCTGATTTTACGCGCGGCATCAGCCCCTCACTCACACAAAAGTAATCAATACGCCACCCCACATTCCGTGCACGCGCTCCCCCCCGGAAACTCCACCACGAGTACGCATCCCGCGCATCCGGGTGCAAGCGCCGGAAGGTATCCGCAAATCCCGCGCCCAGTAGCTCCGTGAATCCGGCGCGCTCCTCATCCGAGAATCCTGCGCTGAAATGGTTGGCTGCCGGGCGTGCAAGGTCTATCTCCTCATGCGCCACATTCAAATCCCCGCAAAATACGACCGGCTTCTTTTTGGCCAGCTCACTCACATAGGCGCGGAACGCCGCGTCCCACTCTTGCCGGTAGGGCAAGCGCGCCAGCTCATTTTGCGAGTTCGGGGTGTAGCAGTTCACCAAGTAAAAATCCGCAAACTCCATGGTAGCCACACGCCCCTCGGCATCATGCTCCTCTATCCCTATGCCGGTGCTCACACTCAGCGGCTCTATGCGCGATAATATCAGTACCCCGGAATACCCCGGCCGCTGTGCCGGATTCCACACCGCATGCGGCCAGCTCGCCAGCCACAAATCCGCCACCTGCTCCTGCCGTGCCTTTATCTCTTGCAGACACAGCACATCCGGCGCCAGCGCGTCCATCTTCTCCGCCAATCCCTTCCCCAAGGTCGCCCGTATCCCGTTCACATTCCAGCTTACCAGTTTCATATATACTCATTCTACTCCTGCCCTCTCCCTCTGTCAAAATAAATCTCTTCTTATAATAATTCTAATCCTGTCATACGCTCTCTCTGCACAAAAATTTGAAAAAATTTAAAAAATCTCAAATTTAGTCTTGCCAAGTTCTTTCTTTTCGTGTATATTCACCTCACGCACTTCATGCGCTGCTAATGGCAGGGTAGCTCAGTGGTAGAGCAGAGGACTCATAAGCCTTTGGTCGGGTGTTCAAATCACCTCCCTGCTATTATGGGAGCGGTCGTAACCAAGACAAAATGGTAACGACCGCTCCTTTTTTATGCCTTGATTTCAGCGGGTTATAAAAACACAACTCATAACGCAAACCGGACTTCCCGAGACGATTTTGCCTCCATTTACCCCCCGTTTTGCAGCCAAAAGGACTCGCTTAGACTCGTGCGGTTCCAGTCACATTACATGCAATTAGCTGATTATTCGTGGCTTAAATAGCAAAAAATCGGCGTCTATCAGTCAAATCACATTGCTTGCCTTGCAAGTGTTGAAAATGAGTCTTTTGTGACGATTTTCTCATAACGGAAAAAGTCATCCAATTTTGATTCACAGTCACAAAAGAAAAAGTAATAAAAACCTTGCATATTTATACTAAATAGCTTATACTGTACAAAGGAACTTTTTACCCCCTGTTTTTATGAATAAGAAGACAAGCAAAGCAAAGTCGGTAAGCGCAGACATCGAAGTCCGCGTGAAGAGCGCCAGCGGAACCACCTACCGCGCCCTCGTGGAAAAGCGAAACAAGAAAGTCACCTACCTGTGCCAGCACATTCGCGGGGCTTTCACCAAAGACCGCAAGATTGCCAAACCGCTCACAGAGCTGGTCATATCCGGCGAATACACGCTGCCCCATGCCAAACACCGGGAAATGGTGGAAAAGCTGTTCAAGGTCACGCTGAGCGCCCCTGAGCGCAAACCTCGCCGCAGGTCAACCAACGATGCGATTCAACGCGAAGAAATCACACCACCGTGGCTGATGGACGAAGAAGAGCAACAGACTCAGACAGAAGCTCCCAGCGATGCAGAAATCGAAGCCGCCCTGTGGCAAGAAGTCGAAGAAGCCCGCGAAGTCGAGCTTGCAGAAGAATTAAACGAGGCCGTGACGGACGTGGAGCCGACCGCCGAAGCCCCGGCACAGGAATCCGGCGTTGAGCCTACTAAACCGGAAGCTGCCGAAGTGGTAGAAATCAAGCTGACCACTTACAATCTGAAAAAGACTGGCCAAGCACCGATAAGCATCACGCCCAAAAGCAACGACATCAAACTGGAACCCGGCGACCAGCTGATACGCATCTACAAAGGCACGCTGATTGAGGTAGACATACTCGATAGCGGATACAAGTGGAATGGCGAGGTTTACCCCACCCTCACCCACATCAGCTGGAAAGCCACCGGCTACCAAATCGGAGGCAATAACTTCTTCGGGCTTCCTACCAAGCGCCGGGGTGAATAAACCTCCCCTTTCAGCCGGTTAAGCGCCGGCTTTTTCTCGGTGTGGCATTATTCTATCCTGACTCCGGCAGCTTGCCAGAATGCCGTAGCGTCCTTTTTCAATGCCGGTGCCATGTAGCGGGTCATGAGCAGAGAGGCATCACGATGCCCCATTTCAAGTTGTAGCTCAGGCAGGTTGCGGAAGAAAGCAGCGTGGTACGAGGCAAACGTGTGACGGCAGACATCCGGCACCCATTTGTTTCCCCGGTATCCGGCGGCTCGACGTAGGGCTTTCCATTTGCGATTCCAGCCTTGCGGAATGATTCGGTCTTTTTTCCTGATACCGTGAATGCCACGCAGCGGTACGGTACGCCCACCACCAGTCTTGCTGACGGATGGACGAATGATAACCTGCATACCATCCCAGTCAAAATCGTTCTCTCGCAAACGACTGACCTCGGTAGGGCGAATACCTCCGTAGAGCATCAGGCTCAGCGAGAACTGCATATCCCGGAACTCCGGTTTCCTGGCTGTTTCTTTCAACTTTTCCACCTCAGCCGGAGCAAGCGGTGTGATAGGCTTTTCCTTAAGCAAACATGGAGCAAATTCTTAATGCATCGAATATTAACCCTTTGAGAAATCGCCTATTCCGTTTGAGTTCCTATCACATGGCTTGTAAGAGGTCAGGCAAAATGAAATACGACGTTCGCGTAATCTTATTCGGCCTTATCATTTGCTGTGCCAGATAACGCGGGAACCTGCGGTTAGGCTATACGAAGCCTGCCAACATATTCTCTGCGTGGCAAGAAGCCGGGAAATTTCAGGGGCGATGTTATTATACAGCACAAAGTCCATTTTCTCCCCATCGCTGAAAATAAAGGAGATATGGGCATTTTCATCTATCCACAGGTCATCATCCTCCCACCATTCTTCCAGCCGAACCAGTTCCCCGGCAAGCAGACGATCTTCCACGTAAGCCAAGCGCTCCTGCTGAAGTTGTGCGGACGCAAGTTTTTCGCGCCCTTTTTGTTCTTGCCTCCAACGCTCTAACGGAATGGCGCAAAAATCCAAAATGCTAAAAGCAACGAAAAGTAATACACTCAGCCACACACTTACACCACTCCCTCGACTGACAGCCATCGCGGCTAGCAGCAGGGCAAACAGGAAACTGCCCAAGGTCTTATGGCGCGGAAAGTGAATACGATAGGGGCATTGTAGCAAACCTAAATAAACAAATCATGACATTCGCCTTTTTCGATAACGCATTCGTAGCATTTGACGAAAAGTCAATATAATCTATTCATCCCGCTTTTTTCAGAGACGGGGCGCTCCATCCGGTGTTTGATGGTCTGCAAGCGGGCATATGACTCGAAATCGTCATGGAAGATATTAGTACTAAGGAAAAAGCTTCATACTGATTAAAAGCAGACGATGTAGATGAAAAAAGTTCTTGACATTTTATCGTACAGTTGTACGATAGATACAGACTTATGGATATTCGAGCAGAAGAAAGACTTATTGAAATCGGGCAACAATGGCTAAAGCACGGGGGTGTCCGTGGGATGAAGCTCAGGCGTATATGCGCTGAGGCAGAACTGAGTCCCGGCACGTTCACAGCCTACTTTCCCACCTTGGGAGAGTTCAAGAAAAAGGTGTTGGATAACTGGTATACCCCGTTGCAGACAGAGGTGAACCGGATAGAAAAGATTGAGGGCAATGCTAAGGAGCGTCTGCGAACGATATTGCTGGCGGTGATGCGCTTTTTCCGCCCCAATGCCGGGGTGATGATACAACTGCTGTTGGATGCAAGTGCGGGGGAACAGGTTGTCAGCGATTTTTTACAGAAGCTGCAAGGTAACCACATATTTGCGGTACGGCGTGCGCTTCTAGAGGCACAGGCTGCGGGAGCGATAGAACAGGCACCGGTGGAGCAGCAGATGTTTTATCTGGTGGGGGCGGTGAATATGCCTGTCATGTTCTACCATTTACTGCCGGATAACATGCCAATCGGCACAAGCATATTGGACTCACTCGGCAATGCTGTGAGCGAGGAAATGACTCTCCAACGTCTGGATTGGGCATTGAAAGGAATCAGCTTATGAAAAAAGTCTTTGTCATCATCGTTATAGCTCTCGCCGGGTTGGCGGGGTATTATGCTTATACCCAAAGTTCCACTAAAACTCAGGATCTCGTGCTGAGTGGCAACGTAGATATCCGCAGCGTCAATGTCTCATTCAGAGTAAGTGGCCGGTTAGCAGAATTGACCGCAGAGGAAGGTGCCCATGTCAAAAAAGGTGAATTGCTGGGGAAACTTGATGCTCAGCCCTATGAAATAGCGGTACGACAAGCGGAGCAAAATATCAGAACAGCCCAAGCCGGAGTTGAACAGGCTCGTTGCAATGAGCAATCCGCCCTGGCTGCCCTGCAATTGTTGGAAAGCGGATACCGCCAGGAAGAAATCGCTAAGGCTACCGCAGAATTGGCTGCTCAGGAGGTGCTTTTGCTAAATGCGGAGAGAGAATACAATCGCATGAAAGGGCTTATACAAGCTTCGGCTATTTCAGAACAAACATTGGATGCCGCAGAGCGAGAATACCTTAGCCGCAAGCAATTGGTAGAGGCCAGTCGAGCTGTGCTTGCTCAATTGCAGGCCGGATACAGAAAAGAAGAAATAGAAAAGGCGAGAGCTCAGTTGGCTACGGCTTCGGCTGCGGTCAAAGAGGCGGAGGCTCGCCTTGGTCTGGCAGAAACCCAGCTGGAACAAGCTCAACTCAATCTGGCAGACACGCGGCTGGTATCTCCGGATGCCGGTATCCTCATGACCAGAGCACTCGAGCCGGGCTCGATGGTGGCAGCCGGAGCAACGGTCTACACTCTTTCGCTGCGCCATCCCATACGCATTCGCGCCTGGGTGGATGCCGTTTATCTGGGCAAAGTGCATCTCGGGCAGAAAGTCAGGGTTACAGACGATTCCGGGCAGCATTATGAAGGCACTATATCCTTCATCTCCCCACAGGCGGAGTTTACTCCCAAGACTGTCGAAACGGCTGATATCCGCACCACGCTTGTCTATCGGATTCAAATCACTATACCGGCGGGGGCAGAGAATCTGAATGCCGGAGCCCCGGTCTCCGTACTCATTCCGCAATAAGGTGGCCTATGATAGCTTCACTTTCAGGCATACGCTACAGGTATAAGGGGGCATCGGCCGATGCGCTCCAAGGAATAACGCTGGAGGTGAAGCGGGGTGAGGTTCTTGGACTCATCGGGCCGGATGGAGCGGGAAAGACGTCCTTGTTGCGCTGTATGGCCGGGGTGTTGGCTCCCTGCGCCGGAACCATGCAGCTACCCAGCGGGGCTAAAACCAACGCCATCGGCTATATGTCCCAGAAGTTCAGCCTGTACGAAGATTTAAGCATACGCGAGAATCTACGATTGTTTGCGGTGCTGCGGGATATCCCGACCGCAGTCTCGGCGGAGGAAATGCCCGCCTTGCTGGAAACGGCCGGGCTTGCACCTTTTGCGGAACGTCTCGCCGGGAAGCTTTCCGGCGGCATGAAACAGAAGCTCGCGCTGATATGTGCCATGCAGGGCTCCCCGGAACTGCTGTTGCTGGATGAACCGGGAGTCGGAGTCGACCCCGTATCGCGGCGTGAGTTATGGAAAATTGTTGAGCAAGCCAGAGACGGCGGGCGTGGAATTGTGTGGGCTACCGCGTATCTGGATGAAGCCGCTCGCTGCGACCGCGTATGCGTTTTGCACGAGGGGTGCATCCTCTACCTGGGGAAGCCGGATGATCTTCTGGATCAGTTGAAAGGTCGCGTGCTGGCTTTTGATGTCCCTTCACCTGAGCGCATGCCGCTTTTGAGGAAGTTACAACGCAGCCCGGAAGTAATGGACGCCATGATAGAGGGCTCCTGCGTGCGCTTTCTGCTGAAGAGAGAACAGGATGCTCAAGCTTATCTGGCCGAGGGGGCTTATGCAGTGCAGGCCAATTTCGAGGAATCCTTTGTTAATCTGATTGGCGGCAATGTGCAGAAACAGACGAAAGAGCCGACAGAGGAGCAATGCCAATGGGAACATGACGGACAGGAGGTGATTGTCACGGAAAATCTGACCCGCCGCTTTGGCGCGTTTGTTGCTACGGATTCGCTTAGCATCCGTGTGCGCCGGGGGGAGATATTCGGGATTCTCGGAGCCAACGGCGCGGGAAAGACCACGGCTTTCCGCATGATATGCGGCCTTTTACCTGCGAGTGAGGGAAAAGCAGAGATTCTGGGGATTGACTTGCGAAAAAACGCACGAGCGGCTCGCGCACAGCTCGGCTACATGGCGCAGAAGTTCTCCCTCTATACTAGCCTCACCGTTATACAGAACCTGCGATTTTTCGGGGCGGTGTACGGATTGAGAAAAGAGAAACTGCGCGAGCGGCTGGCATATTGCACAGAGAAGTTTGAGTTGGGTGCCTATCTGAATCAAAAAACCGGAGAACTGCCGCTCGGGGTGAAACAGCGTTTGTCGATGGCCTGTGCCACCCTGCATGAACCGGCATTTCTCTTTCTCGATGAACCTACATCCGGGGTCGACCCTTTTGCCCGCCGGGCTTTCTGGATGCAGATTAACGAGATGGCAGCTGCCGGAGTGACCATCATCGTCACGACCCACTTCATGGACGAGGCGCAATATCTGCATCGCATGGTTATCATGAACCGAGGCAAAGTCATCGCTCAGGGGAGCCCGGAGGCATTGAAACAGGCTGCCGCCACCCCTTTGTGTCCGCACCCGACCATGGAGGATGCCTTTATCCACTTTATCACACAGAAAGGAGAGAACGCATGAGACGGCTGCTGATTCTGACGCAGAAAGAGTTTCTGCAAATGTGGCGAGACCCATCTGCATTCATACTGGCATTCATCATGCCCGCTGTGATGATTCTGCTTTTCGGATTCTGCGTGAATCTGGATTCCTCCGTAACACGGCTGGCTCTCGTGGCTGAGGATGAATCCCCGGCCATGCACAGACTGATAGAATACCTGGAGGGCTCCCGCAACATAGAAGTACTACGCACAACTAGCAGACCGGCGGCACAACAGCTCCTGCACAACGGCACAGTACACGGCATGTTGGTTGTCCCGGGGCAAGCTTCCCGACAGGCCGAACAGAATGAAGCCCCCGATTTGCTCATGGCAACGGATGGCAGTATCCCTAATACGGCTCAATTCACAGCCATGTATTTGCAGAGCATTTATGCGCGGTGGCAAACGGAGAACGGCGTAAGGAACATTGTGGAGATCCGCACCAATTACCGCTTCAACCCGGCGGCTGTAAGCCGCTGGTATATCGTTCCCGGGGCTATAGCCATGGTGCTTGCCATGGTGGGCACTTTCCTGACCTCTATGGTGGTGGCTCGCGAGTGGGAGCGGGGAACGATAGAATCTATCCTATCTACTTCAACTACGCGGATTGAGTTTCTGATTTCCAAGCTGATACCCTATTTTCTTATGGGGCTGGGAGCCATGCTTGTATGTTTGATATTTGCCCGATTTGTCTTTGCCGTTCCCATCCACGCCTCTCTCTGGTCGGTCTTTGGGGTAGCAGCTCTGTTTCTGTTGAGCGTATTGAGCATGGGGCTTCTCATCTCAACAGCCGTTAAGAACCAGTACACCGCCTCACTGATTTCGCTTATGGTGGCCATGTTGCCGTCCATGTTACTGTCTGGCTTCGTCTTTGAGTTGACGAGCGCACCACCCATGGTGGAAATCGTGAGTTACTTTATACCTGCGCGTTATTTCTGCTCTTGTCTTACCTCCCTATTCCTCGCGGGTGGGCATGCAACGGTGCTGTTATTTAACGTGGGCATGCTGGCTGTTTCGGCAATCTTCTGGTTTGCCTTGGTACTACTTATCACCCCCAAACGCCTTGATTCATGATACACCGCATCATAGCCCTCATCATTAAGGAGCTGCAAGAGCAATTCAGCACCCGGCGCGGTGTGATGGTGCTGATTGTTCCTATTCTGATGCAGACGATGCTGTTCCCCTTTGTTGCCACGCAGGATGTGACGCATTGTAAAGTGGTGGTACTTTGCGATGATTCCGGGGCTCCGGCTACGGAGCTCATGCAACGCTTCAACGGGGCTCCCTACATTACAGACGTGAAGCGCGTCTATTCGGAAAAAGAAATGACCGATGCACTCGATTCTCAGCAATGCATGGTTGGTGTGCATATCCCGTCAGACTTTTCCCGTTGCCTTGCAAGAGGAGAAACCGCCCGGCTACAGGTGGTATGCGACGGCTTGCGCTCCAATAGCTCACAAATTGCAGCGGGCTATATCACTTCGATTGCCAACGGATTAGCAGAACAAAACGCTAGTCGGTTGGGCGGGTCGACACTACGGCATCTCTATAACCCGACACTCAATTACCGTTGGTTTATTCTGGCTTGTCTCTTCGGCATGCTGGGCATGATAACCAGCATGAATATATCCTGCATGGCATTGGCAAGAGAGCGTGAAGCCGGGACCTACGAACAGCTCTGCGTCACACCTCTGGGAGCTGCGGAATTACTCATAGGCAAAACGGTACCAGCCACATTGATTTTGCTGGGGCAATGCTTCATCATCCTGTTGGTTGCCACATGCGGTTTCGGGTTGCCCTTGCATGGTTCCGTGGTTGCTTTATATGGGGCTCTGGCTATTTATTCTCTTTCTCTGACCGGAATCGGATTTGCCATTTCGGCTTTTTGTAAGACCCAGCAGCAGGCCTTTGTCGGCATGTATTGCTTTGCCTTGCCCGCCGTCCTGCTCTCCGGCTTCATTGCACCGGCGGACAATATGCCCGAGTTCTTGCAGTGGGTGTCGCGGTGTAACCCAATCTACTACATCTTCATTGTCACCCGGGGCGTGTTTATGAAGGGTTATACACTTTCCGACATAACTCCCCAACTCTCGGCTTTTGCAAGTATCGCAGCTATAACGATGAGCACAGCTTATATTGTTCTGAAAATCAAGAAGGGGTGAGGTGGCTTGCTCTCGCCGATTGACGAAGCTTCATAGACAACCCCCGTAGCTCTTTCTCTGTTTCTGCTGAAGTGTCTTTTTGTTCCCTTGCAAGCGATGTTTCTTTTTAGGTTGCCGCCTGGCGAAAAACGGCACTTAAACATCTGATTCTGTGTAGCTTGCCAGTTCGAAACATCTTTGCTTGTTGCAGAGTTGCCATCTGCTCAAAGTTGCCTAAGCTCACAGAATCAATAGATTGTCGATTCGAGGCTTCTTTAGTGACCCTAAAAGGCTTTCGCGCTTAGGAAAACGGGCTTAGGTATGCTTAGGCTTTTTGACCTTTTCGAGCCGTTTTGCGCCCGACGGGGCGGTGGCGGAGCTTGCGAGCGTGCAATACCTAAGCGCGCGTAGCTATTGAAAATCAAGGCGAAGCAAAAACCGAACCAGATTGTTTTCTGATTCGGTTTCTTGGATTAAGTGGAATTAACAAGTCATCAGCTTGAGATTTTCGCGCCCGGAATTCGCTTCTTTCATTTTTCCTACGTTCAGGTTAACCTTTGGCACTTCGATTTTAGTCACGGGATTCAGGTCACACCATTCCTGTTGAATGCCAAACGAGAAGATGCTATGTAAGATAGCTCTGCCCTTTACAAAGCTGCTGGGGCTCGCGCCGAAAGCCTCTGTCAGAATCTTTTTGCATTGAGTGGCCGTTATGGCTCGAAGCGGTAAAGCTGCCGCACCCGGAACTTTGAGCAATCTGCGGACAAAGTGACGCAGGTCTCTGCGGGAGGTCGGTCGCAAGTCCTGCCGTGCTTCAACACTCGCCCAGGCTGCTTCTTCCAACGATACCGTGTGGGCGGCGGCTTTCATGGCTGATACTCCCTCGCGTAGCGTGTTACGCAGAAGCGTGATGAGCTCGATTCGGTCGAGTCCCCGGGCTAAATCGCCCAGAGATTCGATGGCTTCCAAGGCAAGGCGAGCAAGGTCACTTTGTGTCAGGCTCACCCCCTTTAACAGTTGCTTTGCTATATGGTTGGACTTCATGGTCGTGTGTGGGGTTCATAAAGAATGCTGATGTCAAAACCAAAATAGCAAACTGTCTTATTTTCTAGTCATTGAAGCGCAAATAGGGGGTGTTTTTGCAAGCCCGAACCGGGGTAAAATAAAGCCATCTGTTTACGCTATCTCCTGAGCAATAATAGGGGTAGTTAGGGTCAGCATTCTTTATGCTGTATAGTGGCGGGTGAAAACGACATAACAGCTATGTATCACTCTCCTCAAAACATTCTGGCCAGACTTATTGTCTGCGTATTCTTGTTCCTAGCAACCTTGTTGCATGCGGAAACCATAACAGGAAAATGCGTAGGTGTAACCGATGGCGATACGGCTACCATTCTGGTAGACGGCAATAGGCAAGAAAAAATCCGTTTTTGGGGAATCGATGCCCCGGAAAGCAAGCAGGATTTTGGGCAAGTAGCAAAGAAAAAGCTATCTGACCTCATTTTCGGAAAAGAGGTCAGCGTGTACATTACAAGCCAAGACCGTTATGGACGTAACATCGGAAAGGTTTATGTAGGAAACGTATACGCAAACTTGGAGATGATAAAGAGCGGGCTTGCATGGCACTATGCCCAATATGCCCCAAACGATACGATTCTTGCAAAGGCTGAGCAAGAAGCCAGATCCAAGAAAGTAGGGTTATGGAGTCATGCTACTCCCACACCTCCGTGGCAATGGCGTAGAGGAGATAGAAATGACCAAGGTAACGCATCCGAAAAACAAGCCGCCTCGGCTTCCGGGAAATACTGGATATCTGGCACAGGAAAAGTACACAACTCTTCCTGTCGCTTCTATGGAAGTTCTGATAGTGGACGCTATTCAGATTCCCCCCATGGAGCGAACTGCAAAGTTTGCGGTGGGGCTGGGAACAAAACAAAAACAGATTCTCCGACCGAGGAAAACGAGGAGGGAACGAAATACTGGGTCACCAGTACAGGAAAGACGCACGCTCCGCATTGTCGCTATTATGGAAAAACAAAGCGAGGTCATTATACCACCAAGCCTACGGGGGATAACTGCAAAAAATGCGGAGGCGCGGGATTCTAACATCATTCTTTATTAACCATCAGCAAATACGATAATATGTTCTGTTCTAATTGTGGCAAAGAACTCCCCAATGAAGCTCGTTTCTGCGTCAACTGTGGCAGCAAAGTAGAGAAACTTTCTGCATTGGGAGAGCATTCGCAAGCTGGGACTCAGATTCCAGATATTCAGGAAAGCAAGCCCTGTATGAGAAACGTGCCGCTCCCGCAAATTCCGGAATCCGTCCCCTCATCAAATGATATGGCTGGAGACAAATCTTTCATGGTTGCAGCCATTCTCAGCATCATTCCGGCACCTTGTGGATTGCATCGCTTTTACACCGGGAAAATATGGACTGGCCTGATTATGTTTTTCACGTGCGGTTTGTATTTTATCTGGAGTGCCATTGATGTTTTGCGAATCCTCACTAATTCATTCACAGACAAGCAGGGTAAAAAGCTGAAAGGCTACACCAAAGGAAAAGCTGCGCTTCTTTTCTTCGTTTGGTTGGCATTTTACGGCTTATTTATTTCAGCGATTGTGAACTCCTCGTCAGAAGTAGAGCCAAAACCGGCAGCACCAGAAGTTTCTTCAACAACCTCTCCAGAACCTACTAAAGAAAAGGATGAAACAGCTGCCAATCAACCAGTCAACGCTACTTCAACACAAACAGAAAAAGTTGCAGAGAACACACCTAAACCGCTGCCCAAAATCACGACGGTGGAAAAGCCCTATGAAGCTCCCATATTAGATGGGGCCATCTTTACCTACCCTGAAACGGCACAAGGCTTGAAAGATGCAGGGTTCTCAAAAACGCTGAATAAGCTCGGGTTAGAAAACATCAAAAAGGCTAATAGACTCATGCCCATTGCTGCGCAAAAAGCAGCCCAAAACAAGAAATGTGATGCAGTAATGACCGTGGACCTTTCTTTGGAGCGTAGCACCAAATCTGAATTGGTATTTTTCGTGTGGGCTCAGAATCTCACAAAGTTCTATTTTACGGAAACAGAGTTGATGGAAAAAGGCCCAGCACTTAGCGAGCAGGAAAAATTGGCTCCCCTACTTACACGCCACGAAGTCATGGCAGAAGAAGTGATAAAGAGCCAGCTCAATTTCCCCTCAACTTATGATAGGCACGAACTGGGTGTGTTTACCTCACGCACAACTCCCAGCTGCAATGAAATTACAATCGAGTTTTCCGCAAAAAATGCCTATGGGCTTGAACTCACCTACATTGCAACCGTTCAATTCGATAAGGAAAGCAAGGTCGTAGGATTCCACATGCAGGAAAAGCGATAAGAAACGAGAGACACACCTCAAAAATGAATGCCTCCGTCGGCGATTTCCCGATGGAGGCTATTTTCATTGTCCTCTCTTAGTTAGGTGTCTGCTTCCCTTGTGAAGTGGAAGCTAAGTTCGGTAATTTCTCCGTAGCGGCGTTCAAGGAACTTGTGTACGCCCCAGGGGATGAGGTCTTCGTCAATCTTGACCTCGACTCGTTTGTACTCGTTCTCCTTTACCTGCTTGAAGTGTGCTTCGATGTATACGTTCATGGGTTAGTGTCGATTAGTTGTTAAGTGTGACGTGACCACAGGTGTAGACCATGCTCTTCTCCACAGCCTCGGTAGGTGCCAGCGGGAGCCCGGTGCCGAGTGCTTGAATGAGGATTCGCCTTTCATCGTATTCTTTCAGTACCACATACTGCATCTCGCCTGACTCTCCGGGATTAAGCCACTCGGGCTTTATGCGGACTATGTCTCCTCTTTCGATTGATGTACTGCTCATGGTTGTAAAAGGTTAATGTCCGCCTCCCTCAGCGGGAGGCGGGTTCCCAGCCCTCGATTTTGATGTTGGTCACGATGCCGTAATTTTCATACAGGCTGATGATTTCGCGGTCGGCCATCCCCTGTAGGAACTCGTGGTAGCCGTTGTCGGATTCTTCCCCGGCTTCCAACTCTTTGCGGTAGCTGTCGGCGTATGCCTTGTTCTCCTCGTAGGTGTTCAGGGTGTCGGCGATTTCCTCCATCTCGTATTCATCGTAGTCGGCGGGGTTGATGCCGTAGGCTTTCAGCTTGTCTATATGCTCGTTATTCATTGCTACTTAGTGCTTTTATCTATGGTGAAAGTATAGCAGATTGCGCACAATATGCAAGGACTTTTTACCTTTTTCTTTTGTCTTTTTTGCACTTATCTGCAATGACTTACAGCTTACTTGGAATCATCTGCCCGCTTATCCATGAACTCCTCGTGCGCACGTTTCACGAACGGACAATTCGCACACTTGTTCTCGGCTTCGAGTCGCAGCTTGCGCTCTTGGTCGTAGAGGTGTTCATAGCGTTCGGCTCGCTTCATTTCGCGCCAGAGGAAGATACCCATGATGGCACCCACAGAGGCACCATTCTGGATGTATTCGATGAACGGATTGAGTTCGGCTGTGGCCAGCGTCACTACCGCTAAGGCATTGGCGACCACGATGCCGCCTGTTACAAATGAATTGGTCATGATAATATATGGGGTTAGGGGTTAATGAGAGCCAGCAAGGCATCCTTGTTGGCTAGAAGGTCTGCAAGGTCAGATTTTTCTTCTGCAGATAAATGAACTGTAGAATCTGTGGCATGGGTTGCAGGAGAATATCGTGGATTCAGTAGCACTATTTTATAGAGCGGTTGCCATTCAGTAGCTCCGCTTATGCCATATCCTCCACCGGAACCAATCATACCGACGCCATCAGATGAATCTTTGCTTACCACATGGAAGCATCCGCTGAAATCAGTCGAGAAGCTCACCAAATCTTTGCTAGACTCCTTGTAGAAAAGGAACTTATACTCCTGTCCGGCTTCTACGGTAAAGGGGTCAAACTCCCATGAAAGAGTTTTTCCTACGCCATGAACCTGAGAATTAAGAGACAATGCCATAAAGCGATCATTTTGCCACACTTTACACCACACCGGCTCTGTACCTACCTGAGAAGAATTAGAAGATAAACGGCATGGAACCGTCAGCGATTGCATAAGCCCGGACGCTTTCATGATAATACCGAAACCGTAAGCGTCATAGTTATCTTCGCTCCCGGTATCAGGTTCAATAGTATGTTTCTCGTACAGCACGTAAATACCCAGAGTAGACAACCACTCTTCTTCAGTACCCTCATAGCCATTCGCTACAGCCATATCGTATGCAGAGGCTCCGGGAACGCCTTGGATTCCTTGCTCCCCCTGAATGCCTTGTTCACCCTTTTCTCCCTGCTCACCTTGTTCCCCTTTCAGGGAAGCCACCCATTCCTCCTCAGTTCCGACAAAGCCCGCTTTCTTGGCAGAATCAAATGCGGAGAGACCATCGGCACTTACGGCCAGCTTGCCGGAGGAGTCTTTGCCTACCGGGAGGATATTGCGCCCGGAGATGGGCGTATCGGTGCCGAGTATCACGGTGCCGGATTCGGAAGCGGTGGCCAGAGGTATGGCAATGGTTCCGGCTGCGGTCAGAGCCACGGCTGTATGTTCCCCCTCAATGATGGCATCGGCTTCCAACAACACGAGGCCAGCCTGAGCAGCAGACGCTTTCAACAGGTTCACCCACGACTTGGTGGCTACCAGATCCGGCGCGGGGTATTCCCCGGCAGCGGCTTCGGGGGCTTCCGTGGCCAGTCGGATAATATCGTTGAGAAGAGTCGTGTTGATGGTGTCGGTCAGACGCTCAGCGCCATTCTCCTGCCATGCAAACTCTGCCACAGCCGAAATACTTGCTGCCGTAGCGGCATTGCCGGAACCCACGTTGAACGCAGCATTGAGCGCTTCGCTGGAAACAGCCAGGCTCAACTCAAAGCGTGTACCATCTTCCTCGGTGATGCCGTTATCTGCGGATGCGTAGACAAGCAACGCGCCCTCGTAGTCGCCCTTGGCTTTGATGCCGAAGCGCAGCTTGCTGGCGCTCGTGCAGCCCAGCACAACCACGGACAGGTTGAGATTGGCACCACGCTTGAAGCGCAAGCCGGAGATAGGCGAACCTGATGCTTTTGCTTGGATTGCCGCCGGAGATTTTTCTGGATTGATGTAGATGTTCATACCCCATGGCGGCATGTCAAAAAATGGGGGCGGCGTGGTAGCGGCTCCCCTGGGGCTGAATACCGGGATTCCGGTTATTTCGCGTGTCGGCGATTCACGTATTTCAATGCAAGGCTCAGCGTTTTCACGTCCACTGGCAATTCGTGGTACAGCGCAAGCCCGGCAAGCTTGCTGAACTCCAGACTCAGCCGCTCGTTCTGCGGCGCGAGCTTGGAGATATGGCGGATGTATTCATCCTGTGCTTTCTTGAACTTCGCCTTGTTGCGTTCGTTCTCGATGGCGTCTTGATACTTATCCAGCACTTCCATCGTCTTGTCGAGGGATGCTTGGAACTCTGCACCCTTAGCTTCGAGTGCCTTGCGGATTTCTTCTTTGCTTGCGTTAATCATGGTCGTAGAGGATGGTTAGATTTTCGTGTGGAGATAGTATAGAGCCTTTACTGCGTACTGCCAGAGCATCATGTCAACGCTGTGGCCGTAGTAGTATGCCGCGCCGCATACTTCGATGAATCGTTCTGCCATGGCATTCTGGTTAGCGACCGTCTCGTCAAGGATTGCCTTGTAGTGTTGAGCCTTTTCCGGGTCGGTGTTGCTGTACTCCATCCACTTGCTGATGGCTTCCGTGCCTCGCTCAAACTCTGCGCTGAACTTGGCGTATTCCTCTTCATACTCGCGGATGGCTTTCTCTTTGCGTTCCTGTTCGTTCATGATTCTTCGGAGTTAGGCGTTGATAAACTTCTTGGCAACGGTCAATGCAGGGCTGGAAACTTGGATATCCATTTCATTCATGTGCTGCACGGCTTCCATCAGCTTGTTAGCCTTATACTTCAGGATTCGCTTCTGCTCGTTGATGCGGTCTTTGATACGCTCATTCTCGGCTTTGAAATCCTCCATCACTTCTACGGCACTGCGCGGGTCGAGGATATGCAGGAGCTCCGTGCTGTATTCTGCACGGCGCAGGAGGGCTGCTTTCTGATGCTCGTACTGTTCCATCGTCTCGTACTCGTGCAGGAAGCTCAGGAGCTGGTACTTATACTCGCGGGCGATGCTGTTACGCTTCAGCTCGTTCATGTCGGTTGCTGCGGATGACTTACTCATGGCTATGTAATATGTTAAGCATTAGTCTTTTATCTATGGTGAAAGTATAGCAGATTACGCACAATATGCAAGGACTTTTTTACTTTTTCTTGCACTTTTTTTGCACTTATTTTCAATAACTTACATCAATATCAATCTCCCAGTACAGCCTCCACGTTCCCGGTCACTTTCACCTGTTGACGCTTCCGAACAGCATCACGAACTTCCCGGAGTAGAGTCGTATGTTTCTTGGATTCGGTCAGCATTGGGCCACCGCCTATGAGATAGGAACGACCACCGCCACCGACTCCTGCCTGTGAGCCTTGAATCCATGCGGAGGACATACGAGTCGCGGAACGATTCTGCTTCTCTCGATTCTTCTCTCGGGCAATTTCGGCGTTGAGCTCAGCCTCCACCATCTGCCGGGCAAGTTGCTCGGCATCCTCCAGCCCCTTGCGGCGATAGTCTGCGGTAAGCTCCACAATACGCTGCTGACGTTTCAGAATTTCCAGCTTCTTCTCATCCTGAGCAATCTCGGCTTGCAACAAAGCCATACGGTCGGCGTAGTCACGAGTGGCTTCCTCGGCAGTTTGCCGGGCTTTTTCTGCATCTTCCTGTTGTTTCCTACGCTCACGCTCTTCTAGTTGGCTCTGCTGGCGGCGAAGCTCCAGTATCTTATTACGAGTCTTAATAAGTCGTTCATATCGCTCATCGTCTCCCACATTTACCCAGCCTATCCTGTTCTCCATATCACGGATAGCTTTCTGCAATTCCTCCAATGATTGGAAGCCTCCGGCATCACTCAGGCGTAAGCGTATCTGCGTTTCTGTATCCAGCTCAGATAAATAGCGTTCTCGTTCTGTTTCTCGATTCTGTTTGTAAAGTTGAACCATCCTCTGCTGTGTAGCCTCAATCTTTTTCCGTAGCTCTTCCTGAGCCTCGGCCTGAGCCCTTGCTGCTGCCGCTTCACGTTCTGCAGCCTCAGCCGCTTCAATCTGCAGAGGGATGGTACGCCTGTACTCGGAGCGCTTACGATAGAGAGTGTGAATCTGCCTCGTCAGCGCTTTCACCAGCTCGTCTTTATCCTCAAGCTCTGCTTCTCTCCGGCGAGATTGTAGGTCAGCAATCTGTTCATCAAGGGATTCGATAAAATCTTCGTATTGCTCGTGAGTCGTGATTTTGCTGGCTCGCTTATTAAGCCCCTTGAGCGATTTCTCAAACTCGCGGGCAGATTGAGCCGCTTCTTTCGCAGCTTCAGAATTGCCCATGAACCAAGAATAGAGAGCGCCCAGGGCTTCACCAATGCCAACGATAATCAGACCGATACCTGTACTGACGATAGCCGCTTTCACCGCAACCATCGCAGCGCGGGTTACGGTGGCCATCGTGGTCCATGCCGTAGACCACATGACTTTCATTCCTGTCAAAGAAGCAGCCATTGCCGACCGAATCCCGGTCATAGCCGATTTGAACCCGGCAACAAAGGTGGTCATGTTCAGTCCCTTTATTGTGCTTACAAGCGAGGCCATCGAGCCTCGGAGCGATACTGTAGATGCGGTTGCAGCTTTACTGTTCCCCACATACATGAGCATGGCTGCGGCCAGCGACGCAACCACAGTTTTGGCTCCTCCCAGCATCTCGACCAAAGAGCCGATACCCGAGATAATGGGCGATATGACATCCACTATCCCGGTAAAACACGAGGCAATCCCCTGAGCAAACTCCTGTACCTGTGGTGTAATGGACTCCAGATAGGCAGTCAATTCCTGCATGACAGGCATCATGGCCGCATTGATGGGAGTACCCAGCTCAACTGCTAGAGCATTGAAGCCATCGGTAAGCGTGCTAAGCATGCCGGAGAATGTCTGAGATTGCCGCTGAGTCATGTTCTCCAGCAAGCCACCAGCCCCGGTCAGTTTGGCAAGAACTGCGTCCAGATCCGCGAGGCCGAACTGACGCTTAGAGATGCCCTGAAACACCTGTTCAAAGGATATGCCTTTCATCTCGGCGAGCATGCGGCGAATCGGCACACCTTGCATTTCCAAAGACTCTGCCACTTCATTCGTCAGCCCGGCATTCTGAGCCTTGGCATAGAGGAACGCAAGCTCACGCAGAGGCTTGCCTGATACCGAGGCAATATCGCCCAGGCGTTTAATCACCTCAATACTTTTCTCTGCTTCCGTACCCATAGAAAGCAGAGTTTTGGCGGCATCGGAAATATCCCCGAACTCGAAAGGCGTTTCGGCTGCATATTTCTTCAACTGAGCCACATACTCCGCAGCCGTAGCGGCATCGCCCATCATCACCGTAAAGGCAAGTGAGGTTTGCTCCATAGCGGCAGCAGCCGAGGAGATTTCCCCCAGGCTGCTGAATGCGCTCTTAACTGCGGCAATGCCGGCTTGGATGGCGGCAAAAGCAATGGCAAACTTACCCGCCATGCCACCAACCGCTTCTTTAGTCTTGCTTACCTCCTGTTTGATTTCAGAAAGTGCGGCATTGAGTTCGGAAGCATCGCCGGAGAATGTGAATGTAACGTCAGCCATGTTTGGTCAGGTGTTTGAGTCGGTTGTAGAGGGCGGTAGCTTCGCCTGATTCTTCTTCGGAAGCGTTGCGCCAGTCGGTGTTTGTTCCCTCGCTAATCCAAGCGGCGTGCGCGTATTGCAAAGCTCGGCGTAGCGGCATCCACAGGATGTATTCTTCGCTCCACCCCGTCGCTCGTGCAACTGTGAAAATCAGCGATGCTACGAGCGAGGGGTGTGCGCGTTTGGGGAGGTCGGAGCATCCGGGTCAGGAATCGGCTCGGCACTTGCGCTTTGAATAGCGGCTCGGTCAGCAGCCAGAGACGTGGTAATACCCCTCAGCTCTGCCGGGCTGATGCTCATGGCAAATGCCGTGGCTTTCAACCCGACCTGAGTCGGATGATTGTAGACAGTATCGAGCACCTCGTCTATCGGGGCTCCGTGTACCCACAGGAACTCGGTGAGTGTGCGGGTGTCGATTTCCCCCATGTCGGCTTCTGCGGTAGCCAGAGAATTGTTGAGCTGGCGCAGGATTTCCAGCGAGCCAAGAGAAATAGGGCGAAGCGTTACCCCGCTGGTGGTGCGGGTGGGCGGTGCGAGCATAGCGCGATTGTTGCTGTCCTCACGTGACTGTGTGTGAATTTGTATAGCCATAATGCATCGGCGGGATGTCAAAAGTGAATACCTTTCAGGCTTGAACGGAATGCCCCTATATGATAGACTCTCCACGCTCTTCCGCTATCAGTTTCGGCTGATGGGTGGCCATGTCACCTCTCAGCGGGGAGTATACCAGTCCTGTCCGCTGATGTGATGTGTTCGCAAGGGTACGGAATAGCAGTTGAACCTGACTGGAGGAGATAAATCATGCGCACAATAGACATGATTGAGCTTGCATTGCTCATTATACAGGTAACCCTGTTTGTGCTTCGGCACCTCTGATGAGTAATACGGCTCCACCCGGTCGCCTGACAAACGATCGGGTGCATGTCGCCTGAAAAAACGCGAAAAAATGATGATTTTTCAGTCAAACTATTGACAAGAGGTCACAATTGACTATAATAAAGCCATCAGAACATTGTGCGCTGATAAACAATTCTCCTGAAGTGCCTCCGACTTGTCACCGGGGGCATTTCTATTTTACCCCCTTGTGAACTTGTTGATAAGTAGCCCAAGCTGGGATTCGGGCGTACCCTCAGGAATGAGGAGCGTCTTATGTCCTCGCTTCACCAGCTCCACGTTGGGAGCCTGGCCGATGTGGTGATTGACAAGGGTGTAGAGATTGCGCATAGCTGTGGCCATGTAAGCAAGCGGGTGGTCATTATCTGCGCGGGTAATCCAGCCCTTATCATTCCATTTTGCAATCATCTCGGAGGCTTTGAACTTGCCATCAAGTGATTGCTCGTCAAAGAGCCAGTTTACCACCGGCTCTGTATCGCCGGACACGCTGAACGCCGGGCGTTCCGAAAACGGAATACCCAGCGCAGTCAAACATGCAGCGAGCATGAGGGATTCGAGGTCTCCATCTTTGCTGCGGACGAAGTTCAGGGCATCATGGGAGGGTTTCATCATCGTCAAAAATCGTAGATGGTGGAAGATACCTCAAAGGATGCGAGGTCTTCATTTTTCAGTCCGATTTTAATCCCGGTCACGACATTCGTCCCGGTGGAGACGGTAGACAGCCCATGGTAAGGTGCGGCATTCGCCAACACGAGTGTCTGGGCAACCTTGATGTCCGTGGGATTATCGCGGGGGATGTAGCCTTTCATGGAGACATCGGTCTGGTCATCGTAGAAAATGATGCCGACTTTCTTACCACGATAGTCTCGCTGTACTTTGCTGTCCGGCTTATAGTCGATGTCCTGAGACTCCAACAGGATGCCTTGCAGGTCTTCATCGAACCCGAATACGCCGACTGTTCCGATAATTGTAGCCATAATATATTGTCCCGGTGTCAAAATTGCACCACCACCCGGAAGGTGGCGGTCTGGACAAAATCGTTATCCATTGTTTGTGGTTCTTCGATGCTCTGTAGACTCAGGCTGTACAGAATGAAATCAGCCGCCATGCCGTTGATTGTCTCGCGGGTGGTCTTTTTACCCAGCAGAGCGCAGAGCGAGGAGAATTGCTCCCGCATGGATGTTTCCTCTTCTTCCAAGGCGGCACTATGCAGAGCGATGGTTAACGAGCATTCCCATGTGTTGTTGCCGGGTATCAATTCGTCATCGGCTACGCAGCTTAGCAGGACGTAGGGCGTGTTAAGCTCGCCATTGCTGATGGGGGTATGGATGGATAAGCCCGGTTTGGCTTCCATCAGGAAGCGACGTATTGTCTCGTTTATGGAATGAGTATTCATCGGATAGAGTTGATAAGTTTGCGTTTCAGAGCACGGAGGTTTCCCGCAAAGCCACGTTCCACCTTGTCCAGTACAAATGCAGCTCGGCGCATGGTCATGGTTTCATTATAGGGTACGGAGTTGGTGATGATAATGGTGATACGGTCTTTTTTGCGGGTAATCCGGCAACTGCCTTCCCCTGTACCGTGGCGTTTTACCCATGCGGGTATGCGGTTCGCTTTGAGTTCGACAGCTGCGGCATTCCAACCGGAAGCCTCACGTCCCAAACTCTTCTTTTTCTTGGCAAGCATGCGGCGAAGCGATGCGTCACTCTGGTAGCCCTTTTTCGTGATACGGTGAGTCTCGAAGTAGTGTGTGATTCGATTCGTCCATTCGCTTTTAACTGCAGAAGGATTCTTGCTCAGAATCATGGGCATGGTATTGCGTACAGCCTGAGTCGTGAAGCGTTTTGCTCCCTCAATGAGCGCATCTTCCAGCGTCTTTTGCCCTAGGATAGCGAACTTGGCGAGCTTGCGGTCGAGGGATGCGGAGTTGATGGTTACTGTTGCAGACATTCCAGAGAGATGAATGGGGTTGATTTCTTGACGCTCATGCTTTCAATCCGAAAGTTCACACCCTCGTAATAGAGCAAGTCGCCCACCGCCGGGGTGGACGACAGGTCGCTTCGCCGGACTCTCACCGACAGGGAGCGGGTGGGAGAAAAGCCTCCCAGCTCCAGCTCCGCTGCCAGCGAGCCCTCGTTGACCAATGCCGGCACTCGTTTCCTGCCGATGCTGATGTAATCAGGTAAATCCTGATGAATGCTCAGGAAGTCGGCGCTCATTTCATCGGCAAGGCTCATGGTCAGGCGGCAGAGGTTACGGTGATGCGCTGCAATGCTGCAGGTCGGATAACCTGATAGCCGTACAGGCATTCTAGCGTGATATACACCTTGTTGGAGGTCGTATCCGTGTAGCGCAGGTAGCCAAAGGTCAGCCCGGTAACAGGGTCGGTCACGGCTCCGGCTTCATCGTAGTTGGCGATGGGCTGGAGGTAGCGCATGGCTACGGCCATGGCAGAGGGATGGGTGACGAACCCGGCAAGGTTCTCGCCGTTGTCCGGCACGCAGTCCGTCTCGTACACGTTAAGCCCGGCCAGTCGGTTGATGCGGGCTTCTACCACGCCTGGCTGTGCCAGATTGGTGATGAAGCTGCGGGACACGATATCGTCTGCCAGCAAGGCGGTGTTGAGACTGGTGTTGAGTACCAGAGAACGCCCGGCTTTCGGCATCTTCGCCTTGTTGCAAGCTTCGCGGATTTTCAGCACGGTCTTGTAGGAAAAATCCTCCGCAGAGGCTACATCGGTAGCCGTTGCAAACTGATTCTTCTTAATGGCGCTGAAAATGTCAGTGAGTACGTCTATGGCGAGCTGCTGGGCAGCGGTAGACACGAGCTTTTCCAACAAGGGGACGGCCGTAGTGGCAGCTTCCTTGGCAGTCATGTGGACGGTCTTGAACTTGTGCTTGTTGAGCACCACCGGAATGGTGCTTGCCTCGCTGTCAATGTTCTTCACATAGTTGCCATCGAAGTCGGAGGACGGAGACGGTGCGCCTACCACCGGAACTTTGACCGTATCGCCCTTGTCGGCAGAGGTCGGTCCGAAGTTGGTG
>JAFQDN010000020.1 GCA_017415995.1 Akkermansia sp. | reverse complement strand
TTGAAAACTGCCTCGCCCGGCCTTGCCTCGCCTTGCTCATTCGAGCCGCTTGGCCTTTCGGGCTTCACCGTGTCGGTGTGACGGCAATTTTACACGAAACGACATCGAACGTCAAGCCAATTTTTCAAGATTTTTTCAGAATTTTTGCACATTTTTCATAACGCATTGAAAATAAAACGGGAAAATTTTGCATTTTTCTACACAAAAATTCAAATTTCCGAAAATCAGCAAAACAAAGTGCAGGAAAAGTGAAGAAAAAGCCGGAAAAAAGCGGGGCAAAACTGCGCAAAACGCAATTTTGCCCCGAAAGCGCAAATGAACAGACTATTTTATCTACGTCTGCGGCGCATGGCAAGAGCAGCCAAGGCAAACAGAGAGAGCGTGGCAGTAGACGGCTCCGGAATAGTAAGCGTACCCGACAACACAAGAGCGCCCTGCTCCGTGACCGAGTACGAAGCATTGCTCACGCTGACAGTTCCACCTATTGAGGGGATACCGACGGCATCGGTAGTAATGGAGAAATCCGTATTGCTGAGCAGCTTCTCCAAATCCACCTCACCACTCACCCCACTACTGATGAGCGTAAGCGAGAACACCCACTCTATGCGGTTATCATTGTCCGGATTTGCCAACGATGCGTCAAAAATCGTATCGCCGCCGAAGACGATGGAAACGCATGCATCATCAGCAATCGTGACGACACCATCCTCCGTCTGCATAATGATATTCGCATAAGAACAGGAAGACCAAGTATCCGAAGAACCGGCAGCAGCAGCCGTCTCCATCCCGGCTACGTTAAACACCGTAGTGGAACCGGCGCCCATGGTAAAATCACCGCTTACTTCAAGCCCGGTAATGGGCTCCCCCACCACAAAAGTAGAGAGCTCACCAAGGCTGATGGTACCGATTTCACCGGAACCTTGCACTGTGCCGGCTCCATTCACAGACCCGCTGAGCACGCCATCATTCGTAACCACAACGCCGTCATCCAAAATGAGATCGGCGTTAATCGTACCGCTATTGGTGACGCTGCTACCGGAATAAACAACAACACCGCTCTCAGATGAAAGCGTACCACTATTCTCCACAGCAGCACCGCTCTGCACATATACCAAGCCGGTCACATCCATTGTACCGGTATTGTTCAGTTCTGAGCCGGAAGTGAGATTCACATAGCCTCCCACCGAAATACTACCCGCATTGGTGATACCATTGCCCTGAGTCGCTTCAGCGGGGCCAAACACATTGACATTCCCGGCAACAGCAACCGCGGCATCGGCTTCCACCGACAATGAACCGGCAGCACCGCTGTAACCGATATCAAGATTCTCCGCTTCCAATGAACTTTCCGCAGCTACCGTCACCTCGCCGGAGGCACCGGCACCGTAACCGATGCACAAATTACCGCCTGACTGCACCACCTCACCACCGGAAGCAACATTCACGGAACCATCACCGCTGAAACCGACAATTACATTACCCGTCAAGTCTGCGGAAGCATTTTTCTCCACATTAAGGGTGCCGGTACCGCCGGATTCACCGATAGAGATTTGAGAAGCGGCATTAGCATCCGTACCAAGGGAGAGAGAAGCACCGTCCGTAACCGTCACCTCACCTTGACCGCCTTGACCGATACTGGCAAATGAATAATACGTTTGACTCGCACTATCAGCAGAAGCGGAGCTTTCCAACACCAATGAGCTCCCCTCACCGGAAATCACAACACCACCGGTTCCGTTATTTGAGGCACCAACGATGAACTGATTATAAGAATAACCGTTCATGGACATCTTCTCCGGCTCAGCCTTAATGGTAACGGTACCCCCGTTCTTAATTTCCAGCAGGCCACTGTTGTCATCCGACAAGGAATTGGCTGTAGACACCCCGATGAAAGCATGAGAAATAAGCTCACCACCATCCACAGTCACAGTACCTTTTGCACCGTGCCCGATGTAAAGCTGCGCACCTGCAAGAGTCTTGAAATCCGAACCGAGCCCCGTTCCCACCTCAAGGACAGAGCCTTTGTTGATAAGAATGGAGCCCTCATGTGCCGCAAAAGGCAGTGCACCCTCCGTATTACTGCTAAGCGCCGCATTCGTACGCCAACCGGAAGTATTATGCCACCCGTAACCGCCCACAAAAATACCGTTTTCCGCCGTAACATGCATGGAATCAGTACCATTCCCCACCACCAAATGTGATTCCCCGGCAAAAGCACCTACAGACACTGTGGTTCCGCCGGTTTTGGAGATAGAGATGACAGAATCCCCGGCGAGAGTATCATCCGCCTGAGTGATGTAATACGGCATTGTTCCGGTACCCAAAAAGGCCACCCCATTTGCATCGGAATAGAACATGCCGTTGCCGGCAGCTGTCTCCGTAAAAGATTCCTCGCTGATTTTATCGCTTGTCAGGGTCAGCGTTTCCTTGACGGACGCATCTTCAGCAAACGTAGCAACAGCACAAACAGCCCAAAAGGATGTTATAAAAAGTGTCTTTTTCATACCATTTCAGAAATTGATTACGAGCATTCTACACCCGCAAAACGACAAGTCAAGCGAAAAAAAACACCCCGCCCTTACCCAAGCGGCATGAGTAAGGGCAGCTATCCCATCCGGCAAGCAGAATAGAGTCGCGCCGTGTTACCTCAAACGTATGAGCCTCAACCGGCACATACTCCGTTGTACCAACTCCACGCCTTAGCCATGGAAGCAGGAAAGCGCAACGTGAGTCCGGCAACGGAATTCGGCGTCAACTCCGACGGTGAGAATACGGCACCAGCCGTAACTTTATCTACTGCAGAGCGTGCCGGATAAAAAAACAGCACAACAATCAGCGAACAAAAATATCGCATAACGATTCGCTATTCGCAAAAGCTCACACCTACAGCATCGCTTTTTTCGATATTTTTTCAGCCCAATTCTATTTTTATCTTGACACCGGGGCAAAAAAGCAGATAATACAAAGTGACATCTAACTACAGATAACATGAACATACGAAAAGCACTCTCCTCCATATGGAAAACATCCGCATGCGCCGTGCTGGTAGTCGGTAGCGCATATGCGGTAGAGGTAGAAACTGAAGGCAAGGCAGCAGGAGATGGACCTGCGGCGCGTTCGCAAGCGTTATCCGACGCACTAAGAGAAGCCGTACGCGAAGGTGCGGGGGTGGACTTGGTGAGCGAAACGCAGATGGAAAACTTTGAAATAAGCTCTGACAAGACATTCAGCAAGGCACGAGGATACATTAAAAAGTATGAAGTCGTAAGCACCGGGATGGGAGAAGATGGTTTTTATACCGTAAAGATAAAGGCAGATGTAAGCGACAAAGCCCTAACCGCCGATGACACCATGACCTTCCAGATGATGGCAAGGGAACACGAGGCGCCGAGACTTGCCATCCAAATAGACGAGCAGATAGAAGGCGTGACAAACGGAACCTTGGCCACAGACTGGCTGCGAAACACCGCCACCAAATGCGGACTGCGAGTTGTGGACCTCAATAATGCCCAAGGACAGGGAGGCATGCTGGCTAAGCGAGCTGAAACTCTCGGGCGCAAGACGGAAGGCGAGGCACGTAGCCAAGGCATCGTATCCGCATGCGACTATGTGATAGAAGGCAAAATCGTAGGCAGCGCAGCGGGGACACAGTCCTTCTACGGGAGTAAACCGGGCAAAAAATACTCCATTGCCTTGGATGTCACCGTGCGTGATGCCGCCACGGGCAACGTGGTACTCACCATGAACTCCCCTGCCCAAGACATCCTCATCCGCAATGTATCATCCGACACCGCAGCAGCCCGTGAGGCTGTACGACAGTTAATGGAAGGCAATAAGCGCAAGGCAGACTCCGATGCAGGCTGGCAACTCATCCGCAGCATCTTTACCCACTGGGCAGCGGAAACAGACTTAGGTGCTACCATCAAGCTGGAGTTTGTGGGATTGGACTTACCGGGTTCCGAAAAACTGAAGAGCGGTCTGGAGCAGCAAACGGCCATCGGCGCCGTATGGGTACGCAGCATTGACGCCGCGGCAATCTCCGTCATCGAGTGCGAATCCCGTATCAACTCAACAGAGCTTGCCAAGGTAATCTCCGACATCCTGCCGGAATTCAGTTTAGATCGTTCCGAGAAGCGCTACCTTTCCTTCCGCAAGGGAAGCATAACTAAGGAGCGGGAAGCAACGGCGGCAGCGGCTCCGGCTCAAGAGCAAGGCGGTAGTTTCATGTGGGAAATCATCGCCGGCGTCACCGTGTCGGCCTGTGGAGGCATCGGTGCTCTGCTCCTGAAGATTTTCAAGAAAAAGATAGGAGCGGAATAAACCTCTCACTTTTCATTCTCAATATTGTACAACATGAACAAATCAATTGCTATACTCCTTGGGGTTGCCGGAATCGGTGTACCGTTTACGATGCAAGCACAAGCAGCCCCGAAAGTAACCATCAAAAAAGACGCAACAGCCGACCTGCCGGAAATCTGGAAAAAGGTACCCACGGCCAAGCGACTGCAATATGTACGTGCTGCGGAATTGGATGCCACACGTGCACTGGCGGAAAGAATTATGGGAGTTTCCATCAATGGGAACACCACCGTAAAAGACCTTGCAGCAGCGGACGACTCTGTTAGGACGGTTCTTGCCGCCACCCTTAAAGGCGTAAAAACCGTAGGAAAACCCGTTTACCACGAAGACGGGCGAGTGGAAGTCATCCGCGCCGTCAAGGTGCGCACCCTGTTGGAAACCGTTACTCAAAAATTGGGAAGCGCAAAAACCACAGTTGCCCAAGAATACGTAACGGAAGAGATAGACGCCTTGGGTAACGCAGCCATCCCGGGAAGTGATGGACACGCCCGAGTCATGGCCAAGCGCGCAGCAGAGCTGGATGCCTACCGTCGATTAGCCGAACGCGCCTGTGGCGTGGAAATAACGGCGGATTCCACCGTACGCGACTTTGTGGTGGAAAGTGATGAGCTTAAAGCCTGTTTCAGCAACGCCATTAAGGGCGCTGAGATTACCGGCATCAGCTACCTGGATGACAACTCAGCCGAAGTAACCGTCAGCCTGAAGCTCGGTCCGTTGGTCAAAGTCATCACCAAGACCATCTCAGCCAAGGGGAAGGTTATCAAAACCGACGAAAGCGCCAAACAGCTGGAACTGGAAGAAACCGGCGCCGGTGCTCCTCCCACCCCGGGAGCAGACAAGGCAGAAACTGCCTCCACCTCGGCGGAGATTGACCTCATCATCAGCTCTGCACTGGAGTCTACCACGAGCAACTAAAAACTTACGCACCGACCCACATGAAACTTACACACATCACCGCAATAGCTATGGCAGCAGCGGCTCTTACAGCATGCTCCTCAAGCAACACCCCTGCCCCCGTTCCCACGGCTCCGGCCGCGCCCCAAGGCACGCCCGCCGGCATTATCTCCCCCAAAAAGGCAATCAAAAAAGCCCCTAAAAACGCGGCTGGAAAAGCCACACAGGAAACCATCAGAAACAGCACCACCGTAAAGACTGTAGAAACTATTGTAAGCTAACCCCCACCACTTGGTATGAAACTCACACGTATACTTTCACTCGCAGCGCTGATAGCAGCCCCCATCGTAACGGCAGCTCCTACGCAGGATCCGTTTGAGAAACTGGCAACAACTCTTGCCAAACAAATTCCGGATTCCACGACTCCCATCCGCCTGGGAGTAGGCAACTTTGTGTACTCCGACACCCCCATGATGTCCCCGCTCTCCGCCGTTATCCGCGAAGAGCTGGAAATCGCCTTGCCCCAAACCGGCAAGGTGCGCGTCATCACCCGCTCCAACCTCGGAGATTTGGAACTGGAGGGAGAGTTCCAGGCCTCTGACTTGGTAGAACCGGGCACCACGGTGGAAAAAATTGCCATTGAAGGAGTGGAAGGCATTGTGCGCGGCAGATTCGTCACAGACGGCAAAACCGTAACGCTTTACACGGAGATTGCTTGGCTCAAGGACGGCAGTGTAACCAAGAGCAAGGTCAGCTGGCCCATCAAGGCAGTTACCGGTCAGGTTTGGCCGGACAAAAAGCCTGCAGAAGCAGCAGAAATGATTGAGCCTCAGAATGCCGAGGCCTCCATGGAAGGCATTGAAGAGGTAGCCAACCCCAACCTGCTCAACATTAAACAGGACTTCGATATCGACCTGCGCACGGCAGACGGTGAGCGCTTCTACAAAGAGGGGGATACCATCTCCTTCCGCGTGCGCGCCCCACAAGCCTGCCACATTGCCGTCATCTGCCACCAGAGCGATGGCACCTCCGTGGTACTCTTCCCCAATAAGTGGCATAAGGACACCCTCATCCCCGCCAACAAGTGGGTGGAGGTACCCGGCGCTCTCAAAGCAGGTTTTGAAATTGAAATCGCTGAGCCCTTCGGTTCCGACGTTGTTCAAGTCATTGCTTGCACCAACGCAAGCGCACTTCACAAGGAAATCAAAGGCATGGCCTCCGCCGCCACGGAAGATGAGCCCTACGGGGTCATGACCCGCGGCATGGTTGTCAAGAAGGTCAAGAAAGCCAGTGCTGCGGACGTGTCCAAGAAGACCCTCTGGAGCGAGAAACACATCATCGTCTCCACCGCACCTGCGGAGTGAGCATCCCCCATTTAACACACTTTCCCTCCTCCATTCTTGCATTGACGTTCCTACCGAAGAATGGAGGAGGATTTTCCTCTTAATAACATTCTGAACATGAAAACCCATCAGATTTTGAATCTGAGCTTCCTGTGCGCAGCGGCAGTGCTCCCGGTATACGGCAGCAATTATGATGACGCCTACGCACAACCTCTGTACAACAATGAAGATGTAGACCTCCCAGCATGGGTAAAAGAAGAGTTTGCAGACATCAACCTTCAGCTGCGCAACAAGCTCTCCCCCGAGGATTACTTGGAAATCCTCAAGGGCGAGTACTTCCTTTTCTCGAAATACCCCACGCACAAGCAATACAACAAGAACTTCCGAGCTGACATTAACGAACCAAAATGCAGAACAATTTCAGAGTGTAAGAAGAAACTGCTGGAGATTCTGGAAAACCCTGAAGACGTCAAAATTTTTTCCAGAGCATATATTCCACAAAACAAAGAAGAAGGCATCTACTTCCGAGACCATTTGAGATATAACGGAGGCCAGGTATTTTTTGAGCACGACAAAGGAGTGTTAACGCGTACGGCAGGAGAAATGGACGCATTTTCCTCGTATCTGACCTGCTGGGATCCTCGCACAGCACGTGAAATCAGCAGCATTTCTTTACCTAATTTTGCCGGGAGTGATTCATTCACATTATGTGCTACTACGAAGAACGGAGATTTAGCCTATTACGTCCAATATATTCCGGCAGAAGCATGCGCTTATGACTGGTCCGGCAACTATTTCGGTTCGTATGTATGGCTCCCGGGAAAGGGGCAATTCCAGCGGTTAATGGCTATTGAATGGGAAGCAAAAAACTACCTTCGAGCCTTCAGCAACACCAAAACAGGTGATATTTACCGTAGTCTTAACCTGAAACCGGGGGCATTCAATGTCATGGAAGGTAAACTAACCGCCCCTTGGTTCAAGAAAACAACCGCCGGGCTCAGCATACTCGGTAATGAACTGAGTACCGATCCCATAGATTGCGAACAAAAGGATGCATACATTTCAGCCTACAGTGAGGGTAGCAGCGTCTGCCTCACTCACACTTTCGGCAGAGATTCTAACAAAGCAGCAAAAAAGAGCTTTACCTACTGTGTCAACTTTGACACACTGGAATTGCAACGCATAGCTCCACCAACGGAGCAAGAACAAAAGGAAGCCAATGATGTTCTGATTAGTCGCTTAAAAACGGCAATGGTGCCAAATCCCGTATCCTGCGCCGGAGGCACATGTGACTTCTTTAACCCGGAGGACTATGACGCTTCCGAATCAATAGCCAGAGGAGAAGGCAGCAATGATTACGTACCTTTTGCTTTAATATACTGTCATTATGATGAAGGCACCAGCGCACCGAGCAGCATCATCGGAATATTAACAAATGAAGACCGCGTGTATTTGTATGATTGGGAAGACTTGAGAAAAGGACACTCAGCCAAATTACGCGACTACAACAGCTGCGTTATCCCTCGAAAAAGTGAATTTGACGGAAACCTGATAGAATCCGTACAGGAAGAGTTTGCTCCGTACGTTCGCCAACACACATTACGATTCGCAGACAACGGCTTTATAGCGGAAGTTGTTCTCGTTCTTGAATGGGGCGATGGTAAAGCACAAACCTTTATTCTGGATTTAAACACTCAAACTTTTGAATACAAGGTTCGACATCACTTCGAATCTCCCCAAAAGTTTCTCTGTCCCGTATGGTTACCGGAAAAACAGTGGTTTCTTAAACCCATCAGCGATGTTTGCTACGACATCATGAAAGTGGATGAATCCGGCAATTTGGATAAAATTGCGGATTTCTATGTGGATCCCAACAGAGGCTACGCCATTGTTCTGCCGAATGGTCTCTATGCCGGATCACCGGGCTGCGAAAACTTCCTTGCTTTCCGTGAAGGCAACAAATCCGTAGGTCTGAGCGCTCTTGCTCCGTGGAAAAACCGTCCCGCAGAGGTATTGGAAGCACTTGGAGGCAATGAGGATGACATTACAGCCCTGCGAGAAACAACAAAACGCTGGCTGCACAAGCTCCATATGACCGAAAGCGCCTCCACGGAAGCACCGTCTCTTGCCTCCTTGCCGGTAGCCAAGGTGGAATTACCGGAGTTGTATACCAACGAACAAATACAGACCCTCACCGTACAGCTTGAGGCAGCCCCCCTCAAAGCAATGACCTCGGTAGAAGTTTATGCTGAAGGCAAGCGCATTCCGCAGGAATGGGATGACACCTTGCTGGTACGCCCCGGTGAGCAAAAAACGGTTACCGTGCAAGTTCCGCTGGCTGTAGGGCAAAACTGGTTGGAGATTCGCCCTGTAGACTCTATGGGAGTGGCGGGCGACACAACGAAATTCCGAGTTATCCATGAGGACGTTACCCAACCTTCGGAATTGTACGTAGTAGCGCTGGGCGTGTCCGATTACGAGAATGATAATGAGGACTTGGGCGACCTGCGCTATGCAGCAAAAGACGCACAAGATATTACCGACAGTTTCGCCAAACATGCCAAGAGTAAAGTTCACACTCTTGTTCTGACGGATAAAGAGGTGGCAGATGTCACCGTGCTGCAAAAAGTGAAGGATTTCTTTGCTGACAGCAGGATGAATGACCAAGTCATCCTTTATGTGGCAGGACACGGATTCTTGGATGAGAACTTGGATTACCGATACGCAACCGCGGGCTTCGATACCTACCGACTGGAAGAAACCGGCATTTCCATGGATGCTCTGGTGGATGCCATCAAATCCGCCCCGGCAAGAAAAGGGCTGCTACTGCTGGACACCTGCCACAGCGGCACCTTGGGAGAAGCCGGAGAGGAAGAACTGGCAAAAAATGCGCACACGCACACGGCAACCTCCCGCAACAAACGAACCCGAGGCATGAAGCTCCGCGGCACCAGCACAATGCTCAAGAGCGAGAGACAAAACAAGAGATACATAGAAGACATGTTCTCTACCGGTACGACATACCGAGGCATCAACATCATCGCCGGGGCTGCCGGTGCCGAGCTTGCACAAGAAGGAGAGGAGTGGAATAACGGCGTGTTCACCGCCTGCATTATGCAAACCTTGGAAAACATAGACGAGGCAGATAAAAACGCGGATTCCACGCTTACTGTTGATGAGCTTCAAAACCACGTTCTGCAATTGGTGCAAAAGTACACCAAGGGAAATCAGAAGCCTACCGTTGTAACGGCGGAGGATAATCCCATGAGCCTTGTTACCCCATCCATTCCCTGGTTGAGTGAGGTGAAACAAAGAATCGCTGATTACGCCACGGCAGCAGATCAAAAGACGGCAGACTGGGAGAAAGTAAGACAATGGTCTCGCGGTGAATACTCTGCTGAGGATGCAACTGAGGTTTTGCTCGCCTTGGCAAAATACGACATGCCCACGGACATATTGTTCAAACTGTTACAAGCGGGAGTAGATGCCGATTTGGCTTTGAAAGAAGTAGCGGGAATCAGCGACCTAAACTTTGCCAACATGAAGAAGGCGTTTGAGTTCGGAGCTTCGGAAAAAACAGCAACCGAGTGTCTGTCCATACGCTTCGGTTACGGCTATCTGACCTTCCTGCAGCGGCATGGTGCGGACATCAGAGCAAAAGGAACTGAACTGTTACACAAATGCGCCGGTAGAGGAACACGAGCAGAGATTCAAGATAATTTGCGTTGTCTTCAATTAATCCTCAGCGAGGGAGTTGATGTTAACGCTCAAGATGAACAAGGTAATACAGCATTGCACCGCATAATGTGCATTCCTGATGAAGACACGGTTCCCGTCATTGATGCATTGTTGCTGGCGGGGGCTAATCCGAATATCCGTAACAATGAGGGCAAGCGCCCGCAGGAACCGGGCGATCGCAATTACCGCTATCTGCAACAGCGTGCAGAGTACATTCGCAACAATCCGGGAGCTGTGCGGGTGCCCACCGGCAGCCATGCAGAGGCGCAGACATTCCTGAACACCATCACGAACTTCAGCCCGTCCAATGAGACGATGAAGCTCTACAAGAAGCGCTTGACCATGCTGCTGCCGATGATTATCAACGGTGCGGATGTAAACGTAACTACGACTGAAACCAAGGGTAATACCGCCCTACACTATGCAGCAGGCATGGGGTATTACGATTTGGTGGAATGGCTGGTGAACAACGGCGCAGAAATCAACCGCAAAACTAACCGCGGAAAAACACCACTTGACTGCGTTGGCAATGACCCCGGCAACCGCATCCGCAACTTCCTCAAGAACCGAGGAGCTGTAAAATCTAACTAAACAACACAACTCACAACGTATGAAAACAAGTCACTTATTCGCTCTCAGTTTTCTGTGCGCCACTGCGATGGTACAAGCACAGGAAGGAACTGTAAACCTCACCCAACAAGAGGCGATAGAGAAACTCAACAAAAGTAAAAGTGGAGGTCTTGTTGCCGAGAGATTTGATCTTCTACAGGGGTCAAATGTTGGCTACACTTTCCTGACGCGTAAGGGGGAGTCGACCCACTTAATATATTCAGATGATGCTTTTATAGTCACTTGTGAGAAAATAACAGGTGATTACATGGATGCAGTTTATGCTCTGCACGTTTGGCGGAGCTCGGATTATTATTACGTCACCTCCGTCATGATCAAAGGCTGCGGATTATGCACACCCGGGGTTACTCGAAAAGACTATTGTTTTGGTATTTGCATAGAACCGGATCGAAACGGAGAGAACGGAGGCATGGTGGCATTTGATTTGAGAGAACCCACGCTCTCCTGCTATCGCTTCAAATCAACAAGTGATTACTTAGCTGTTGAAGAAGGAAGGAAAAAACCATTCAAAGAGCCAAAATATGCACAATTACCTGCACCGCAAGAAGCACCCGACTTAAATATTCTTTTATCTGACACCAAGGGCTTGCAGCGAGTACCAGAATTGGAAGGATTTGTACACTTTTTCAGCGGAAACGGTGAGCAAACCATACGTTCTCTTGATTTCAACACCTTAAAATTTACTCCGACAGAAGTTTGCAAGAAAATACCGAGCTTGGATGAGATAGAGGGGCTACCTGAAGGAGAATACGATGCAGAAGAGGTGAAAAGCTACAATGGCACCTATCTGCTCATTTATCCGAAAAGCCGGAACGGACTACTTTCGGCATGCATGGCTTCAATGGATGGAGAAAATTGCTACTTAGGCATCTATGATGTAGAAAGAGGTGTATTGTACCCCATGCCGCAACCTGTTATTGAAAGCAAAGGCAACTCCATGGGGGTATTTCCCTCCTTTGGCGAAAGCGATTGCGGAAATATCGTCTTCAACAATTTGGCATCCAAGCGAGGAGTGACGCGCACCGGTCCACTTCTGTTTGATCCCCAAAGCTACACTTTAAGCACTATAAAATTGGAAGGAAAAAGCGAGGCGTACATCAATGGGCTGGACTACACACCGAGTAATGCCTACACGCTGAGTGGCAAGGTGCCGAATCCGGACAGCATGGGCAGTTGCTTGAGTGTTTGGAACACAGTTCCGGGGGATGATACTCACACGTACTGGTTAGCGGCCTGCGAGGGGTTCTGTGCCCTGTATTATGTGGATGAGAAAACAAAAACAGGAAAATTAGTACAAAGCTGGCAGGGCAACTGGGGCAAAACACCATGGGCACAGAACACTCCTAACCCGGTATGGGTTGCGGATAAGAATCTGCTCTGCCTGCCAAGTACAGACAATTGCTGGGATGTCTACGAGATTAAAGATTTCAGCACAAAAACCACCAAAAAGTTTACACTGTGCACCGGAGCAGGCTCGGACTGGGCCATCGTGCTGCCGGATGGGCGATATGCGGGGTCCCCGGGCTGTGAATCATTTATCCGCCATACAGATGTTGACCACAGCTCCCATGTAATAGCCCAATGGAGAAATCGTCCGGGAGAAGTTTTGGAAGCCATTGGCGGTGATGCAGATGAAGTAGCGGCATTAAAAGAAACGACACGTCGCTGGCTGACCCGACAAGGTTATGACATGGAAGCCATGCCTCCCATGCCTCAAAAGATTGATGATTCAATACTACCGTTCAACTGTTTAAGCTCACTGCCGCCACTGATTACAACAGCCCCAACGGTTACCTTCACCGGCGAAATCCACTCAACTAAGAAAACAGCAACGACGGCATGTGAGGTTCGAGTAAACGGAGCATTGGTTCCCCAAACTTGGAGTGATACCTTACTCATTAACCCCGGAGATTCCAAAACGGGGCTCGAGATTACCATTCCCTTGCAAATGGGACAAAATAACATCTCCATTACCCCGATTGATTCCATGGGGCACCAAAGAAATACTACTAATTTCCGCGTTGTCCGCAGAGGTGAGAAAAACTCCCGACTGTTCGTGGTAAGCCTCGGCGTATCTGACTACAAGTATGACAATGAGAACATGCGGGATCTGAAGCTCCCAGCCAAGGACGCTGAGGATATAGCGACAGCCTTCCGAGAATACGGCGCAGGAGAAGTAAAGACCCTCGTGCTGACGGATGAGGAGGTGGCAACTCCTGCCGTGCTGGAAAAAGTCAAGGATTTCTTGGCAGAGAGCACCATCGATGACCGTATCGTGCTCTATCTTGCAGGACACGGCATTGTAGACCCGACCAGCGGAGAGTACATGTTCATCCCCTCGGAGTTCACGCCGGAGGAGTACAATGGCATTACCATGACCATGCTCACGGATACCTTGTGCAATGCTCCGGCGCGCGAGCGTGTGCTGATGATGGACACCTGCCACTCCGGCAGCTTGGGAGAACAGGGTGAAGAAAAATTGGCGGCAGAAGCAGCCGGGCAGGCTGACGCGGAGGAAGGCACACGCGGCATGAAAGTACGCGCGGCAAAATCAAAGGTCAGCCTGAAAACGGAGGCTCAGACAAAGCGCTATATTGAAGAGATGTTCACCATGGGGCGGCAGTACCGAGGGCTCAACATCATTGCAGCAGCAGCAGGTGAAGAAAAAGCCATGGAAGACACTTCTCGATTCCCCAACGGCTTCTTCACCATGGCAGTCATCGACACGCTGAAAAACTTCACCACGGCAGACATGAACAAGGATGGCATTCTGTCCGTAGCGGAACTGTTGCCCGGGGTACAAGCCCGCGTGCTGGAGGTATCCGAAGGCAAGCAGCGCCCCAACATCGTTGCCGCGGAGACGGGCTCCATGCTGATTGCCGCCGGCGCAGACAGCGAGATGATGGCAGGCAACTGGGCAGGTGTGGCAAAACGCATTGCCAAGGCAGATGATGCCGAGCAGGCTCTGTTCATGCTCGACAAGATTTGCGCCTTCTACTACGGCAATGAAAGCTATGTGGCAGACTTCAATAACTTAACCGAGACTTGGCAGAAGCAAGGTCGTGGCTATGACAGCGCCCGCCTGGACGAGCTGAAACAGGCCTTTAACCTCATGCACCCCGTGAATGCTGAACAACAGCAGCCGCGCGTAAGCCCCATCGGAGCCGCCGTTTGGGTGGCAGCCATGGAGAAAGGTGTAGAGCCGGAGGTCATCGCCGCCTACGTCAGCAACTGGCGTCACGCCGAGGATGCTGCAGATGTGGTGCGCGCCATGGTGCAAAATGGCTACAAGGGCAACACCTGTGATCAATACGGGAACCCGCTACTGTTCGAGGTCTCTGCAGAGCTGGTAGATATCTTGCTGGAAGGCGGGGCAGATGTAAACATGCAGGACAAAAACGGCAACACCATGTTGCACAAGGCCTTCGTTAACATCAACCCGGCGCTCGGTCCGAGTGCGTTTGATTTGGAGCGAGCCATGGTTGCCCTCAAGCACGGTGCAAGCACGAGCATTAGCAACAACAAAGGTGAGCGTGTGGATACCGGCGCCCCCCTCTACCGAGGCATCAGCAAGCTCGCAAGCCTTGTGAAGAATGCGCCCGCCTCCACCGGTTCTGACTCCGGCGAAGGCTATGCTCCGGCATCCCTCGACGGCAAGAAACTCGCGCTTTATTACGACCAAGCGCTCAGCGTATATGCGGAGTACGATGGCGAGGAAGAAGCCCCTCAACGGCTCTCCGCGGCGGACATCAAATCTCTGCCCGCGTTGCTGCAAAACAAGCTCAACGTCAGCGCGTCCGTAGCGTACAAATACGTGAAGACCGGCAGCAACACGGCGATGATTCATCAGTATCCTTCCGGTGACGGAGTCAGCCCGCTATTGTCAAAATACGCACATGTCCTCACGCACGAACAGATGGAAGATATTGCATACACCTGCTGCCCCTGCGATGTGGGCCCCGCCGGATACAATCTGACCTTCTCCTCCGCTACAAGCGCCGTCGCAAACTACAAGCAAGAGGTCGGCAGTGGCATCGAGATGATTAAGAACATCCGCGTGTCCGTGCTTGGGGAAAATGATGCTCTGCCTCAAACTCCCCCTGCCCCGGCGCAAACGGAGCCCGCAGCCAATACCAATAGAGGCAACGTGACGACGGTGAGCCTCGGCGGTGACAATAACCGAGACCAGCTGCAGTTCTTCCTGTCCACCATTCAGAACTACAGCGCACCCAATGCAGACATGAAGCTCTACAAGAAGCGCTTAACCATGTTGCTGCCGATGATTATCAACGGTGCGGATGTAAACGTGACGACGGCAGAAACGAAGGGCAATACCGCCCTGCACTACGCCGCCGGAATGGGTTATTACGACTTGGTTGTATGGCTCGTACAGAACGGAGCGGAAGTCAACCGCAAAACGAACCGTGGCAAAACTCCGCTCGATTGCGTTGGTAACGACCCGAACAACAACGTCCGCAACTTCCTGAGGAATAACGGAGCCGTAAAATCCAATTAGTGTTCAGGCCCTATAGAGGACTCCGTGAAACACGTAAAAAAGTACACACGCTGCGTTGCTTCTTGCCCCAAACGGGCAAGAAGCAGCTCATCGGTTTCCATGGCCGAAAAAACAGCATAACATCAACTAATCAAATCACGTGAAACTGAATAAACATTACGCATTAGGCATCGCTGCCATCCTGCTTACCTCATGCGGACAGGAGGAGGAGCCGCAGCCCACACCTGTAGCGCCTGAACAAGTCGCACCGGTTACAGAAACAACGCCCCCCCCTGCCGAGGCAACCACGCCGATAGACGAGACATCACTCGCAGAGACAGTCGAAAATCCGCCAAGTGAGGAAGATACGGACGAATCCGCGGGGGAAACTCGCGACATGAAGCAGAACAAGAGCGACGCGCCCGGCAAAGTTGAGGAAATAGCCCCCGAAGAAGACGAGGAACCCGAACCGGAAGAAGCTGCGCCCGAACTACCTACCACGGTGCTGGTAAAAGCAGATAACACCCCGTGGGTGCGTAAAAATGAGCCCAAGAGTTCAGCAGTCATCACGCAGCCCAAAAAGGGTATTCTTTACCGTGAAACCGCAGCGCGAGCTACGGAAACTATTAGCTACGGTGACGAAGACGTGCTTGTCAGCACCTATACAACCGAAGATTACTCTGGGGATTATTATTATAGTTTTTGGGATAGCCGAACAGGCGATCTCATCGGGAGATTCCGACTGAATGACGATGCGCACTATGGCTACAAATATCCCATGAAGCAAGCAGATGGGACCTATGCGATGGTTCCGCATTCCCTAACCGGCATTGTAGAACCGGGAAGAACCACCGTACCGGTTATCACGACAAAAAATCTTAGTGTAAAAAAGCAGACCTGCAACCTGACGGGACAAAAGTCTGGCTATGAGAAATATTATCTACCATACTCAGGAGTAAACGTCAGTGATGGTTCCTTTAATAGCGATGATCCGAAAAAAATCGCTAAAGGCACCAGCCTAGCCCAGCAAGCCAGTGCAGCGGATGGCTTGGGGGTGAGTTTTTCGTGGCCTTATCCGGGCGAAGGAAACAGCTTACTGGTATGGGAGCCACTGCACATTCGCACTATAAGCAGCGGCAGCGTGTTTACCTGCTATACGGCACAAAAAAAGCTGTACACCATAGATTTGGCAAGCCTTACATTCACACAAAAATCATACTCTGGGTACAACGCAAATGACGAAGGCTTATGTATATTGAACTCCATCAATGTGAGCGAATATTCATATCCATCGCAGTATAATGATTTCAACTATTATGATGTTGCTGCTGAAACAGAGCCTATCAGCACCCGCAAAGGTCTCGTGCAAAGCTATTTTAAGAGCACGAAAACCGACGTAAGCGAGGTATACGCTATTAACCATGGCGAAGGCTCCTTCGTTCTTTTCACCCATTGGGTTTCGGACGAAGGCGATATATATGACGGTCATATCGGCATACTGAAAGACGGTAAAGGGTTCTATTTGGGCGAGAAGCGACTTCTGAACGCAAGCCAAACAGGTAGATTGGACTGGGCCGGATGCACGCTTTTGGAAATAGTGGAGGAAAGCGAGGAGGAGGCAACCCTGTTGCTCGGTGGCAACGAAGAATTGTCCGAGTTTTTGGGCGTGCGCATGGTCAAAGTGAACTTCACGACAAACTCTGTGCAGGTGGGTAAGAAATGGGATTGCGTGAAGAGCGGGCTCAAGCCTCTGTGGCTCGGCAAGATGAACTTGCTGCTGCTGCCCGCCAGTGAACAACACTACCGCATTGTGCGCGTACAGGAGGACAACAGCTCGGTCGAGGTGGGTAACCTGTACCTCACCAATGATGCAGGCTACGCCATTGTGCTGCCGAATGGACACTACGCCGGAAGCCCCGGTTGCGAAAGCATCCTCAATTACGGAGACGGCGCGCGTGTGGTTGGTCTGCAAACACTCGCCCCGTGGCGCAACCGCCCGGCGGAGGTGCTGGAGGCGCTCGGCGGCAATGCGGATGACATTGCAGCCCTGCAAGCCACCACGGAACGCTGGCTGAAAAAGCAAGGCTTCGACCCGAACAACATGCCACAGGAGCCGGAGCTCGGCAACTTCCCCCATGCAGAGGTGGAGCTGCCCAAGTTGTACGCGGAAAACAAGGATTTGAGCTTCAAGGTACGCCTGCACGCTACGCAAAATGACATAGTGAAGCTGGAGGTACGCGCCAACGGTGTGCTCATTCCCCAAGATGGCATAGACGAAGCCCCCGATACCGTGGGTGAGCGCCATGTAACCGTGCAGCTCCCGCTGGCGGTGGGGCAAAACTGGATTGAGGTCACCCCGGTGGACTCTGCAGGCATTGCCGGTGCCACCACGCGCTTCCGCACCATTTACAAGGGGAAAGAAGAATCGGATTTATATGTGGTAGCTATCGGCGTGTCGGATTACGATGATGATGACTTAGACCTGCAGTTTGCAGCGAAAGACGCTCAGGACATCATCAACACCGTTGAGACAAAGACCACCGGCAACAAGCACACGCTGCTGCTGAAGGATAAGGAAATGACCGGCAAGGCAGATTTGGAGAAGGTGCGCACTTTCTTGGCCGATGCCAAGGAAGATGACCGCGTCATCCTTTACATTGCCGGCCACGGCATGCTGGACAGCAAGCTGGAGTATCACTTTGCCCCGGCAGGGTTCAATCCGTCTCGCGTGCGCAGCACGGGTATCTCCATGAAGGAGCTGACCGACACACTGCAGAGCACCAAAGCACGCCACCGCTTGCTGTTGCTGGACACCTGCCACAGCGGCTCCGTGGGTGAGAGTGATGCGGACAAGCTGGCAGCTGCCGGAGTGACACTGCCGCCGGGTGTACGCGCGGTGAATACCCGCGGAATGAAGGTCAAAAAGACAGAGAGCAAGCTGACGGACACGCAGACCAAGCGCTACATGGAAGACATGTTTGCCGGCAGCCCGGAATACCGCGGCATCAACATCGTGGCGGCATCCGCCGGTGCGGAGTTTGCCATGGAGTCCGGTGAGTGGAACAACGGTGTGTTCAGCTACTCCATCATGAAGACGCTGAATGATGCCGAGGGTGCAGACATTAACGGCAATAAGGTACTCAGCGTGGCAGAGCTGCAGCTGGGTGTGCAAAGCCAAGTATTGGAGCTGACCAGAGGCGCCCAGCGCCCCGCCGCCGTGGCTCTGGACAACGGGGACATGGAGCTCATTAAAATCATGCCTGCAAAAAACGAAAAAAAACACTCGCCCGAAGAAGAGCTACATACACTCATACAAAAGCTGCAGAACACCACTTATCAGGACAGCGTACTGAAGCTCTATCAAAAAAGGTTATTAATTATCCTTCCGAAAATAGCAGACGGCTATTTCATCGACACCAATTTGGATTCCGTAATGGGAAAATCTAACGGCACCACAGCTCTGCACAATGCCTGTGGATTAGGAAACTATGAAATAATAGAGTGGCTACTGCGCAACGGAGCCAATGTGCATGCCCGCGCTACAAACGGTGCCACAGTGGAGCAATGCATAGGCAATGACCCGGGTGGTCGCATCCGCGCCCTGATCCAACAGTACAAATAACTTAATCTAAACCAATCCGTACACATGAAACTGAACAAACACTACGCATTATGCGCTGCCGCCATCCTGCTTGCCTCATGCGGGCAGGAGGAAACCGCCCCTGCCCCGGAAGCAAAGCCTGAACCGGCAGTACAAGAGCAAGCCACAGCCCCGGAAACAAGCGAAACAACGGCTGACACCACAACTGTCCCCCCTGTTCCCGCTGAAGAGGCAGCAACGAGCGAAGCAACTGCCGATGAAAGCACAGTAGGCACGCGCGGCATGAAGGTCAAGAAGAGCGATACCGTGCAGGCAGAGGAAGAAGAGGAGGAGCCCGCAGCCGGCCCCGAGGAGCGCTACAACAACGGTGAGGGAGCCCCCACGGATGCCAAAGCAGCCATTGCGTGGTACAAGGAGTTTGCGGAAGCCGGAATTGCAGATGCGCAATACAAACTGGCGGAATGCTACTTCAACACCCGCAGCGAGCCCCTCAACTTTGTGAAGGCAGTGGAGCAATACCGAGCCGCTGCGGAGCAAGGAAATGCAGACGCCTGCCGCAAGCTTTCCGAGTGCTACAAGCTTGGTCTCGGCGTGGAGATGGACGAGGCGGAAGCTGCTAAATGGGAACAAGCCGCAACAGAAGCAGGAAACTGACACCGATTTTCAGCAATCCGAAAGCAACGCCCTCTTAACGAGGGCGTTTTTTTGTAACAGGACTAACTACTAACTCCAGCTGAAAAGACAGAGCAAGGCTGCAACACACAACCTTGCTCTGAAAAGGGATAGCGCAGGGAAAAGCATCAGCGCCAACCGCCACCCAACTGGGTGTAGAGGGTGGGGATGCAGGCTGCGTACTGATAACGGTATGCAGCAAGCTGCTTTTGAGCGGGGAAGAGGCGCAGCTGGTTGTCCAAAACCTCGAAGTAGGCGGACAAGCCGTCCTTGTAACGCTCCTTGGCAAGGCGCACGCTTTCCTCATAAGCGGCAACGGCCTGCTCCTGCTTGGCGATAACCTGGCGGAGTTTCTGACGCTCCACAAGAGTGGAGGAGATTTCCGCGAGAGCGGAAAGCACAGTCTGCTCGTACTCTGCCTTGGCAGCCATAAAGGCCTCCTTCTTGGCGCGCTTGTTGGCGGTAAGCTGCCCTGCTTGGAAGAGCGGGCCGGTCAGGTTAGCACCAATACCCCAGCCGGACTTATGAGCATAGCCGGAGGTGGTGCGGCGGAGATCCGCTGAGGCATAACCGGCGGAGCCGGTCAGGCTGATGGAGGGGAAGTAAGAGGCAATGGCCACGCCAATCTCAGCATTGGCAGCGCGCAGAGCCTGCTCCTTGGCGCGGATGTCCGGGCGGCGTGCAATGACATCTGCCGGGATACCGGAGGAAACACGGCTGTTGCTTACAAAGCGCTGGAGGGAACCACTGCGGGCAATAGGACCCGGGGTACGCCCGGCAAGCACGCTGAGAGTATTTTCCATGGAGGCAATCTGCATCTCCAGAGCGGGCACCTCAGCCTCGGCAGCAGCAAGAGCAGCCTTGGCGCTGGCCACCTGAAGGCCATCCACCATACCGGAATCGAACTGGCTGTTGAAGAGGTTGAGAGAGTCGCGATAGGAATCCACGGATTCACGGGTAATGCGCAGTTGCTCATCCAGCATCAGTAGCTGGAGGTAACCTGTGGCCACTTGGCGCAGCAAGGAAGCGCGCATGGCGTGCAGATTCTCCTGAGCCTCCTGGGCGGAAGCCTCGGCACTTTCCACACCGCGACGCGTTTTACCCCAGATGTCAATTTCCCAAGAGGCGGTAAGGGAAGCAGAGCCGGGATTAACCGTAGTACCGCCCATTTGGGAGATATTGGAGCCACCGGAGGAGTTCATGCCCTTGGACGTGTGCGCCCCGTACCCGAACCACGGGAAGATGGGGGCTTTGGCAATGGTCACATACTGGCGAGCAACGTTCACGTTACGTTGCATGGCCTGCAAGGAACGGTTGTTGTTGAAAACATCAGTCAGGAGACTCTTGAGGTTGGAGTCGCTGATGACACTCTGCCAAGGAGTATCAGCCATCGTACCACCCCCGATGCCGTCACCACGGAAGGCAGCAGGAACATCCATGTTGGGTTTACTCCAGCTCGGGCCGAGTTTGCAGCCTGTGGATAATACCACCGCGCCGGCAAGGATCAGGATTGCGCTTTTAGTCATATTGTGTATTGGTTTAATTAAGAGTTTGAGGGAAAAGTTATTCGGAGTCATTACCATGCTCCACCAAGTAGCGGCGTGCGCCTTCTTCGTCGGGGTCTGCCTCCAGCGTCTTGCGCTCAAACCGGATGCGGAAGAGGCGCATGATGGCAACGTAAGAACAGGGAATCAGGAACACACCCACGAAGGTGGCTACGGCCATACCTACCACCACCACAATGCCGATGGCGTTACGAGCCAAGGCACCGGAACCGGAGGAAAGCACCAGCGGGACACAACCGAGGATGAAGGCGAGCGAGGTCATGATGATGGGGCGCAGGCGCAGGCGCGCTGCGGCCAAGGTGGCATCCATCAGAGACTTACCACGCTCCATCTCCAAGTTGGCAAACTCCACGATAAGAATGGCATTCTTAGCCGCCAAGCCCACCAGCATCACCAGCCCCACCTGAGCATAGAGATTGAGGTCCAACTGCATGCAGTAGAGGCCGAAGTATGCACCGAGCACGGCGATGGGCACCGTCATGAATACGGAAATGGGCAGCGTCCACTTCTCGTACAGAGCAGCAAGAATGAGGAAGGCAAAGAAGCCGGACATCAGGAAGATAGTCCCCAATCCGGTACTGTTACGCACCTTGTTTTCCTGGAAAGACATATCCTGGTAGTCCATGCCGACCTTATTTTTATCCATGGTTTGGTTGTACACCTCCTCCATGGCAAGCATGAGCTGCTGGGTGGAGAAGCCGGGATTGGGCATAATGTTAATCTTGGCAGCATTGTAGCCGTTGTGGTGCATCACGAACTCCGTTTCCGCAATATCACGCACGCTGACAATGGCATCCAAAGGCACCTTTTCACCACGTTTGTTGATGACGAAGAACCCGGCCATCTGCTCCAGCGAGATACGATCCTCACCGCGAGCCTGCATGTACACCTGCCACTGCTGGCCATAGGCGTTGAAGAAGTTCACGAAAGAAGAGCCGTAGTAAGACGCCAGTACGCCGTATGCATCACTGATGGAAACGCCGTACTTCTGGCACTTGGCGCGGTCCAGCTCCAAGTACTTCTGGGGCACGTCGGCCATCATCATATCACGGCACGAGGCAACCTCCGGGCGGGCGGAAGCGGCTTGATTGAACTTCTGCACCTGTTGGTAGAGGAACTCCACACCCTGACCTTCAAGGTCCGTCAGCACAAAAGTAACACCGTTAGCCGTACCCACACCGGGAATTGCCGGCGGAATCAGCACCATGGAGATACCGTCCAAACCGGCCATTTGGCAACGCAGGTTAAGGCGTTTTTGGACGTCCTCAGCAGTTTCCTCACGCTCGCTCCAGTCTTTAAGCTGCACGAAAGCAATGGCTGCACCGGGCGTTTGCACCATGTTGAGGATGTTGATACCGACCACGGAAGTGATATTTTTGATGGCGGGATCCTGATGACCGGCGGGGCCGGCAAGAGCATCCTCAAACTTCTTGTTCTGCTCCATGGCACGCTGAAGGGAGGTATCCGGCTTCATCACAAGAGCAGCCAACAGGAAGCCCTGGTCCTCATCCGGAAGGAATGCCCCGGGGACCTTGCTGCTGATGGGTTTGATAGCCAACCAGAAGAGAAGCAAGAGAGGCATGGAAATAATCAGCTTGCGAGCCAAGCCACCGCAAATACGGGTGTAAACACTAGCCGTACTGTCATAGCACTTGTTGAACACACGGAAGAACGGCTTGACGGTAAAACGGCGAATGTTGAAAATAAGCTTGCCGAAGAAGCCGGTCGGCACGCGCTCTTCCTCCGACTTGGATTTGAGCATCAGCGCACACAATGCCGGGGAAAGCGTAAGAGCATTGAATGCGGAGATGAGCATGGAAATTGCAATCGTGATGGCGAATTGCTTGAAAAGCGTGCCGGTGATACCCTCCAGCATAAGGGCGGGCAAGAACACGGCGGCCAGCACAAGAGCAATAGCAATTACGGGGCCACTCACTTCCTGCATGGCAGCGAAGGCGGCCATGCGGGGGTTCAGCCCCTTATCTATATGGTGCTGCACGGCTTCCACCACCACAATGGCATCATCCACCACCAAACCGATGGCCAACACCATACCTAACAGGGAAATCGTGTTAAGCGTGAAACCGAGCAACGGGAATACGCAGAAGGTGGACACCAGCGATACCGGCACGGCAATCAGCGGAATCAGCGTGGCGCGCCAGTTCTGCAAGAAGAGGAACACCACCAAGGCTACCAGTACCACAGCCTCAATGAAGGTGTGATAAATTTCATCAATGGAATAGCGAACGGATGTCGTGGTATCCAGGGAAACATCACCCTCTATACCGGGAGGCAGCGGCTTGGAAGCCAGCAATGCGGACACACGGTCCACCGTTTCAATAGCGTTGGAGCCGGGAGCTTGGAAAACCACCACCGTAGCGGAAGTTTTACGATTAAGGCGCCCCGTGGCGGAGTAGTTCTCGGAGCCAAGCTCCAAGGTGGCAATATCCTTGAGGAACACCACCTCATCTCCGCGCTGGCGGACAATGATATTCTCGAACTCCTCCGTGGAGGACAAACGGCCTTGAGTACGGATGGTGATGGTCGTTTCCTGTCCATTCGGCACGGGGTCCGCGCCCACCTTACCGCCGGGGTTGGTCACATTCTGTTGGCGCACAGCGCCCTGCACCTCGTTAAGAGAAATACCGAAGTGGGCCATCTTCACGGTATCCAGCCAAATACGGATAGCATAACGCCCTGCACCGTAAACCGTTACCTCACCCACGCCGGGCACACGTTTAATCTCATCCAGGAGCTTTACCTGCGCAAAGTTGGCCAAGTCCACAGCGTCATACGTGCCATCCGGGGAGGTCAGGGAGTAGAGCATCAGGGGCAAACCGGGCTGCTGGCGAATGGTAATACCGGAGTTAAGCACCTCTGTAGGCACCTGAGATTGAGCCTGCCCGTAGCGCATGTTGGTCAGCACTTGGTCAATATCCGTATCGGATTCCGGGGAGAACACGACCTGCAAGTTGTACACACCGTTGTTGGAGGACACAGAGGTCATGTAGTCCATGTGCTGGATGCCGTTCATCTGGCGCTCAATGGGGGTACCCACAGAGTCCGCCACTGCCTGGGCATCCGCACCGGGATACATGGCCGTCAGGTTAATCGTACGCGGCGTAATCTCGGGGTACTGTGCAATGGGCAGGTTCATCAGGCAAACCACGCCCAGCACTGTCGTCAATACGGCAATTACCGTAGCAATCACCGGGTGTTTAATGAAATATGCACTCATAGCATCTCCTTATTTCTGAGGCGCAGCAGGACGGGACGGCTTGGCGGTGACAGAGGGGGTCGTGGTGTAAGCAGGCGTGTAAACGTATGCGCGGGGATTAGGCGCAATGACACCGAATCCGGCAGGGATCCCCTGCTTCTTCATGCCCATGTTGGCGGTGGCGTAAATCTGAGCCATCTGCCCGCCCTCAACGATAACGGGCACGTCCAGAGGATTATCGTAGCCCAAATCACGCAAAATGGCAGCCAAGTCCCCACGGGGCTCACCTTTTTCATTGGTGCCGGGGCGTGCCGTTACAACCTGCATGGGCATCTTGACGGTTGTGCCGTCACCATTGGGCATATCGAGCATAATCTCCGGCCCGAGGATAACATCAATGCCGTAGGGCTGCATATCCTTACCCACCACGTAAATGAAACGGTGGTTCATGGAGGAGAGCAACGCCCCCTTGGGCACCAGGAAGGCATCCTTCACTTCACCGATTTTGGCACGCACCTGCACAGAGGCACCGGAGCGCAAGCGCAGCTCGTCGTTCGGAATCTCGCCAATGAAGTTTACCGTACCGGTGGAGGAGTTCACCTCACTGTCCATGGTTTTGACAACGCCGCGGCGGGAGTACAGGCTACCGTCCTCCAAAAAGACGTCAAACTCTGTAAAGGGAGCCTCCATATTCTGCCCGGCTTTAAAGTTGGTTTGGGTCACGATGTCCAACACATGCTTACCGGTCACCATGAAATCCACGCGAATGGGGTCAATGGCACTCATGCGGGTCAGCACGTTTACACCGGGGGAGACGTGGTCGCCCACACTCACAGTAGCGGCGGAAGCATAGCCTTTGAACGGAGCCTTGATGGTGCAGCGGTCCAAGTTAATCTGGGCATTGGTGAGGGCTGCGCGTGCCTGTTTGACGTTGGCCTTGGTAACGGCCAAAGCAGCAGCTGTGCGGTTTTTCTGGTGCAAGGCATCCGTATAGGTCTTCTCGGAAATGGAGCCGGATTTCACCAAGCCGGAGTAGCGGTCCACATCCTGTTGGGCCTGGGCATCAGCAACTTCCGCCTGCTTGGCAGCAGCCTCGGCAGCCTCTAGGTTGGCAGCAGCCATCTCTACAGCGGCCTTATAGGTTACGTCATCTATCAGAAAGAGCGTTTCGCCCTCTTCACAGGGGGAACCGTTGATGTACACTTGCTTAACAATCTTGCCGGCGACTTCGGGCTTGATGTCGGTTTGTTCCATACCCCGCAAAGAACCGAACCACGTAGCGTACACGGGCACAGTTTGCTGCTGCAATTTCATGACTGATACCGGCAAGGGGGGCATACCTTTACGCGCCTCAACAGGCTGCTCACCCAATAAGCCTGCAATAAAATCATTGTAAAAACGTTGAAAAAATCCGGGGTTTCCATCCTCTCCCTCTCCGCAGCCGGTCAAACCCGTTACAGCCAAACCGCTCAGAGCCATCAGCATTATGTTCTTGGTCTTCATCTATGTGAACTTATAAAAAATCGTTATTTAATGTTATGGTAGATGCGTTCCAGCAGGTCTACCAGCACGTCTATTTCTTCATCGGACACCCCGTTGAGCATCCGTTGGCGCAGTGCCTCCGTGTTCCGCAGCATTTGATCACGAAACCTTCCGGATTTTTCCGTCAGGTACGCATTCTTCACACGGCCATCGCTGCTGTCAAACGCCGTGCGCACAAAATCCTTCTCTTCCAGCCTTTGCAAAAGACCTTTCGCCGTGGTGTGTGTAACGCCGAGGTGCCGCTCCAACTCTTTCTGGGATATCGGCCCCCCGCCGCAAGCCTCCAAATACATCAGCACACGGCACTGCGCTACCGTTATCGGCAGCTCTTCCTGCATGGTAAACAGAGTCGTCGCCCGATCCGTTATCAGCTTCATCAGGAACGATATACTGTGTGCTTTCGTATTCATTTTGCCGGCATTCCCTTTAATATGAAGCACGCTTCATATTAACTCGGAAAGTTTACCAAGAAAGGGTCGAAAGTCAAGCAAAATATTGCGATTTTCATCCGATTTTTATTGCGTATGACACCTCTGTTTCACCCCTCCAAGCGACGGAATTCGTTAAACAAGCTCTTATAATCCGTCACTCCCTCCGCTATCCTCATCAGTAATGCTTCCCTCATATTCCGAGCAGCTTGCAACGCCTTATCGCTGTCCCCGTAGTGTAAATCTGAAAAATAGCGCACAAAACGCTCGCCCTTACGTGTCACACATAGCCTCCAACCGACAAATGTGTAACTCGTGCCTTTTGAGGCCTCGTATCGAGTTATATACTTCTCTTTCATCATGGATGTCATAGTTCGTACTCCCGATTTTATGAAGCATGCTTCATTTTGTCAAGACTTATTTGCCGTTTTTCAACTTTTAGAAATGTTAAATTTTTAACATTTGACAACGGAATAGGCGGCATGATAAAAAGGATAAGGAAACGAGAACAAGATATGAACACCGACTACGCAAAGGAAATAAAGGGGAGGCTGACCGCCGAGGAGTACTTACTGCTGCAAGCGCTGGAAGGATCGGCCGAGGAGTGCCTGCGAGGCAAAAGCACCGCGCTGATTACAGCAGAGACCGGAAAGAGCACAGCGGAAGTACGGGGCATAGCCCGCCGACTCATGGAGCAAGGGCTTGTTCAGGAACACCGCATCACGGAAAACAATGGGGGTGTGTATTACAGCCTCACTCGCTGCGGAAACCGCATTCTGCACTGCTGAGCATTCATTATTTTAATTTTTCAAAGTTCGGCGTCCCCCACCGGGGGTGCTGATTCGGCTCACGTGCGCTTGCAAAAGAACCGACCGCGCTTTGGGAAGCGCGGTCGGTTCAAATCAGAAACAACCAAGGAAAAAGTTTCAGTAGAGTGGAGAGACTCAGGCCTTAGCAGCGCGAGCCTTCTTGATCATGGAAGCGACAGTCTCGGAAGGCTGAGCGCCATTGCTGATCCACTTTTCAACCTTCTCCAAGTCCAGGGTGTAGTTCTCACCCTCAGCCATGGGGTTATAGGTACCCACCTGCTCAATGAAGTCGCCATCACGGCGAGCACGGCTGTCTACGACAACGATTTTGTAATAAGGACGGTCCTTGGACCCCTGACGGTTGAGACGAATTGCTACCATATTGTAAATAAAGATTAGATTTGGTTGTTTACCACGAAAGGAGCCGTTACCTGTTACCATGAGCAAGGCACGGGCGCCAATGCGGTGCAGCAAATTACCACATCCGCACACCAAAGTCAAGCATAAAGGCGTTTTTTTTGCATTTTTATTAAAAAAAGGGCACAAATAACACTATTAAGCATTGAAAAATAATAGTCGGCAAAAAACAGGCAAGATGCAAGTTTTCCGGCTTTACAAAGTGGGAGCAAATGAAGTAGAATAGCGGATATGAACAAATGGATTCTTCCTCTGAGTGCCGGATTACTGCTGAGCGCATGCACGGCGCAGCCCCAAGGCAGCAACGCAACCGCCGCCGTCCCGACAAGTAGCAACAGCAACGTAAACATCAGCGAGCTGGGGCGCCGCATATGGGCTAACGAGTGTGCCGGCAGCGTGCAAGGACTGGTAAGCTGGAACGCAGGGGAGGAGTTCCCATCCTTGGGCATAGGGCACTTCATCTGGTACCCGAGCGGATACACCGGTCCGTTCGATGAAAGCTTCCCGAAGTTCGTGGCCTATGCAAAATCACGCGGGGCACAAGTACCGGCATTCTTCAACGGCGCAGCACCGTGGGCAAATAAGCAGGCATTTACGGCGGATCGCAGAGGCAAGGCGGACCAAATGCGTAAATGGCTGGCAGCCCATGTCAATCTGCAAACAGAGTTCATCATCCGGCGTTCGCGCGCAGCATTGCCCACCATGCTGGCTCACAGCAGCAAGCCGGCAGCCGTTCAGGCGCATTACAATGCATTGGCCGCCACCACACAGGGCATGTATTGCTTGGTGGATTACGTCAACTTTAAGGGAGAAGGCACTAAAGAAAGTGAGCGTTATAACGGGCAAGGATGGGGATTGTTGCAGGTATTGGAGGAAATGCAGGGTAATCCGCAGGGCAGAGCCGCCACAGCAGAGTTCTCCCGGGCGGCATCCGTTGTCATGCGTCGCCGCGTAGCAAACTCCCCCGCTGCACGCAATGAGCAAAAATGGCTCCCCGGTTGGCTGAACCGTTGCAGCACATACAGAAATTAATGAGTAGCGCGGTTGACCGTCGTTTGGCGGCCCCCCAACAATACGTCGGGAGGTTCCACACCCCGATCAATCAAATTTAATGCAAAAAGCCGGAGCTCGCAGGCCCCGGCTTTTTGTGTGTACAGTAATTAAACTGCGAGCAATCAGAACGGTTTGAAGCTGCTAGAAGCTTTTTTGAAAGCGTCGCGCACATCCTCACGCTCCAAACGAAGAGCTACACCGATTTTTGCAAGATTTGCACATATATCCACCAGCTTCATGCGGCTTTCCATCGGGAGCACTGCATCAGCTGCAGCGGGATCATCGCTGAGTTTGGCAGCGGACAGTGCAACCGGACTGTTGGCAGCACTCATCACCGTCATGGTCAATGTTTTTACCTCAGGCAAGTTCACAACATTGTTGATGAAAGTCACGCGTTCGGCATCTGACAAATCTTCCAGAGCCGAAATAATCTGCGGTGTACGCTTTTCCAACAGGGAGTGCAGCTCATCAATGGCAGTCTCCAAGTCTTCATCTTTATTCTCATTCACCAGCTCCGTCAAATCCTCCAACGTATCTTTAACGGCATCCGTTGCTTTCTCCTCAGGGCTGGAGCACGATGTGAATACCAATGCAGACGTTGCGGCCACTGCCAAGTATGTAAACTTTTTCATTTCTGTTATTTCTGTTACGTGTTCGCGTTGCGTGGAATACCTTTTAGCACTCCACAAGCTTCATTCTATCCGCCTCATCTTGCCTTGTAAAGTTTTTTCTGAAAATTTCTATCAAAAAAAAGGCACTCCGTCATAACATTTGCAACTTTTTTACGCATCTTATTTTTAAGACGCTGAAAATCTGTGTCTCTCCTGCAAAAAAAAGCTGATTTTTTTGGAAGTGCGGACGGACTCCTTGCCGTCCTTCCCCACACCTCTTCCGGGCTAGGGTGTTGGGCTCCCGAGGGAGACTATGTTCTGCAAATGTTATGACGGAGCAGCGATAATACTCCACTTCTCCGAATCTGCAATAAAAAAGTGCAATTTTGCATCCGCACCCCTCTTTCCTCCTCACGCTATCGAACTTTGCACTCGTCAATACATTCCGGTTTAGCGGAATACTTGCTGAAGAGAAAACTTTTGGGAAGAGTTCCCTTATAGTTTTTGGAAAGCAGTTATTGCTTCAGAGCAGTTGTACCCAAAACAATCAGTCCGAGTTGCTTTGGTGTTTTTTACGTTTTCTCATGTAGGAGTCCCAGTCTTTTTCAGAAAACTCGGTAATGCGAGCGCCGTGTTTTTGCAGGAGAGCCACCATGTTCTCGTATTGACTGAGAATTGCACTTCGGAGGGGAGTCCAACCGGCTATGTCGGGAGCGTCTACGATGGCACCGTATTTGATGAGGAGTGCGGCACATTCCAACTGATTGTTCTTAGCGGCAAAATGCAAGGGAGTCTGCATGTCTGCATCCTCCATATTAGGATCCGCCCCATAACGCAATAATAGCTCGGCCAGTTGTAGGTATCCCTCCCGGCATGTGTAGTGTAAAGGGCCGGAGTAGAGAGCTATGGCATAGTCATTGTTGGGGGAATCCCCGGCTTGCAGCAACAGACGCACAATAGCCATGCCAAGCTGTTCGAGCTCGGCATCTTCCCCATCAATGGCACAGCCTACGGCATCTACACTGCTCATGAGCTCTTTCCAACCATAACCGGCATCGGCGCGGAAATGCTCGAGCACATGATTAATTTCCCAGGCACAGGCATATTCCGTAACGTATGGTTCCTGCCGAGCGGCTTCCATCAACAGGGCAAAATCCTGCCGACGCTCTTCACTCTCCGCCAGCCAACGTTGCACCGCAGCCGGAACTTCGGCCTCCACAAATGCAGGCAGCTCCTCAATCGGGCATTGCAGCAAACTATGTAGATAACTCTGAATAGGAGATTCACTCATCGCAGCTATTCTATAAATTGAAACGGGCATCGTCAAGCTGATTGCAAGATTAAATGCAAAACAAAATACACTTGACATTCCAACAAAAATAAGGTAGAAAGCAGGAGCAATGAGACATTTCCGACTTTTACCTACAGCACTCTTGTTATTTGCAGTGAATGCCCCCCTGCAAGCCCGGGAAGACGCAGAAGCAGTAACATTTCTGAGCAAACAGGAGATGACTGCGGAACAGGCACTGCAAAGCCTGCTGAATTATCCCCTCCCCGAAGACACCGGATACGGAGCGCGCCAATATGCCACCGAGCTACGCAAAGCGGCTATCTGCATCATGTACATACAAGCACGCAGTGAAGAGGAGCGCCAAGCATGTTTGGCGGAGGGCATGAAACATGGAGAATACGAAATAAGCTCACTGCTCATTGCATACAATCTGTTAAATAAAGGCGCCGATGCCACCCGAGAACAATGGGAAAACGCCCTCCGTCAATTGGAAAATGTAGCTGAACATGATCCGAAATCACTGACTCTTTTATGCGGAATCATCTCCTCGGCTCCGCACCTGAGCCCGGAAGAAAAGCAAGCCCGCATTCGCCGATGTGTACTTACAGGCAGCGAGCAGCAGGCAACGCTTCCGCTCATGAATGCGGCCATCACCCTGCTTTTTAATGAATATGGGGCTGTAGAAGAAGAAAAGGCAGAAAAAGTCTTCAAAAAAGCCGTAGTCTGCGATGTATTATCGAATGGAGACGATTCATCCGAGACGTCGCGGATGTGGTCAACATGCGCCCGTTTATGTCAACTGAAAGGAGAGGCTTTCCGCCCCTTGGAATACGGAGCACGCGTGCTGGCAGTCCACACGGGGTATGACGCCAATATTGTACAGGAAACATACAACCTGGCTCATTTATGGGAACAACTTTCAACAACGCTCAGCTTCGACAAACCCGCGTTTATCCGCTGTTTATACGAAAAAGCAGCCTATCATCAACACCCGGCAGCACTCTATAAACTCCACACGCTGGCAACGGATGAAAATGAAAAACAATCATACCTGAAGGCAGCCCATGAAGCCGGGTGGCAACCGGGAACAGACTACACCGAAACAGCCGTCAAACGTATAGCCTCAGCAGGTACGTCTTTACAGTCCCCGCTAACCTTAATCACCAAAAGAGACCGCCTGCTGTGCATAGACATGATAAGCCTACTCTCCAAAGCCGCAAACTCAGTTACACCGGCTCAACTCAGAGCAGCGGAATCATCATCGGTTACGGCGGATATTGCCACCGGTATAAAAATCATGAAAAGCATGTCCGTTTTTGCACATGAGGAATATGCGGACGTGACGAGCAACTCCGCGGAATTGCGCCACAAAATCAATAAAGCTGAGCTCAAATATGTGCTTTCTACGGCTCAGTTCACTAATAATAAAGAAACGATATACGCGATATATTTAAACGGAATCGGGGAATCACGCGCCGGTTATTCACCGGCAGGGGCGGCCAATGTTTTGGAAGAATTGGCAGCAAAACCCGGCAGCGGGCACTACTTTACGACCTGGGCATTGAATGCCCTGAGGTACGGTGACCCGAAACAAAGAGAGCTTGCACTGAGCATGCTCCGAAAAGCCTACGAAGTAGGTGAGCCCCGGGCGGTGGAGTTTTACTGCAATTCAGCCATCCGGGGAGAATACGGCATACCGGGAGCACATGAAACCAAACAAGAGATTTTAAACCGGGGCAGAGCCGCCATGGCTGAAATCGTATGGAAGGAAAACTTGCCAACAGCAAAAACTCCGGAGGATAAACTCATCGTCCTCATGAGTCTTGTCGTTAAAAACTTGCAATATTATGAGGAGTTAGATGCAGCCCTGATTGAATACGCCACTCTGCATCCGGAAACTGCGGACATGGTGGAGAATATGCGGATGATGTACGCAAAAACGATAAGTATTTCAGCAGGGTATCCATGGGATGAAAAAGCCTACACCGTCTTGGAGGAGCTGCTCGACAAAGCTTACTCCGTCATAAACGATGACGAGCGTGTTGATTACTTCAAAAATTACTATCGCTACCACAAAGAATACAGCAAATTCGTTACCGTCAAAAAAGCGGAGTTCGATTTGGAGCGCACCAAAGCGCTTAATTTGATAAAAAGAGGCAAACATACGATTGCAGTCATAAAGCAAGGTAGGCTTGCTATTACCGTAGATGGCAAGCCGGCAGAAGCTCTGCGCAACATCCTGAAAACACAACCTTACGAGCTGAATAATGCGATTCTTGCCATGCAATCGATGGATAAAAATGCAGCAGAATCCGCAATCGCCGGAGAAGTAGGATTCGTTGCGGTAATAGAGCCACTCAGCCCGGATGTAAAACAATTACTACAGCAACACAAAATCCTTATCTTGGAGCCCTGCGCCACCGATGCAGAATAAAAGACGGACAAAATTACGTCATAGGCATTGAAAAATGCCGGCAGCATGGTATCATGCGGGCGGTTCATGCATACGGGGCACCCCACAGAGAGCTATCAACATAGCGCGTCAGCACACCTCATTACGCTGGCAGCGTTCCTGTGTTTCGGGTTAATGAGCCCCATGTGCAAATGGGCGATGGAAAGTGGGCTCATCAACGGAGTTTGCATGTCTGCCTTCCGCTTATGTGGAGCAGCTTTGCTGTTTTGGAGCATCTCCGCCGCTGCACCACGCCAACAAATAGCTCGCCGGGATTGGCTGCCCCTCATCCTGATGTCGTTATGCGGCATGGGAATTAACCAGTTTTGTTATGTAATAGGACTGCAATACACCTCCCCTACCAATGCTTGCATCATTACCACAAGCACCCCTGTATTCACCTATATACTCTCCGTATTGTTTCTGCATGCCGGCATCAGAGCCCGCAAGGTGGGAGGACTGTTCATTGCAGCAGTTGGAGCCATTATCCTCATCATAGGTTCACAGGTAGAGGGCGGGCGCAGCGGCAATCCCATGGGGGATGCCATTTGCCTGGTATCGCAGCTGGCAGCGTCCTGTTACTTTGTCTTTTTCAGCGGTGTACTCAAACGCTACCATCCCATCATCCTCATGCGGTGGCTGTTCCTGATATCGGCCATCCTCACACTTCCGCTCTGGGCTCATGAGCTCATGCAGACAAAGTGGGAACAATTCGGCACAGCGGAAATAGCAGGCAGTCTGTATGTGGTTATCTTCGGTTCGTTTATCAGTTACTTACTCCTGATTATCGGGCAGCGCAAGCTGGAGCCGTCCACGGTTACGGCCTACAATTACATTCAACCGGCCATAGCCGCGGCGGCAGGTATTTTTCTGGGGGTGGACACCCTTACTCCGCAAAAAATAGCAGCCGTGTGTTTTATTGCGGTGGGAGTATGGCTTATTACGAAGGCAACAAACGCACCACGCGATCCGCGCGTGGCAAAGTAATGGTTACCGTTGTTCCGGTACCCACTCTGGATGCTAAGGAAAGCGTACCTCCGTGTTCCTTGATGATGTGGCGAACAATCAGCAAGCCAAGTCCGTTTCCTTTACGCTTGGTGGTGCGGAAAGGTTCATACATATTGCCCATAACCTCATGAGAAATGCCTGTACCATTATCACCGATGATGACTCGGACGTCCGTATCATTATAATCCGTTTGGATATAAATACCGCCGAATTCCTCTCCGGGGATAGATTGGAAAGCATTGCGAATCAGGTTATAAAAAGCTTGGAAGAGTTGACCGCCGTCGGCATTGAGCTCCGGTAAATCTTTGCTGAGAGCCTGCTGCACCTCAATGCCACGCGGAGCAATCTCGGGCTCTAACACCTGCAACACGTGGGCAATAACCCCGTTGAGTTGAACACTCTCGCGCTGCATGTTGCCCGGGCGCATAGATTGAAGGAACTGGCGCAACAGGGTATCCAACCGATGCGTCTCAGCCAAGGCGCTTTCCAGCAAAGGAGCCAGTTTGTGCTGTACCGAGGCATCCGTCTTCGCCAGTTTACGCTGCATTAACTGCAAGTTGAGGCCTAAAGAATTCAACGGGTTACCGATTTCATGAGCAACGGCTCCGGCCATGTAGGTGATAAGGTTAAACTGCTCCGCCTCGGCATCTGCCTCCCCCTGCACCACACTTTCCGTATCATCGCGGATAAGCAGCAAATACTCCGAGCCATCTGCCACCGGACTCATCAGAAAATTGTAATGGCGTGATTCCGGGTAATTTACCTGCAAATCACGAGTAATGGCCACCCCACTGCCACTCAAATCCTGCCAGCTACAGGTTCCGCCTACCAAACGCTCAAACGGCATGCTTAACAACTCTTTGAGCGGGCAATTAAACATGGCACAGGCGGATTTGTTGGCGAAGCGGGCATGCCCATCGGAGTCAAACAAAATCAGGCCGTCGCGTAGGGCATCGAACACGTCCTGCAACAACCCCTTCTCGGATGCCATACGCATGAAAATGCGGCGCAAATCATCCCCACTCAAGTGCTCCAAACGGTTCAGTATTTTATCCAGAGTATCTCGTTTCATGGCGTGCAAAAATGGGGGGGGAGGGAATCAGAAGTGCAAACGCAACTCGCGGAAACCGGCGGCTATCTGTGCACGGAAAATGTGCCGTTCGTCAAAGGAGCCACTCACAATCCGACCATCCACCATCAGGGTAGGAGTAGCCGTATGCGGCAGCGCATGCAGGGCAAGTTCTACCGTGTCTGAGCTCAAGGCACGCGCTCCTTCCGTTTTGTGGCGAAGCGAAAACTCGCGGATACCGGAGGCGTACGCGTAATGGTGCAGCAGATAATCCCCGAGTCTGTGGGCTAAGCCATCTCCGGCATCTTCATAAAGCTCCTCGGTACTCGTTGTCTCCGGAGCCCACCAAATGTCCAATGTCAGGGGCGGATTTTCCATTTCACCCACATATTGCTGAACAGGCCAACGGGGAATCACGCTCCCCCCGCGAACATAGACCGGAATATGGGACATAGGCGTGGCCACCCAAGCCTCGGCATCTGACTCCGGCGCCGGTGCGTCCGTCCACAGCGAATACCAATGCCCCGGCGGCACATACATAAAGCGTCCGCTTTCTCCGGGATGATGTACCGGCACCACATAAAGGGAATCTCCCAGGAAGAACTCACTGCTGCGCCAATAGGTGTCCGTATTGTGCGGGTACATCAGTGCCAGTGAGCGGATAATGGGAATTCCTTGGGTGGAATAGCGGTAAAATTGTGTGTATAAATACGGCAACAAGCGGTAGCGCTGCGCAATCGCTGTACGCACCATCTCCTCCACCACGGGTCCGAAGCACCAGGGTTCCTGTCCTCCGTACTCGCCGTTGTTATGGTTACGGAAGAACACGTGGAATGCCGCCATTTGCATCCATCGGCAAAAGAGCTCGGGCGTGGGGCGCCCCAAAAAACCTCCGGTATCCGCCCCGCAGAAGGACACGCCACTGGCAGACAATCGCTGCACCATGAGGTTGGCCATCTTCAGATTCTCCCAGTCGGAGTAGTTATCCCCGGTCCATGTAGCAGCCCAGCGTTGCAGCCCGGCAAAACCGGCACGCGATAATACAAAGGGGCGGTGCTGCGGAGCAGCCAGCTCCATGCCCATGCGCGTAGCGCGCGCCATACACTGCCCATACACATTGTGAGCCTTGAGGTGAGAGCAATAAAAACCATCATAATTATGCCGCGTATCATCCGGGAAGGTTCGGTTCGGGAAGAGGGCGGGCTCGTTCATATCCGTCCAAATCCCGCGCACGCCGTATTCCCCTACTTGGCGTTTGAACAAATCCGCCCACCAATAACGGGTTGTCGGGTTCGTGAAGTCCGGGAAAGTGCATGTGCCCGGCCACACCTCACCTTCTAACAGGGCTCCGTCATGGCGTCGGCAAAACACATTACTCTCAAATCCGCTACGCCACACATAGTTATCCGGGTTAATTTTGATGCCGGGGTCAATGATGGTAACAACCTTAAACCCCTGCTCTCCCAAGTTCCGAATCATACCGGGCGGATCCGGGAAATGCACGCGGTCCCAAGTGAGCGCTTGGTATTGCTTCATGTGGTGTATGTCCAGATGGATAGCATCACACGGGATGTTGCGAGAGCGGAACTCCGCTGCCAAATCATACACCACTTTTTCCGGGTAGTAGCTCCATTTGCTCTGGTGGTACCCCAAGGCCCACAGCGGAGGCAACGGTGGCAGCCCCGTCAGGCGCGTATAGGTCTGCACGGTATCCAAGGCACTTTCACCGCAAATGAAGTAATAATCCATCACGCCACCATCCGCGCCGAACAGAAGGCGGTCCGCGCGCTCCTTGCCGAAGTCAAAATAGGAGCGCATCGTATTGTCAAAAAAGATTCCGTACTGCGTCCCCTCATTCAGACACATGAAAAAGGGTATGCTCTTGTACAACGGATCACTGTCCGGGTGGAACTTGTAGTGGTCCGCCCCCCACATTTCAAAACGGCGTCCACGCAGATTAAGCGCACAGGGTTTATCCCCGAGCCCGAAAAAGTGAGCCTCTTCCGGCAAGTGTTTCAGCACCCACACCAACTCATCACCGGTGCGCTCCTGCAGGCGGTGTCCCATGCCCTCAGCATCGGCGCTCAAGAGCACGCCACTGCTGAGTTCGCGGAACTCCAAACCGCCGTCTTCACACCGTATTCGCACGGATAAACGAGCCGTGCACACCTCATAGTATTCTTCAGTAGCACGCTCGCTCAGGGGCACCGACTGTGCATCGTACTCCGGAGCCACGCCATAGCTGGGAATATTTTCAAAAACCGCGTGTGAGACATACCGACAACGCACCAGCCCGTCTTCCATGAAGTAAAGGCGCAAGCGGTTCGTGGGAAAGCCCAGTTCCAAGGTGCCGGGGTTTACCCACTCGTAATGTCTGATGTATGGGAGCTCTGCCATGACTGACAGGTAAATAGCGCACGGAGACTAGCCCGGAGGCCATTGCATGGAACGTCCGCCGATAATGTGAATGTGCAGGTGCGGTACCGTTTGCCCGGCATCCGCCCCGGTATTCATCACCGTTCGGAATCCTCCGGCTGCCAATCCCTCGCTACGAGCAATCTCGCCCACTTTCAGCATCAGGTGTGCCAGCAAGGCGGCATCCTCCGGCGCAGCAGATTCAATGCTCGGTATGGGCTTACGCGGCACCAACAACACATGCACGGGAGCCACGGGCGTGATGTCGCGGAAAGCCACGCACAGCTCATCCTCGTACACCATATCGGAGGGTATCTCCTTATCAGCTATTTTCTGGAAGAGTGTTTTTTCCATTGCAGACCCATATTTAACACACCACGCGCTTTTATGCAACTATAAATTACGTGCCGAGCACAGTTTTCGCTTGATTCCGAGCCTCAGCAGGCGTAAACTCTACGGCACATGAATGCAAATGCGCTAGCCATCCGCGAATATCTGGACCGTTTTTACACAGCTGAGGAATGGCCCACCCTGCGCCACCAAGCGCAGCAATGGGCTATCTCCCGCCCGCTGGAGGGGCTCCGGCTTTTGGATGCCACGCCTCTTTACCGCAACACACTTGCAAAATTCATGGCGCTGCTGGCCGCCGGGGCTCAGGTGAGCATTCCTCGCAAAACACTCCTGCCACGCAACCCGGATATTGAGGCGTTGCTCCCCTCTTTCGGCATCTGTACTGCACAAAAAGAGGACACTTTCGACATCATTTTGGACTGCGCCGGCAGCTGTGCCCACCGTACACCCAAACTCGGCTTTACGGAGCTCACACGTTCCGGGGTCAGCAAATTCGAGCGTACGCGCCTCCCCGTCATCGTAGCGGATTCCGGTATCATCAAACGCATCGAAACCGGTCTCGGCACCGGTGAAAGCCTCTTCCGCGCACTTGCCCAGCTCGGTTATTCCGGCTTGCAGAACAAATCCTTGGCAGTCGTCGGCTATGGCAAAGTCGGCCGTGGCATTGTCCACTACGCACGCCGCAACGGCATGAATGTTACCGTCATCGACAAAGCGGATATCTCTGCCGATTTGCCGGAGGGTGTGGCATTCCTGGATGTTCACGACACGGAGGAGCTTAACCGCTGCGCGGCTCAATCTTGGTGTCTGGTGACTGCAACGGGGCAATTCAATGCCCTGCACAACCGCCTCAAAACGGAAACCGTATTCAACAATCCCACCTTACTCATCAACATGGGCGTAGACGATGAGTTCGGTACCAAAATTCCGAGTGAGCGCGTGCTCAATGCCAAAAAGCCCCTCAATTTCATCTTGGAAGAGCCCACCCGCATGTGCTTTATGGAAACCACCATGGCACTCCACAACGCATGTGCTCTGGAGCTCCTCACGGCAGACCTCCCGCGCAAGTGCCTCCCGCCCCCACGCGATGTTGAGGAACGCCTCCTCCATATTGCGGCCACTCATGGCTGCCGTGAAATGCAGCACCTCCACCTTTTCCTCGGGTACTGATTCCTTCGATCCGTCATTCTTTTACAGATTCGGCTCGTCATCACGAGCCGAATCTTTTTGTACGTCAGGCATGGGCAGTCCACTTCGGCTTTGATTGAGTTTGCAGAGAGTTGCCTACAAAGACGACAGCATCAAGCTTGACAGAGCGAAGGCAAATACATAGAATAGGAATAAGATGACAGAAGGGATGACATACAGACGCTGCGGGAATAGCGGGATACTGCTACCGGAGATTTCATTGGGACTGTGGCACAATTTCGGAGCGGGGAGCGATGCCGAAGAGTGCCGCGCCATGATAGGACGAGCCTTGGAGCTGGGAATCTGCCATTTTGACTTGGCAGACAACTACGGGCCGCCCCCCGGCAGCGCGGAAGAAAGATTCGGGCGATTGCTGAAGCAGGATTTTTTCATGCGACGAGATGAAATGTTCATCTCCACCAAGTCCGGGCACCTTATGTGGCCGGGGGTGTATGGAGATTGGGGCTCGCGTAAGCACCTGATAGCCGGAATCAACCAAAGCTTACGGCGTTTGCAGCTGGACTATGTAGATGTATTCTACCACCACAGACCGGATACAGCCACCCCGGTGGAAGAAACAGTAAGTGCGCTTGTGGACATAGTACGCAGCGGCAAGGCACTTTACATAGGGCTTTCCAAATACCCCCCTGCACTTTTTCGGCGCGTGTGCGGAATGCTGAAGGCAGAAAACGTACCATGCCTGCTGCACCAGTTCCGCTACAACCTGCTGGATAGGGAATGCGAGACCGAAACTCTGCCGACCGTGCAGCAAGAACAAACGGGCAGCATTGTGTTCTCACCGCTTGCTCAGGGTATGCTCACCGGAAAATACCTGGGAGCGGAGCTACCGCCCCTGTCACGCGCAGCGGATGAAAGCTCCGTGTTCCTGGATGAAGCCAAAGTACAGAATGCAGCGAAAAGAGTACGCGAACTGCAACACATCGCCAATAAGGCCGGCATACCGCTCACTCAACTGGCACTGCGCTGGCTGCTGAGAAGACAGGAAATCAGCTCCGTTCTCATCGGCGCTCGCAATGTAACCCAGTTAGAGCAGTGCGCCCAAGCAGCGGGACAAGCCCCCCTACCTGACGACGTACTCCGCGCCCTCGGCTAAAATTGTCAAAAAAGCAAAGAAAATCAAAAAAACACAAAATTGAGCTTGACAATAAATAAAAAACCTGTAGAATCCGTGCCCACAAAGTTATGGCTAAGAAGAGCTGGATTGAAAGAAACAAGAAGAAGGCAGCTGTCGCGGCTCGCTACGCAGACCTCCGCGCCAAGCTGAAGGCTGAAGGCGACTACATCGGATTGACGATGCTGCCGCGTAACGCATCTCCCGTACGCCTGGTGAACCGCTGCGAGCTCACCGGACGTCGTCACGCATTCCTGCGTCGCTTCCACCTGTCCCGTATCGCATTCCGCGAGCTGGCTAACGCCGGCATGATTCCGGGTGTGACCAAGTCCAGCTGGTAAGGCAGGATTTTTTATTGACATTTTTCAGAGCGCGGGCTATTTTAGGGTAGCCCGCGCTTGCATATGCCGATATACGAATACATAAGTGAGAATCCGGAAGACCCTGAGAAGTCATGCCGGATATGCCGCAAAGGATTTGAACTGATGCGTCCGGTGGATCGTGCACCGCTGACGCACTGTTTGTATTGCAAGAATCCGGTACGCAAGAAGATAGGCGTCGTGAACGTACCGAAGATATTGGCTCCCCTGTCCATAAGCGACGCGAAGAAGGCCGGTTTCACCGTCATGGAAAAACGAGACACCGGAGTGTACGAGAAACTTTAACGGCCCCCTCCCCCCCCCTTCAACAAAACATGATGGAATATCTTTTTTTAAATGCCGAAGAGGTACAACAGCTCACGTGGAATTACCCGAGCTTGACATCAATCCTGCTTTTCCTGCTCGGGATAGGCTTTTTCCTGTTTTTGAACGCGTTTTTTGTAGCGAACGAATTTGCGAGTGCCCGCGTACGCATCAGCCAGCTGAAAGAAGACGACGAAGATACCAAGAAACAAGCCGTCCAGCGCGCCAAGGCACTCAACATCGTCAACAACCTGGACTCCTTTCTTTCCGCCAACCAAGTAGGCATCACCTTAGCCTCGCTGGCACTGGGTGCATTGGGCGAGCCCTTTATCGAGAGCCTGCTTTCACCGATATTAAGCTACTGCCTGCACCTGCGACCGGAGGTTGTAAGCGTGATAAGCTATGCACTGGCCTACGCCTTATTTACCTTTGCCCACGTGGTACTGGGCGAGCTGGTACCCAAGAGTTTGGCCATTCGCAATCCGCTTGGGGTTTCCATGAAGACCTCAATATGGATGACGCGCTTTGCTAAATCGACCGGACCAATTGTCAAATTGTTCAACAATACAGCCAACGCCATAGCGCACCGCATATTCGGAGTCGACCCACACTACACACCGGACACACACCACAGCGCGGAAGAAATCTCGCACATATTGGAGGAAAGCGGACGCAGCCATGAGGTAACGGAAACCGAGGCAGAAATCTCGCAGAACGCGCTGGAACTTAATGACCGTTCTGTACGGGACATCATTGTACCGCGTAACGAGGTGGAGTTTCTGGACATCAATGACAGCTTTGAGAAGAACCTGGAGCTGGTAACAAGCAGCCGCCACAGCCGTTTTACCATAGCAGACGGGCACTTGGATGATGTGAAAGGCTGGCTGCATGTAAAAGACATGCTGCAACTGATGCGCAAAGGGAGTAAAGACCTTATGAGTGTACGCCGTACACTAAAAGTGGTGCCGGAGACAATGAAGCTGGACACCCTGCTGAACTTCTTCTCCAAGGAGCGCACTCACTGCGCCTTGGTTGTGGATGAGCACGGCAGTGTAACCGGCCAGGTTTATTTGGATGACGTGCTGGAAGAGATTGTCGGCAATGACATACAGGATGAGTTTGAGGCGGAAGAGGCGCGCGACTTCTTCCCGGTAGGACCTGAGCAATACATAGCCAGTGGCTCGATGGCACTGTTTGACTTGGAGGAAGCCCTACCCTCGCTGGGAGAAATAGAGAGTGACAGCGGCGTCTCCACCATCGGAGGGCACATTACAGCATGCCTGGGACACATGCCGGAGGTGAATGAAAAGATACGCATCCGCAATTACGAGTTCACCGTAACCGGAACAGATGGACGCCGAGTAACCCAAACGCGCATAGAACGTGTGCCGGAATAAAATACAGGCTTGACACAAAACATTCGATGCGTTACCATGAACACAACATGGTAACGCGATTTGTTTACATTCTTTCCCTCATGCTGTGCCTGCTGATGGCCGGAACAGCCGCAGCAGCCACGGCGGAAACCCGCCAAACCTACAGCATCTTTTATGCCGGGGTGGAAAACCAATGTTTGCTGCAACTCAAAATCATGGGTGAGCCCGGAGAGGTTATCAAAGAAATACGCTTCAGCTTGGGAGAGAAAGTAAAGGCGGGCAACATCAAAAAAGCACATCTGTACAAGGCTGACGCCTCTTGGAACAACGGCTTTGCCCCGAACGGGAAAGGCCATAACCACTCTAGCCTGTTAGAGTCCGCCCGCGTAGCGGGAAACGAGATTATCTTTAAGAAATCCATTGAACTGAAAGAAAGCACCTCCATTTTCTGGCTCACCTTGGATATTGCCGGCAAAGCCAAAGGCAACTCCCGCATCAGCGCTGTTTGCACAAACGTGGTAACGGACAAAGGAAGCTGCACCCCACAACAAATATGGGGCGAGGCGGTGCAAAACCCGCAAGCCGCACGCGTATACCCCTTTGCCTATCGCGTAGTACCGTACTACCGCCCGCGCTGGGTGAAAGGATGGGGCAATGCGCCCAAGGCCGTGCACCTTACTGAGGAGCACTTCAAGCTCTTTACGGACATTGTCCATTTTGCCTATTCCGTTTCATCCGATGGTGAAGTAACCCTGCAATACGTGGGAGAAGGCGTAGATGCACAACAAGTGGTGGATGAGGCTCTGGCAGAGTTAAAACGACTGCGCGGTGACTCTAAATCACACCTCATTGCGGGCTTCGGGCACATGGCAGGTCCCATGTCGGAAGCCGTGCGCGAAGCCAACACCCGCCGCAAATTGGCAAAGAACATGGCCAAGTGGATTATCAGCCGTGGCTACCAAGGGGTGGACATTGACTGGGAATACCCGGAAACGGCCAGCCATTGGCAGCACTTCGGTTTCTTTATTGCCGATTTGCGCGAGGAATTAGCCGGCTCCGGCGTTTCCATCAGCATTGCAGCATCCGTTGGCTACCGTGTCCCCATCCCCTTTGTAACGGATCAGCTGGACTTCATCATGACCATGTCCTATGATGACCTCCAAGCGCAGCACGCCTCCATGCAGCTCTTCCAAAGAGATGCCAACATATGCCTGAATAATTTTAAAATGCCCAAAAAGCGCATTGTACTCGGTCTCCCCTTCTACAGCAACGAAAAAGGCAAACTGACGACCCAATACGGTTATTCGCAAATACGCAGCTGGTACCCGAAGCTCGGCCCCGATGTCAACGAGTTTATCTCCAAAAATGCAGACGGCTCCGATGGGCCTCCCCACTCCTTCAACGGCGCTACCCTCATCAAAGAAAAATGCCGTTGGGCTAAGCAAGAACATATGGGAGGCGTCATGATTTGGGCTTATGATACGGACATTCCGCTCTCAAAAAAAGCCTCTCTCGCACGCGCTATGTTCTCCGTTATCAAACAGTCAAAACGCAAGGCCAAATAACAAGCAACCGCGTTTTCCCCGGCTCCTGGTGTCAGTCCGAATACTTGATGGACACTTTACCGGCGCGGAATGATGACGTGAAATCCTATTTCATCGAATTAAGCGCTTTTATAGCATCCTTGTGTCCTTGCTCAGCAGCCTTTTTGAACCAGTGAACCGCCTCGTCATAGTCAAGAGCAACCCCGCGACCGGTATAGTAGCATTCAGCCAAACAACGCTGAGCCTTTCATGCCCGGACATTGCAGCTACGCGAAAGTGGCTTACGGCCTCCATATAGCTTTGCATATAGCCACCACTCCCGTTTAAATAACACTCTCCCTTTTGATAATGTTCAATAATTTTTGCCTGTTTATCAGACTCTTCACGCTCTGCTTTTTCTCGGGCTTGTCGTTCAGCTTCTTCCTGCTCCGCTTTTTCTCGCATCAGGCGTTGAGTCTTCTCCCACTCTGCTTTTTCACGGGCAAGGAGCGCAGCTTCCGCCTTAGCCGCTTCTTCACGTTCTTTCGCTATACGTTTGGCTTCCGAAAGTTCATATTCAGCAAGGAGAAGTTCTTGTTCAATGGCGGACCGGCAAGTATACAATCCATAGCCCACACTGCCTATGAGACAAATGCCCGGTAACACAAACATAAGGGGCGATGACTGCGTTTGGGATTACTTGGAGATTCTTTAAATTCGGCGGCGGAAATGTAAGCGGGTACGGGATGGGCCGGTGCTGCCAGGGCATCTAACCACAGCCGCGCGCTTTGCCAGCGGTCTTTGGCGCGGATGGCCAAGGCTTTGTCGATGCTACTCAGCAGGGACGGCGAGAAGCGGGTACAAAGCTCCGCACGGGAGGCCAAGGGAAAGTAGGGGTCTACGTCCTCCGCCAAGCGAGCATTCGCCTCCGGCGGCAATTGCCCTGTAATGAGGCGGTAACAGGTGGCTCCAAGGGAGTAAATATCCGTCCACGCGCCGCATTTGCCGTGGATGGAAATCTGCTCGATGGGGGTGTAGCCGGGCGTGCCTACCATGGTAGCGGAGCGCTCCGTTTCCAGGGCACGGGCGGTGCCAAAGTCGATGAGAATGGGTTAACCATCCGCCTGCAGTAGGATGTTACCGGGTTTCAGGTCGCGGTGCAGCAAGTTTTTGGCATGCAGGTAATCCAGCGCACTCAACACCGCCTTGAGGATGGGCTGCAGCCACGCTTCATTCACCGCCTCCGTAGGGATGACCTTGTGCAGCTCCTTCGCTTCGATATAGGGCATCACATAGTATGCCGTCCCCAGCGCCTCAAATGCCTCTTGCACACGCACGATGTTCGGGTGCTTCAGGCGGGCAAGGATGCGCGCCTCATCCACAAAGCGCTGTAAAGTGTGGGCATAGCTCTGTACGGCATCAGCCACGGCCAGAGGTTGCACCTGCAACGTGGCTTCATCACGCGCGGCGTAAAAAGTGGGCAAATTCTCCTTAATGACCACCCGGACATTCGTACGTTGATCCAACGCGAGGTAGGTGATACCGAACCCACCTTGCCCGAGCACATTCAGCAGGTGGTAATGCCCTAGGGAGAAACCCTCCGGTAAGCCTATGTTTTTCGTCTTTTCCATGTTTGCTACGCTGTGTGTGTTACCCATCATGATTCCCGCCTAACGGCAAACAATATACAAGCACCACTCGGCAATTGCCAGCTTTTTCGTTGTCTGCATCAAAAGTTCTCTGTCGCCCATTCATTTTGTAATTTCCATCATCCAATTTTATTGAGACAATGCGTATTCTAAAAAAAAATTAAAAAAAATTTAAAAAAATCGATAAATAAGCTTGACTTCAATGTTAGGTTAGACTAAAATCCGCGTCAGAAAATTAGTTTCACCTAACAATGAGTAGTTACACAGCAGCAAAAACCCTGCGCATGGCAAAAGCCGGAGAAAGGGTACGCGTCATAAAAGTAGCCGGAGAAGGCGCTTTACGACAGAGGATTTTGGACATGGGGCTCACAAAGGGAGCCGAGGTAGTGGTAAGAAAGGTGGCGCCATTCGGGGATCCGCTTGAGCTTACCGTGCGAGGATACGAGCTGACCCTGCGCAAGAGGGAAGCATCCTGTATAGTAGTAGAATAAACGTGCGAAAAAGTTAGTCTCTCCAAACATGAAAAAGATAATAGCACTGGCAGGCAATCCGAACAGCGGCAAGACAACGCTGTTCAACGAATTGACCGGAGCCAATCAGTACGTCGGCAACTGGCCGGGAGTAACGGTGGATCGCAAAGGCGGACGATTAACGGAGCATGAAGAAATCGAGCTGCAAGACCTGCCCGGCATCTATTCCTTATCGCCCTACTCGCCGGAGGAGGTAGTCTCGCGCAAGTTTTTGCTGGAAGAGAAGCCGGATGCCGTCATCAACGTGGTAGACGCCACGAATCCGGAGCGCAATCTGTACCTGACCTCGCAACTGCTGGAGACCGGCCTGCCCGTCATCGTAGCGCTGAACATGATAGACCTGGCAGAGGCAGAGGGGAACACCATCAATTCCGAGGAATTGAGCAAAAAGTTAGGTTGCCCGGTGGTAAAAATCAGCGCACTGAACCACACCGGCATCAGCGACCTGCTCAAGCTTATATTGACAGACACGCTCGCCACCCCAACCCCGCTGCAATACATACCCGCAGTGGAAGAAGCTGTGGAGGACATACAGAGCGGCATGGGAGTTACCCGTTTTGAAGCCGTCAAGATGCTGGAGGGTGATGAAACCGTGCTTTGCAAGCGCAGCAAGCAGGAATGCCACAGCATTGAAGAGAAACGCCTGCGTATTGAGAGTGAGCAACAGGATGATATAGCCTCCATCATTGCCGGTGGAAGGTATGATGCCATTTGCTCCATTATTCCGCAAATCATGGAAGCGAAGAAAGTAAGGGAAACCATTTCCGCCAAGGTGGACAACGTACTCACCCACCGCATAGCCGGGCCGCTTATTTTCGTGGCAATCATGTACGCCATTTATTACTTGGCCATCAATACCGTAGGCGACTGGGGAACAGGCTGGGCAAACGACGTACTGTTCGGTCCGATTGTTGGCGGATGGCTGGGAGGCTTCATCGGGAGCGAGGCAGCGGGAATCGAGGCACTCACCATGTTCAGCGCCATACTGGCCATGATACTGGTATTCCCGAGCATGCTGCGCCGCTTGCATGACTTGGGCATGAACGGAGCGTGGCTCTACGTCATGGTAGCACCGTTTCTGCTGGAATACGTATGCCCCCATTTACCGGGATACGTACATACCGGGCTTATATGGATACTGTCAGCAGCCAATGCGCTGTTGCTGTTGGCCTGCTTGGTTCTGCCCGGGAAAAAAACACCCAACAACTATGGTTCACACTCCGTTTGCTTTCACAAAAACCCCATGAAAATGACCGGACGCGGCAGCAGAGCGGACTTCATCATTTGGTTCCTCATCATGAGCGCTGCGGCATTCGGCATAGCCATGCTCGGGCGCCTTACCTTGGAGTGTAGTCCGCAGCTGCAAAGCATCATAGCGGATGGCATTGTGGCAGGCGTAGGCGCCGTGCTGGGATTCCTCCCGCAAATGGCCGTACTGTTCTTCCTGATGGCACTACTGGAGGACTGCGGATACATGGCACGCGTAGCTTTCATGATGGATCGCATCTTCCGGGCCATCGGACTCTCCGGTAAATCCGTCATTCCCCTGCTGGTCTCCATGGGGTGCGGAGTTCCCGGAGTAATGGCAACCCGCACCATCGAGAACGAGAAAGACCGCCGCATGACGGTCATGCTCACCACGTTCGTGCCCTGTGGAGCCAAGCTTCCCATTCTGGCCCTTATCGGAGCCATGATAGGCCAAACAGCCTCCGTTGCCACATTGGCATACTTCGCCGGGCTTGGCTCCGTTATTCTCGGTGGGCTTATTCTGCGCAAAACACACATGTTTGCCGGAAGCTACACCCCCTTCGTCATGGAGCTTCCGGAATACCACACCCCGCGAGGCACCAGCATCAACCTCCGCGCTATGGAGCGTTGCAAGGCTTTCGTGAAAAAAGCCGGCACCGTTATCTTCCTCGCCTCGGCCCTCATTTGGGTACTCACTAACTATAACTGGAGCTTCACCTACCTGCCGGAACAAGAAGGGTTGGAGGGTGAACCCATCAACCACGGCATGCTTGCTGATACCGGTAATGCAGTGGCTCCGCTCTTTGCGCCCCTCGGCTGGGGCGATTGGAAACCCACGGTTGCAACCGTAACAGGCCTCATCGCCAAGGAAACAGTCGTCGCAACGCTTGGTCAGCTTTACCCGGCAATTGAAGAAGAAGCCTCTGAGGACGCAGCTCCGGAAGAAGCAGCCGCGCCGGAGGAAGACGCCCTTCCGCGCACCCATGACTACGCTAAAGCCAACGCCCTTTCTGCGCTCACCATGGCACTCTGGAGCACGGATGCAGCAGCGCGTGAGACACTGCCCGCCGAGCCGAAAAATGAGGATAATGAGGAAACCGCTGAAGAAACCGTTGAAAATGCTGACAATAGCTTCCTGGGCTACATCAACTCCGCTGTAGCTTGGCTCTTCCCGGCGCCGGAAGAAGACGAGGAAACAACCGGCGTAGCTGCCAACGTGGGAGCAGCCGGAGCATTCACAACACTCAGCGCCATTTCCTTCCTGCTGTTCAACATCCTGTGTGCCCCCTGCTTTGCAGCATGCGGAGCCATACGCCGCGAGATGAACAGCTCACGCTGGACACTGCTTGCCATTGGGTTTATGTGCATCTGGGCTTATATTGTTGCCTTCTGCACATACCAAATCGGACTCCTGTGTACAACCGGTACATTCGGCAGCGGACAACTTGTAGCTTGCCTGCTCTTGGCAGTCATCTTATTCCAAGTGTTCCGTCCTAATCCGAACGCTCCCAAGAACGGCTCTCACTGATTCAGTAATCCCCCACCCCCTCACAATAGGTAGTTATGGCAGACGTCATCATCATCACGATTCTGATTGTATGTGCTCTGTTAGCACTCCGCTCCTGCCTCCGCAAAAAAGCAGGTAAGGGTAACTCCTGTTGTGGGGGAGGCTGCGGATGCAACTGCTCCGGATGCCATAAAAACCATGGTGATAAGGAATAACTCATGAAGAGCTCCGATCGCACCTTCTCAGAAAGTTAGCATTTCTTAACAACAATTTATTATGATGAAACACACAAACATACTCGCAATTGCCGCAGCAGGCCTAATGGTCACCACTGCGCTCGCAACGGAAAGCTCCTCTCAAGGAGCCATACTGGAAGGCATCAACATGTTTACTCCGGAAAGCGGAGAAACCGCCAACAGCCTCCATAAAGCACACTCCCACATGAACAACAAGTTCGGCACCCAGTGGGCAGTGGACGTGGCCTACGGGTACTGGCACACCAACGGAGCAGACCCCGCCACCACCAACCACAGCAACTACACACTGTTGCACGCTCAGATTAACCAGCGCCTTATCGAAGACACGGTTAACGGCGGCACTTGGTTGCGCTTCGAGCTTTCCGGTTCATGGGGCCTGGACAGGCGCTCCGCAGCATCCGACAAACAGTTTGTGGATGGCGTTGGCGAGTTCACCGGCATGCATGCCGACATATACGGGCCGCATGATGCCGTCATTCCGGAGCTGGCACTCATGCACTACTTCAACGGCAAGCGCTTCTGTATCATCGCCGGTATGGTAAACATGACCAACTACTTTGATGCCGTGGGGCCTGCAAATGACTCCTTCCACAACTTTACGAACGGCGGGTTCGTCAACTCCACCGTATTGGCACTGCCGGATGCCAACTTAGGTGCCATCCTACAGTACGAAATCAATGAGAACAGCTATGCCATGATCGGATTCAGCCGAGAAACCACCTCATACGGCTACAATCCCTTCAACAGCGGCTCCTCATACATGGTCGTGGGTGAATACGGCTACACCTTTGCAGATGGTGATGCAATCGTACGCATTAACCCCTTCTTCCGCCAAGTGGAGTTTGATGATAAAAATCGCCGTAACGCCGGCATGGCAGCCAGCATCGAGTACGCCCTTTGTGATGAAGTGACGGTATTTGCCCGCAGCGGATTCGGCGCCAAGCAAGACCTCGGCGCAGCTTTCGATTTCTCCTGCGGTGCCACCATTCAAGGCATTCCCGGACGCGAGGACGACTTCTTAGGCCTTGCCTTCGGAGTATTCAAGGGCACCAATCATACAGATGAGCCCACCAACAACAACCGAGAATACGTGATGGAGGCCATGTACAGCTTCCAAGTCAATGATTACATGAAGCTTGTTCCCCACGTACAATACATCAACAACCCGGCCTACAGCAGCGAGTCTGATGCCGTGGTTGCAGGCGTGCAGGCCGTCTTCTCGTTCTGATTTACCCCTTTGTGCTGTAAATGTGTATGTAGAACCCCGGGAGGGCGGGAGCTACGGCTCCTGCCCTCTTTTTTTGAGCAATAGAACATAACACTTGCAAAAAAACGCAGCACGTGCTAAACTGAGTTTGTTATGAAGAAAACGCTGAGCATCCTCGCACTGAGCCTCGCAACTACTGCCATGGGGGCAGAATCTGTTCCCTTTCACTACGATTTACCGGACAGCGGGCTGCTGCCCAGCTATGCAGAGATTACGGCCGTCACCCGCATGGGCGAACGCCATGGTGGCTCCGACCTCAGCATGCAAACATACTCCCTCACCGTTCCCCTTTCCGATCCCAGAAAAAGCGGCTGGGATGACTACATGCTCAATGTGCAATTCGATGCCAAACTGACAGACATCAACACCGGAGGCATCTTGGACCTCGAGCATGATGAACTCGTATCCGTTTCCGTACCCGTCACAATCGTCAGAAAAATGCCCACCGGTAACCGCCTCACCATGGGAATGGCCCCGGAAATAGCTTCCGACAGCGGAGCCATCGACCACGGTTTGGAACTCACGGCTTACGGACTTTACACCGTCAAGCACAATGAGAGCTTTACCTACACCTTGGGTGTAGCCGTTGCCCCGCGTTTCTCGGACTACGGAATCATTCCGGTATTCGGGTTCGAGTGGCGCCCGAGCGATGATTGGCTCATCCGCATGAAAGGTTACAGACTAGACGCCCTCTACCAAGTTTCCGACACCTTCTGCGTGGGTCCGTTCATGGCCGGGCACGGTGGCACTTGGTCCGTAGAAACACCGCGCGGCGACCGCCAATTCCGAGTCCGTTCCTTGGTACTGGGCATTGGCGGTGAATACAATTTTGCAGAACCAGGCCAAACAAAACGCATTATAACCTTTGCCGTCGGCTCCACCGTAGCAACAACCGCCCAATTCCAAGAACGCTCTGCCGGTAAACACGAGTACGAAACACACCACTACAAACCCGGACTCTTCATTTCCGCCGGGCTCGACTTCCGGTTCTGAGCCGCAGACAATATCTTTTTACAACGGAGGCCACCGGTGTGTGGTACTCCGTTGCCTTATAATAAGGACAAGCCGTAAGAATGTTGATTTTAAGCTTTACAAGGAGGCGGGGCTTGCCTATAGTATAGGCATGTGCAGCACAAAAGTTTCAGATAACATGGACGCGCTCATTAAGTTGGCGCTTGAGGAAGACTTCGGGGACGGAGATGTAACCTCCACCTACTTTGTACCGGAGGGATTACAGGCTCGGGCACTGATGAGGCCGCGCACACGTGGCGTGCTTTCCGGCGTAAAAGTGGCAGAGTCCGTATTCAAAGCAGTGGATCCGACACTGCGCGTGGAGGTATACCTGCACGATGGAGAGGAGGTATCACCGGATGCCATCGTCATGATGATAGAGGGCTCTGCCCGCTCCATACTGGGAGCGGAAAGAACAGCCCTGAATTTCATCCAAAGGCTCTCCGGCGTAGCAACCATGACCAACAAGTACGTGAAAGCCATCTCGCACACGGGGTGCAAGTTGCTGGACACCCGCAAAACAACCCCCGGCTACCGCTTGCTGGAAAAAGCAGCCGTTGTACACGGTGGCGGAAACAACCACCGCCTCGGACTCTACGACCGCGCCATGGTGAAAGACAACCACCTGATGACAGACGGCAACACACAACACCTGCAAGAGTGCATCAACAAGCTCAAGAGCGACAAACCCGGCGTGGAAGTAGAATTGGAAGCAGACAACCTGACCCAAGTGGAGGCATTCCTGCAGCTCAAGGGAGTGGACTACATACTGCTGGATAACATGAGCTGCGAGGATATGCGCAAAGCGGTGGAAATGCGTGGGGACTCTCCCAAACCCTACTTTGAAGCCAGCGGTGGCCTCACCTTAGCCACAGCACCCGCCGCAGCGGAAACCGGGGTGGACTTCATAAGCTTCGGCTGCCTGACACACTCCGTGCCGTCCATGGACTTAGGGCTGGACTTTACCGTAGAGCGCTGACCGACGCACCTTCCCCGCAACAACTCATAACAGCCATTCTCGGAATGGCAATGGTACCGTGCGCGCACTCAACCTCAGCCCGAGAGAAGCCCTCATCACCCTCAACCTCATTCCGGGGTTGGGCTCCATACGCATACAGGCCTTGCTGGATGTATTCGGCTCAGCCGAGCTCGTACTATCCGCCCCGACCAACATGCTGGAGCGAGTGCACCGCATCGGTACAAAAATGGCCTACGCCATAGCCAACTGGCAAGATTGCACCAACGTGCATGCAGAAATGGATTGCGCACAGCACTACGGGGTACGCATCGTCACCCTGACAGATGAAGACTACCCGAAAGCGCTGCGCCGCATGAGTGATCCGCCCATCGTACTCTACGTGCTCGGCGAATGGAAAGAAGATGATGCCGAGCACGCGGTATCGGTCATCGGCTCACGAGCAGCCACCCCGTACGGCATGAACACCGCCAGGCGCTTCGGGCGCGAGCTGGCAGATGCCGGCTGCACCATTATCTCCGGCTTGGCAAAAGGCATAGATACCGCCGCCCACTGGGGTTCCCTAGATGCAGGGGGACGCACCATTGCCGTATTGGGCAACGGACTGGCTCATATTTTCCCGTCAGAGAATGAGGAACTGGTGCGCAACATCATCAATGGGCACGGTGCAGTAGTGAGCGAGTTTCCCATGAATATGCGCCCCAGCCGCTCCAGTTTTCCGCAGCGCAACCGCATCGTAGCAGCGTGGAGCAAAGCCACACTTGTAGTGGAAGCACCGGCACGCAGCGGAGCCCTGCACACAGCAAAAATATCCGGAGATGACTACGGGAACACCCTGTTTGCCGTACCCGGCATGATAGACCGCCCTACAGCGGTAGGCTGCCACGGGCTCATCCGCGACGGTGCTATCCTTTGCACCTCAGCTGCGGATTTACTGTCAGATATGGGCTGGAACTCAGCCCCGCAACAAATGGAACTTTTCAACACCCCCGAGGCAGCACCGGAACAACAGGAGCGGCTTTCATACTGCATCCCCAATGCCCCGGAGGCTGCGCAGGCCATTCTGGCAGCCATCCGCGCCGGTCATCATACGCTGGATACCCTCTGCCCTGCACTCGGTATGTCGGCGCAAGAACTCACGCCCCAACTCATGCGCCTGCAAGTCATGCGCCTCATTGCAGCTCAACCGGGCGGTCGATTTATTGTCATTTAAACTCATTGCAGGCTTGACATCTCTGTAGAATTTCATAACATAGTATCAACGTTTTATCAGCGGTAACACATACCGTACGATGAAAGCCGGAATTCTCTCTCAAACACAGCAAACACAACCATGAATATCACCAAACCAATCAAAACTCTCACATTAGGCCTGTTGGCCACACTTTCCTTGGGCGGAATTGCCGATGCAGGCTGCCCATGGACCGGCAACTTCAACGATATACCGGCAAGCACCACATCCCCGCACAGCTACATCAAGGGTGTCATCAAAGAACGCGGCGAAGTTCGTATTGCTGCACTAACAGACTACGGTGCAGGCGTTGTTGTCAGCGGACGCAACAACTGGGCCATCTCCAAAGTGCCGACAGCTCTCAAAGAGGCAATCGAAGAGAATGACAAGTTGAACCAGTCTATTACCGACGTTCACATTACGGAAAGAGGCTCATTCGTTGCCATTTTCGGCACTAACGGCTATAGCTGCATGGGAGCGCCTACCGATTTCTCCGACAAACTCAAGCAACTGCATAGTGCCTCCGAAGAAGTTCTGTCCGCTTGCTTCAACGATCGAGACGAGTACATTATTGTCACGGAGAAAACAATTTACCACAATTTGGGTGACGCCTTCGGCAAGATTATCACCCAAACCAACAACGAATACGGCCTCATCCTCAGTGCCTCCATGACTAACACATCCTGTATTCTTTGCGCCCAACGCGGTGTGTTCTTTGTAGGAGCACCCAAATGTATCTCCGAAGCATTGAATAGGCTCGATTACGTACCCCGCTGCATCAAATACACGGATGATGGCGACTACATCATCACCGATGGCGTAGGTTCCTACTCTTTCAGCCTTTAATCATTCATTAATCGAGAAGGGGGGCACTTGCGCCCCTTTCTCTCGCCACCGTACGTGACATTATCATTAAACGGGGTACGCTAAAAACGGATACTTTCCGAAGAAAGTATCCGTTTTTTGTAAATGTTTACTGTTCGATTCAGCTTCTTACGCCTTGAGAGCAGCACCCTCCTTAGCGTCGATAGCCTTCTTGGCGAGCTCGAATACAGCCTTGAAAGCCTCCGGGTTGGCGATAGCCAGCTCGGACAGGGACTTGCGGTCCAGATCAACGTTAGCGGCCTTAAGACCCTCCATGAAGCGGGAGTAGGTCAGACCGAGGGGACGCACAGCGGCAGAGATACGAGCAGTCCAGAGGCGGCGGAATTGGCCCTTCCTCTTCTTGCGGTCGCGGTACTCATACTGCCATGCTTTGTAGACAGCATCCTTAGCGTAACGGAAGAGCTTGCTGCGGAAACCGCGGAAGCCCTTGGCGCGAAGCAGGATGCGCTTGCGGCGGGCGCGTGAAGCCGGCCCATTTGTAGCACGTGCCATATGTTTCTATATTGTCTATTGTGAGCGGACTGTTCTTCCTCACCTCCCTGCAGTCTCGTCCGTTCTATCCGCGGCGAAAAATACGCCGGGAAGGCTGCAAGAAGGCCGCCCGAATAGCGGGCGGGACTTGGCTTGTGGCCATGTTCCTCGGTTTTAAGCGAAGGGCATGTTCTGCTTAACGGCCCAAACCTGGGTGGCGTCCACCAGAGCGGGTTTGCCCAAAGCGCGTTTGCGCTTACTGGACTTCTTCTGGAGGATGTGACGCTTACCCTGCTTGCGACGCAGAACCTTGCCCGAGCCGGTCACCTTGAAACGCTTGGCAACAGCCTTACGCGTCTTGTTGATACCACCTTTTCGAGTCATGGTGCAGGAATAATACTCCTTTTTTTCTATTTGGCAAGAAAAATAACGCAATTCCTGAAAATATTTTTCATAGCGAGAGCAGGCTGGCACAATTGGAACTTGAAAAAGGGGCAAAAATGTGGTAGCATTGCGGGCAGCATACTGAAACAAACATGAGTGAACCGCAATTAACGCCTGCGCTGATACGCGCGGCACTGACAACAGTGAAATACCCGGGGTTCAGCCGAGACATCGTCTCCTTCGGGTTGGTGAAGAACATTACGGTGGATGAAAATGGAGCCGTCGTGGTGGAGTTGCTGATAGAGAGTAAAAATGCCGATGTTCCGCGCTATATATACGAGAACGTCATGGCAGTCGTCAAAGAATTACCCGGTGTCAAACAACTGGATGTGAATATCGAGCACCATGCACCCAAGAGCGTCAAAAAGGCCACGGCCAACGATGACCCAGCCGATTGGAAATCCAGCGTACCCGGTGTCAAACACGTCATTGCCGTTGCCTCCGGTAAAGGAGGTGTGGGCAAAAGCACCGTTTCAGCCAATTTGGCAGTTGCGCTTTCGCGTTTGGGCTACAAGGTAGGACTGCTGGATTTAGATATCTACGGTCCGTCCATGGCGCTGATGTTCGGAACCAAGGAAAGGCCGGGTTGCTCAGAGAAGGAGCAATTTCTTCCGGTAGAGGCACACGGCATCAAGCTGCTTTCCATGGGGTTAATGATAGACGAGGCTTCCCCCGTTGCGGTACGCGGGCCTCTTGCCACACGGTACGTGCAGCAATTTCTGCGAGATGTAGAGTGGGGTGGCCTGGACTTCCTCATTCTCGACATGCCTCCGGGCACGGGCGATATTCAGTTGACCATCGTGCAGACGGTGGATTTGGCCGGAGCCGTCATCGTCACAACCCCGCAGGAGGTCGCCCTCATCGATGCGCGTAAGGCAGTCGGTCTCTTCCAGCGCGTGGAAACGCCCATTCTCGGTCTGATTGAAAACATGAGCTACTTTGTATGCCCCAGCGATGGTCTGGTATACAACATCTTCGGCGAAGGTGGCGGCGAGCGCGAGGCTCAAAAGCTGGGAGTTCCGCTGCTCGGCCGCATTCCTTTGGATATTCAAACCCGCTCCTGTGGCGACGAGGGGCATCCCGTAGCCTTGGAGGACCCGGGGCAAAGCATGGTAGCAGCCGCATTCCAAGGTGTTGCATCCATGTTGGCAAGCACCCTTGGAGAGTAAGCGAAGGAAAGATTCATCAAGACAACACGCGCCCGCCACGCTTAGAGCCGTGGCGGGCGCGTGTGGTATTTTCAACCTGCCTCAGCGGCGAGGAATAGTATGTGCAGAATTAGCAGGCCTGGGGGGAGGAATATGGCCACCCGGGCGGGCGGGTGTGGGGCGATGCGGACGCGTATGGTGTGAGGAGTGTCCCCGCCGTCCACAGCCGGGCACAATGACCGGAGTAGGAACGTATGTAGGGACATAGACAGGGCGATCAATCACCACTGTGCCGGAGGAAGAGTTATCACTCTGAGCCTCTGCACGCCCCAGTTCCTTATTCAACTCAGCCACCTGAGCTCTCAATGCTGCAATTTCCGCATCTTTACGTTGGAGCTCGGCACTCTGGGCTTGGGTTTGGGTACGCAATTTCTCCACCTCGGTCTTGGAAGCAGCAAGAGCGGCGCGGTCTTGCTCAAAATCCTTACGAAGAGCCGCAGCATCGGACGCAAAGCGCTCAGCATCCGCCGGCAGCTCCATGCGCAAGGCCTCACGGCGGTTCCACTCGGCAGCCAAAAACTCCGCCACACGGGCATCCAGCGTCAGGAATGCACTACACAGGCGGATAACCTCCGCCCCATTCACATAGCGAGGGTACTTACCGGCAGCTTGGAGGGCAGCCTCGCGGGCAGCTTGAGCCTCCTTTAGAGCACGCTCGCGTTCAGCCTTAGCCTGCTCGCGTGCAATACGTTTATTTTCCGCAGCCTCACGGGCAGCATTTTTGCGAGCATCCACCTGCGCCGGGGTCATCTCGAAGCGCTGTTGAAGCTCGGGGCTGAGCTCCGTGTATGAGAATTTCTCAATACCTCCGGCGTGGCGAATTTGAACCTCTTCCGAGCTCTGGCGGAGCACCTCGGCATCCTTCAGCACGGTACCGTCGGCAAGCGTAAAATCCTCCGCTCGGGCACCGAGAACCAACAAACACAAAGGCAGGTATTTGATAAGGGATGGGGCATTCATTATTGTAAAGCTTCTTCCATTTTTTGAGAACGGGCAAACGAGACAGCCGTGCGCCCATGGGAATCCGTAAGGGCGGGGTCGGCACCGGCTGCGCGCAGGGTACGCACCACCCCGGTATGGCCGGATACCACGCCATGAATCAGCGCCGGGGTTCCCTCGGCATCCGTTTGGTTGGGGTCGGCACCGCGCTCCAACAAGAGAGGGAGAACAGCATGCTTACCGGCAGCAGCTGCCGTACACAACAGAGTAGAGCCACCAATGGGAGCGTTCACCTCAACCCCGGCATTCAGCAAAAGCTCCAACTCCAAGGGGCGCTCGCATTCAACAGCGCGCAAGGCAGCCTCATGCAAGGTTTCGCGGGATACATCCTGCCGGGCAACCAACTCGCGCACCACATTTTCGCGTCCGCATTCCACGGCAAGGGCAAGCAGTGTTTCACCTGATGCGTTGCGAGCATTAATATCGGAACCGTTGCGGAACTCTGCATACATGGCGCGGAACTCAGCCAGCTCATCCGCCTTTGCTTCTTGCGCCGTCGTAATCATCACCCACACACAGCATCCCGTAATGAGGTACACCACGGACCATACCATGGGCATCACAGCAGGCCGGCGAGACAAAGCACGCGCTACAGCCAAAGCACCATCCACCAAAAAACCGGTGGAACACAATACCAGCGCCCACAATTCCATATTACCGCTATCCCCTGCACCACTGATTCGGCAGGCGAGCAGCACAACGATGACAAGCATCAGCAACGGATTGTAAAAATCTTTCATAGTCCATGCCTCTTATAGCAAAGCACCCATGCTCTGTCCAGCAAAAAATCCGAGAATGATACCCGAAGGCATTTTTCGCTTGCAATGGTAGAGCAGAACTGTATGATAGGGGCATGAGCCGACTTTCCATACCGCAGTATGTTATGGCACTTGCCCATGTGGCAGCGCTGAGGTCCGAGGATCCCTACCGTAAGGTGGGCGCAGCCGCATTGGATAAGGATAACCGCGTAATAGGCACGGCGTACAACGGACTTTTTCCGGGGTTTACAGCACCGGAAGGGTTCTGGGCATCGCGCGCGGAGCGGCAAAAATACATGCTGCATGCGGAAATCAACTTGTGCAGTCTCTTTAAGCGAGGCGAGGCAAAGATAGTGGCATGCACCACCATGCCCTGCACCTCGTGCATGCAGGCATTATGCGCCCACGGGGTAAAAACCATATATTACGGGGAGGACTATGCAGAGTCCCGAGCCCCGGAGATAGCAGCCATGTACGGAGTAGAGCTGATAAAGGTACCGGATTACCCGCTTTCTCAGCGATTCCCGCTGGTATGCCAACAAGGATAATCAGAGTACGTACTCGTACAGATTAAACTGCGTGCAGACAGCCCCTTCATAGTTGAGAGTAAAAGCACCGCGACAGCAAAAGCCAAGGCGCAAATATAGCAAATCAGCCGGACGGTTGGTATTGATGACATCCAAACGCAGGCATTTGCAGGAGGAAGCGCGCGCGATGGCAATGGCATGATGCACCATGGCAGAGGCAATGCCGCAGCGCTGAAAACGCGGAGACACCCCAAGCGTGTGAATGCACAGCACCTCATCCTCCCCACATTCCACTTGCCACGGAGCTTGTGAATAGCCCGGATTATACGAATGATTAAGCACCATGGCAGCCGCAAGCTCACCGGAATATTCACACACCCAGAGCTCTGCCGCAATGGCTTTGGCTAACAAGTCCTCCCGCGAGGGATAACCGTCCTTGCGCCATTGAGCATGCCAACGAGAGGCATCCATCGCGTCGATGATTTCATCATACAACAAACGCAGCTGCTCAATATCATCGGTACATGCGGGTCTGATTTTCAGTTGCATATTCACCATCACTACTTTATCACAAAAACAGCCGTACCTACCTCACACCTTTCAAAGAGGAAGCGGGCATCATCCCAATACAGGCGAATACAGCCATGAGATGACGGATACCCCCGAATCGGGCCTTGGTGCAAGCCCACGCCATCCAGCGTCAGGCGCATAAAAAAGGGCATAGAGGCATGGTAAAGATTAGAACGGTGGTGGCGGTCTTTTTCCTGAATATGGAAGTGGCCGGTCGGGGTTGGTGTAGAACGCTTGCCGGAACACACCCTAAAGGTACGGATCTGCTGAGAGCCCTCCATGTAATAACCGCGTTGTTCCGTAAGATTGATAATAATGTGGCGTCCCTGTTTTTCAATGGCGGCGAGTTTTTCCGAATGGACGCGATTATACGCCTCGGCCTCAACGCTGACGCGCCATATAGCCTCACGCAAGGCTGCTCTGCGAGCACGCTGCATGTATTTGCGCTGGTTGCGCGTAAGTGCAGAACCATCCGCTACTTGCTCAGGAGTCGGCTCCAAATCCTCCGGGTAGAGGAAGCGGATTTTGTAGGCATCAATTTTCATAACCGGCGGACGCATAGCCGTACGGCGTTGAGCATCCGTAAGTTGCCACTCTGAGGAGATACGGATATTAACCGGCTGCGAAGAGCGCTCAGACATAGCCCGGAAGGGATTGCGGTAGCGGGGTGCGGGGTCATCGGCCGAAGTCTGTCCGGCCCACAAAGAACAACAGCAAAGCAACAGCGCACACAAGGCTGCTATAAACTTAACTTTATTCAGGTATACCATATTGCGTTACGGGTAATGTAACACAAGAATGCGAGGCTATCAAGTATTTTCGGCGTCAGAAACACCTTAATTAAGCTCTTATTATAGCCAAACGCTGTTCCGCATACACGGAACAGCGTAAAGGTTATCCAAATAAGAGAGAAATGTTACTTTTTACGGCAGCATCTTTTCTTGGGAGCCGGCTTACTCTCGCAAGGGGCAGCCTTGGGGGCAAGAGTGCGTACTTTGCGTTCCCATGACCAATCCCAACGAGAAAGCGAAGAGAAGCAAGCTGCCAGCAGGTCCACACTGGCCTGAATATCCGTCTTATGAGCCATTTCGATACTCTGATGCACATTACGCACCGGGATGGAAACAGCACCGGCAATAGAACCACCGGCACAGAACTTCTGCATGGCTCCGGCATCTGTACCACCGGCGGAGAGCAACTCCAACTGGTAGGGAATATTCCCTTCCTCACACAGCGCTGTCATAAATTTCACCATGCGGTTATCCGTGATGAGCGTGCCATCGTACACTTTAACGGCAGTTCCTTTGCCGAGCACCGTGCACTTGTCATGAGCCCCGGAACCGGGAGTATCGAATGCGATTGTTACATCCAGAGCAAAGGAGAAATCAGGCTGAATGCTGATGGTGGCTGCCTGAGCTCCGCGAAGACCGACTTCCTCTTGCACGGAGAACACGGCGTAGAGGTCATAATCCGGTTTTTCACCGGCAGAGATGATGGCACGCACCGCCTCAATCAGCAGGTAGCAGCCGCCACGGTTATCTATACTCTTGACGTTCAGGCAATCACCCATCTCCACCAAGTTACCGATGCGGGTAATGGAATCACCAATGGAGACGTACTTCTCCACCTCTTCCTTGGGCAGACCCACATCTACCACATAATCCGTAACGGCCGGCATCTTCGTACGCTCCTCCGGGGACATAACGTGGATGGGTTTTACACCCATGCACCCGGGCAAATCTTTGGTGCCGTGTACCGTAACGCGCTGAGCCGTGAGGGTCTTGGGGTCAAACCCGCCGAGCGGCAAAATGCGGATAAAGCCGTTGTCATCAATATGGCGAACAATGAAGCCGATTTCATCCATGTGCGCAGCGCACATAATCTTCTTATCGCTGCATTTGCCTTTGATTACGGCAATCACGTTACCCATGTTATCCACGGAGATGGAATCAGCCAGCGGCGTCATCTCGCGGATAATCAAATCACGAATTCCGTACTCAAAACCGGAAGCTCCGGTCGCCTCGCAAAGTTCCTTGAAAAGTTGGATATTCATCGCACACCAAGCATACGCTGACGCAGCCCAAATATCAAGTCTAAAGAACGCCAGCTACGGTCTACGCAGTAAAAAAAATGCAGTAAGGTTACCCCTGCTGCATTTTTTTGAAATACCAAGCCTCTCCCTATCAGATGTAGATGCGAATAACAGCCTTACTGCGTAAGCGCTTTATCCACTCACGGTAGCGTTTCTCGCTCTTCTTACGGCGCACTGAGTCATCCACGCGAGCCTTAATACCCGGAGCATTCAGTGAGGGAGCGGGTGCTTTCTTTATCTCCTGCACGCGTACAATGGTGAAGCCGCCTGGCGTCAAAATTGGACCGGCAAGCTCACCCTTAGGCAGTGAGAATATGATGTTAGCAAACTCAGGCGCGTGGTCAGAGCGTTTGCGGAAAGGCCATTGCCCGCCTTGGTCTGCAAACTCATCCTGCGAGTACTGTCGAGCAGCATCAGCAAATGAGATTTCACCTTTCTTAATGGCATCCGTCAAGGCAAATGCAAAGGCTTTCTGTTCTTCCAGGGTTGCGTTGGGGTCATCCCCGGAGCCGAAGGGAACATAAATCTTCTCATAACGAATTTGGTCACGTGTCACATCTCGGTAATCGGAACGCGTAGCACGGTACTCGGCCCGGATTTCATCCGGAGTCGGCGGAATATCACGGTCATAACGAGCGGTACGCATGGCCATAACGGTCACCTCCTTGCGAACAGAATCACGGAACTCACTGTATGTCATACCACTGGCGCGCAGGTACTTGAGCAAGGCATCCCTATTACCGTTGTAGCGCTGCATGATACGGCGGTTGATTTCCTCTTCAACAGCAGAATCCGGCATGCTCAGTCCCCTGCCCTCAAAGTCACTCAATACAAGTTCTCGCTCAATCAGTTCATCCAACACGGCTTTCTTGGCCTTAATCAACTCACCGTTGAATCTTGACCCCTGATTCGGATACAGCATCGTCAACTCCTGCACATACGGCATGAGGCGGGCACGCACCTCAGACGAGGTAATGGGACGCCCATTGACAACGGCCGCCACGCGATTTACAATTCGCTGAGGTTTAGGCTTAGGCGGTGCCGGCTTATCGGCTGCGCCATCTGCATGCACGCTGAACAAACAGCATGCGGCAAAAATTGAGAGAATGCTCAGGTGCTTCATACACGCCAATTTTAACAAATAACACAGGCTTTGGCAATCCTCTTCTTTGTCAACTTCATAACTTTATTCTCGCCAACGGAAAAAAAACATGCTAGCATAGGCACAGTTGAACCCAATTTTGCAATTATGGCTATCAAACTGTTCATACCGGGACCGACCATTGTGTCGGAGGACATACTGGCAGAAATGAGCTTGCCAATGATAGGGCACCGCTCCAAGAAAGCCTCTGAAATCCAGAAGCGCATCTCTGACAACATGCAGAAGGTGCTCTTTACCGACAACCGAATCCTGCTTTCCACATCCTCGGGCTCCGGGCTGATGGAGGGCGCAATCCGCTCCTGCACGGCCAAGCGCGCAGCAGTATTCTCCGTGGGAGCATTCGGCGACAAGTGGTTCAAAATGGCCCAGGTCAACGGTATACCGGCAGACAAATTCTCCAGCGAAATGGGAGAACCTACCACACCGGAAATGGTGGATGCAGCCCTCTCCACCGGCAAGTATGATGTCATTACCGTTACCCACAATGAGACGTCATCCGGCATTCAAAACCCGGTGGAAGAGATAGCAGAGGTCATGAAAAAATACCCGGATGTGGTATGGTTGGTGGATGCCGTTTCCTCGGCAGCCGGCTCCAAGATTGAGACGGACAAGCTGGGGATTGATGTTCTGATTACCTCCACCCAAAAGGCACTGGCACTCCCCCCCGGATTATCCATCTGCGCCATGAGCACCAAAGCCTACGAGCGCACGGCATCCGTACAAAACCGCGGGCTGTATTTTGATTTGCGCACCCTGTGGGACTTCATTGACAAAAAGAACTACCAATACACCTCCACCCCCTGCCTTTCCCTCATGTATGCGCTTGATAAGCAGCTGCAACACATTGTGAATGAAGAGGGCATCGAGGCACGATTCGCACGCCATGAACAATGCGCCGAGTATACTCGCGCTTGGGCGGATGAGTATTTCCGCGTGTATCCCAACCGCAACCATCTTTCCAAGACACTCACCGTTATTGATGCACACCCCAAGGGCTGTGATGAGCTCATCTCCATTCCGGAGCTCAACAAAGCATTGGCTGAGCGTAACATGCAGTTAGGCAACGGCTACGGCGGGCTGAAGGATAAGACATTCCGCATTGCCCACATGGGCGAGCTCTGCATGGATGACATGAAGGAAATCACCTCAGCCGTGGTGGATGTCCTCAAGCTCCGCTGACGCCACCCACCGGATAATTCCGCATAAAAAGAGCCACAGCTGTTGAGCTGTGGCTCTTTTTATGCGGAATGAATAAAGTAAAACGAGTATCAGAGAGCACCGAACTCACCATTGCGAATGCGGGTCATGTAGCCATTCACGTGGCGAATCCATGAGCTCGTGCTCTTGCAATACACACGGGCAATCTGCGGCACGGTTCGGCGTCCTTTGGCGTGATATTTGGCCAAAAGTTGAGCGAGGTCCTGAACACAAGCCTCCTTGGACTCGTATTTGCGCTGCCCTCTCTTGCCCATGATTCCGGCAAGATTATTTTTGCGGCGCGCTGCCGATGAGGTTGCATTGGCGGATTCGTGGCGGATAATCGCCTCCATCAACACGGGGTCCACGCCATGTTTCGCGGCCGCCTCCTGAATGGCGGGGCGCAAATCCGTCACCGTATCGGCGACTGCGCTGAACACCATCATGATGCCGGTCAGAATTATAAGTATAGATCTCATGCTAGCAGAAAGATACACTATTCGCAATGCCATGTCAAGCCTAAAATATAGCATAAAAACATTTTTTTGAAGTTCTATCAGCAAATCCGATGAAATGCAGAAAGCATAAGGAGAAGGGTGTCAATTTTTACGAAATCAAAAAACGCGGAACTGCGTCAGGGCAAACGCATTGGGGATTGTGTCATGCAAAATTTATTAAATGTATCTTATTTGTTGATTATGAATTTCTTAAAACGCTGTATATAAACAAGTGATTTTAATATAATATATTAGTATTGCATACAATGCTTATATATA
>JAFQDN010000064.1 GCA_017415995.1 Akkermansia sp. | reverse complement strand
ATATAAGCATTGTATGCAATACTAATATATTATATTAAAATCACTTGTTTATATGCAGCGTTTTAAGAAATTTATAATCAACAAATAAGATACATTTAATAAATTTTGCATGACACAATCCCCAATGCGTTTGCCCTGCGTGTAACGAACTTTAGGGTAGACAAAGAGCCGGAAATGGGGTAAGATAACAACGCAGCCTCACCATACATGCATATGAAAAAGCCCATCCTACTCACACTTCTGTTATGCTCAATACTGCAAGCGCAGGCAGCAACTCCGGAAAACACCACCACAAGTGCAGTCACCGTACTTCGGCAGGCATATGATGCCGGGCTGGCAACATATCCGGAAGTATTGCAAGAGGAAATCTCCGCACTGGAGGCGGAGTTCTTTGCATGCACAGATACAAAAAAACAGAGCAAACTCTTTGAGGTAATCACACAACGCTACATGGAAGCAGGACGACTCGCGGAAGCGCGTGAAAAAAACGGATTTGCCCCGCAGGGAGAGAGCACCCGCATTCGGATGGCAATGTACCTCTTCATTTTATCGAACCCGGTCGAGACACCGGACACAAAAACAGTACGAGAAGCAAACGAAACAGCGTATACGCTGTGTAAACTGGCTGAAACGAGCTACGCCTCCGGATTGTGTAGTTATGATGAGGTACTGTACGCGCAAATTCAAAGCATGTTGACAGGCGTCAACGCCTATACTCGCGGACTGGAGTATGCGCACACCGAAGAACTTGAGCAACAGGGATTGAAAGCATGCCAACAACTCCGTGAGCTGGCACAGAAACGTTATCAGCAAGGCCTCATCACGGAGGAACAAAGCACGCGCATCATCGCGCTGACCTTGGAGGCGGAGTACTGCGTAGCCCGGACTTTTCAAAAAGACGCCAAGCAGGCAGCCCGACTCCAAGCAGAACTCAACAAACTGCAGAACAAGCAGCCTTAAACATCCCTACTTCTGCCAAGGAACGCTTTATCAATCTCAGGCGCGTTTCAGGAATTGACAGAAAATGGTGGCTGTGGTAGGATGTAGAGCAATGGAGACACTCTACATTCTGGACGGCATGGCACTGATGTACCGCGCATTTTACGCGTTCATCAACGCACCGATGCGCACAGCGGCGGGGTTGAACACATCCGCCATGTTCGGGTTCACCAACACGGTACTCTCACTTATAGAGAAAGCGCAGCCCACCCACATCGTTGCCTGTCTGGACCCGGCAGGCCCCACGTTCCGCCATGAGCGCTATGCGGAGTACAAAGCAAACCGCCAAGCCACCCCGCAGGAGCTCAAGGACTCCATACCGTGGATTATTGATATCCTCAACGCCATGCGTATTCCCGTGGTACGCATTCCCGGCTATGAGGCGGACGACCTCATCGGCACGTTTACGCGGCTTGCCGGTGAGCGAGAGGGCATGCATGCCTACATGGTCTCCTTGGATAAAGATTTGGGGCAGCTGCTTTCCCCCACATGCTCTTTCCACAAACCGGGCAAAAAAGGCGCGGATTTTGAGGTTGTGGATGAAGCTGCATTCTTGGAGGAATGGGGCATCAGCGAGCCGAAGCAAATTATTGACATACTCGCCCTCATGGGCGACTCCAGCGACAACATTCCCGGAGTCCCCGGAGTGGGCGCGGTAACGGCACGCAAGCTCATTGCCCAGTTCGGCAGCGTGGAAAACATGTTGGCCAATACCGCCTCCATCAAAGGCAAAATGCGAGAGAAAGTAGAGGCCAATGCAGATAACGCGCGGTTGTCATACGAACTTGCAACCATCAGGCGCGATGCTCCCCTGCCCATCGGCATTGATGATTGCATACGCGCCGGGTTCGATATTCCCGCCCTGCGTGATATTTTTGCAAAATTGGAGTTCAAGGGACTCGAAAAACGCATCGGAGCCCCGCCGGAACCGGATTTATTCAGCGCAGCCCCCGCCACAGCAGAGCCGGGCAGCGTATTCCAGCCGGATTTGTTCTCCGCACCCGCCTTGCAGGATATTCACACCACGCCTCACCATTACAAGCTGGTCCAAACGCCTGAGGAACGCGCCCAACTGGCAGCAAAACTGCAACAAGCATCTCGCTGGGCCTTCGATACGGAAACCACCGGGCTGGATCCCATGCAGGACAAGCTGCTCGGTCTCTCATTCTGCATCAACGCGTACGAGGCGTACTATGTACCCGCTGCCGATGGTAAAGTGCCGGATGAATTGCAAGGCATTTTTTCCTCGGACGCCCTCAAAATCGGGCTCAATGCCAAATTTGACCTCCGCGTACTGCGCAGCGCCGGCATCAGGGTGGAGGGGCCGTTTTTCGACGTCATGTTGGCACACAGCGCCCTCTTCCCGGAGCTGCGCCACAACATGGATGACATGGCGGAAGCCCTGCTCAACTACAAAACCGTACGCTTGGATGAAATTGCAGGCAAGGATTACAACACCGCCGCCGTTCCCGTTGAAAAAATGGCCGAGTACGCAGCGGAAGACGCCGATGTAACCCTCAGGCTCGCCGACCTATTGGAACCCAAGCTGCAAGAAGCCGGGCAAAGTGAGCTGATGCGCGACATCGAGTTCCCGCTCATTCCCGTCTTGGCCGACATCGAAACGGAAGGCATGAGGGTAGAGCCGGAGCAACTACACCAAGCCTCCGCCGCACTCGGAGAACAGATTGATTCCATTTGCTCGCGCATTGACTCTATGGTGGGCCGCCCCATCAACCTCAATTCCCCCAAACAGCTCGGTGAGCTTCTCTTCGGGGAAATGAAATTGCTGGCAAAACCCAAGAAAACCCGCACCGGGCAATACGTCACGGATGAAGAAACCCTGCGCAAACTCGCCCCGAGCTTCCCGCTGGCGCAGGATATTCTGGAATACCGCGAGCTCAGCAAGCTCAAAGGCACCTACCTGGATGCCCTGCCACGCTACATCTCGCCGGTGGACGGGCGCATCCACTCCTCGCTGCAACAAATGGTCACAGCCACCGGACGCCTAGCCTCCCAAAACCCGAACCTCCAGAACATCCCCATCCGCTCCGACGCCGGAAAACTCATCCGCCGAGCCTTCATTGCCCGCAGCCCGGAGTTCTCCATCCTCTCCGCCGACTACTCGCAGGTGGAGCTCAGGCTCATGGCGGCACTCTCTGCCGACCCCGCTATGATTTCCGCCTTTACCGACGGGCGCGATATTCATGCGGAAACCGCAGCCCGCATCTACGGCGTTGCACGCGAGGAAGTAACACCCGCCATGCGCCGTGCCGCAAAAACCGTCAACTTCGGCATCATTTACGGCATCTCCGCTTTCGGCCTCTCCCAACGCTTGGATTGCCCCCGAGCGGAAGCAGCAGCCCTCATTGAAAGCTATTTCACCCAATTCCCCGGCGTTAAAACCTGCATGGAGCAATTGGTGGAAGATGCCCGCCGCAAAGGCTATGCGGAAACCCTTTGCAAGCGCCGCCGCTACCTGCCGGACCTCAACAGCAGTAACTTCAACCTCCGCGCCGCTGCCGAGCGCAACGCCATTAACACGCCGATTCAAGGCAGCGCGGCCGACATGATAAAAATTGCCATGGTGAGAGTCCACTCTCTCCTGCAAGGCTGTAAGAGCCGCCTCATCATGCAAATTCATGACGAATTGCTCATCGACCTTCATGAGACAGAGCACCATCTCATCCCCGTCATTACAGATACCATGCGCAACGCACTTCCCCTGCCACACAACGTGCCCCTTGAGGTGGAAGCCCACCACGCACCCAACTGGCTGGAAGCTCATTGACGAGAATGTTTGAGTTCGTTGCCGACTTCACGGCCTCCACCAAAACCGCGCATTCTCACAAAAAACGTTAATCTCTACACAAAATCAAAATGCAAAATACAAAACAAAAAATCTTTTTAGTCGGCCTCGGGTACGATATTCATCGTTTCTCGGAGGAACCCAGAGCATTGTGGTTGGGCGGAGTAAAGGTGCATGACACCAAGGGACTGGCAGGACACAGTGATGCAGATGTACTTTGCCACGCACTGGCAGACGCCATTCTGGGCGCAATCGGTGAGCCGGACATCGGTTACTGGTTTCCGCCGGGTGATGACACTTGCAAGAACATTTGCTCTCTGCGTATTGTGGAAAAAGCGGTAGAACTGCTCCGAGCGCAAGGCGGCAGTGTAGTTAATGCAGACTGTGCCCTCATTGCCGAGGCGCCAAAAATTATGCCCTTTGTGCAGCAAATGAAAGAAACCCTCGCGCCCATTCTCGGCGTTGCCCCCAAACGAGTCGGTGTAAAAGCCACCACGAACGAAAAACTCGGCGCACTCGGGCGCAAAGAGGGCATGGCTGCCTTTGCTACTGTTTCCGTTCAAATCCCGGAGTAATAACATGAATACGGATTTAGAGCTAGCAGCTTTTGCAGCCGTCAACAACTTAGCAGCCGCCGGGCTTACCGTAGCCACAGCCGAGAGCTGCACCGGCGGTCTTATTGCTGCTGCCATTACCGGGGTGCCGGGGGCATCTGCCGTGTTTCGCTATGGTTGGGTAACATACTGCAACGAGGCCAAGGAACGGGAACTTGGGGTGCCGCCTGCTCTTATTGAAGAACACACCGTTGTCAGTGAGCCCGTTGTGGCAGCCATGGCCTTGGGTGCCATGCGGCAAGCCGGTGCCGACCTTGCCGTGGCCGTTTCCGGTAACGCCGGGCCCTCTGCAGCCCCGGGGGAGCCCCCCGTCGGGACCGTATGCGTGGCCCTTGCACGCCGCGGAGCACCCCGCCCCGTCCACACAGAGACGCTGTTGTTGCCGGGCATGCCTCGCAACCTCCTCCGAGCCCATGTTGCTACAAAAATACTCAGCATGTTGGCAGCCCTGCAAAACTGACCCTTAGCGGGTGCGGGAAAAGCACTCGTTACGGGCTACGATTGACAAGTTCAGAGATAATCGAGTAGGGGGGCTTTCGCCCCCCTCTCACACCACCGTACGTGCCTTTTATGGCATACGGCGGTTTCTCGGCGTGTGTTTAGTCCCGGAACTACGATTCCTGCCGCAACTCTTTATCTCTCCTCGTCAGATACCCT
>JAFQDN010000019.1 GCA_017415995.1 Akkermansia sp. | reverse complement strand
GTTCATCCTGTCTGTGTTTCGCCTCCGGCTTCCTCCCCACCCCACATTACTGTGACGCAGTTGCCTTTGGCTGTTTGATTCCGCCCTGTCAGCGGCTCATTGGGGACTTCCACCCCAGTTACGTGTCATGCCTGACGTACACACTAATATACCGGGAGTACAGCTCCCGGTATATTAGTGTTTTGCTCAAATTTCTTAAAATAAGTAGGGATGAACCGATTCTCTTGGATTAGTTATAAAGCGTAAATAGCAGTAGGCAGGTCATGAAGAATAGCTGAAAAAATTACAGGGGAATCGACATAATGAACAGAAACACCACCAAGCGACTGAATGAACAAAAGCACAAGAGAGCCGAAATACGATGCTGTGTAAAGAGTTTATATGATGAAACGTCACGCAGGAAACTTAAACATATAGTAATCGGGAAAAAGATTCTTAAACATGAAAAAATTGCAAATGCGTCGCGTTCGTACGTAATAAATTGCTTTATGACAGGTTATTTTATTGACAAAAAAACAATTACGTGGTAGTTCATGTAAGCATGACTAGATTATCTATTGCACTTACTTGTTTCTTTCTAATGCATAATATAATTCCCGTTGTTGCTGCTACGGAATTCAATCATGAAGAAATTATCAATAAGGTGACAAAATCACTTAATGGCGAGGGCGAACTTATTGGACCCGTTGTTGATTATGGTATTGCTGAGTATGACAAAAATAATGGCACGGTAACACTTCTTGTTTTTCGCGGAGAAAACTATGATAAAGCAGAATTAGCTCACCAAACTATGCCTATCGTATATCTAGATGCCAGTAATGAAAAGGTTATTACGAGCTATGCGAAAAGTGGAAAATTGGATAAAATTTCTGTTATTGGCTATATTGATAAACAATATGCTTGTTTTGTTTGTTTTGCTGTTAGATTAAATATCATCTGCGAATAGGTGAAAACCTCGCGCAAACGATACAGTTCTTAAAGACGATTAAATTCACTTACTAGAAGGGGAGATTACTTTCTTGTTGTATTGAATTATAAATAGTATCTTTGGCGCAAATAGAAAAGAGGCTATAATGTGGGTAGACCTGCTCGTGAATGAAGGGATGCAGGTCGCAATATACACGATGGCGACAGCAATCTTAGTGATTGCAAACACGGTTTGAAGTTGCTTCTCGACATAACGGCTCAAGGGAGTCTATGTGGAAAGTAGAAGTGAGAGATATGTAAGTAGCTTCTAAGCTTATCCAGAAGACCGAAGAAGTTGTTACCTCCGATTTGGTAGCCGGTGGCTTTCATACTGATGTGGGTGTACATAAAAAGTGGGTGTACGTTGCTGCTTTTATTACCCGCCGCCCCTTGGTAATGTTAACCGAAAAATAATCATGGCTGGAATAGTAGAACGTAATGGCATGTGGCAAGCTACATGGAAAGTCGGGCGCAAGACTTTAAAGGCAACCATCGATATGGAACCACTGCCCCGAAATCCGGAAAAGGATTCGTGCAACACTTCATTAAAACAACCGGCTACATTGCAGGCTTCAGAATATACCAAATACCGCCAAAGGGAGAGAATAAAAATGTAGAAGCATGGTATGATAACAGATTCTATCTATTAATACATTTAGCTCCACTCTTTATTCCGGCTCATGGTGATAAAGAAGAAATCCGCCAGACCGGGTCTCACGGCTGTGTGTCTCTTCATACCTTGGAAGACTGGGAATCACTGAAGGGCAACATAACAAAATGTAACGCCGACATACCCATTGAAATTAAAGGCATAGCTGGCTACCCGGTCTGATTACCATCTTCAGCATACTTGGCTCACAGCGGATTAAATCCGCTGTGAGCTAAAGATTTAAGGACGAGGCAGGAATAACATAAACCCCACATTCTGCAGAGTGTGAGTCCTCATCGATCCGGAATAACAAACATGTATTTTTGAAGATAAAAGGCAATGCGAAAAGATAACCATCTGATTTCAAATATACAATCTCATCATTATCCGGAGAGATATAAGCATATATTTTTTCGGAGGTAGAAGACTCCACCAAGAGCAATACGCCACGAGCTAACGCTTGGGGTGTGTGAATAGCAGCTTTATAATGGGCGTATTTCTTCTTAATGTTATAAGGGAGGTTCTGTTTTTTCTCTATGGCGCCTTTGTCATTAACAAAAAAAACAGTCCAGCGATTTTGTATCAAACCTTCTTGTTTTTCACCAGAAGCTTCAGAAAGCCACAAAAAAACGCACCTGTCAGAGGACAGAATACAAGAATATCTTCGCAGCGTTTTATTTTCTACTGAGTCCAAAACAGTAATATCATTTTCATGAACAGATACCAGCTCATTTTCTTGGGCTCTGTATATTTTTCCATACATGACAACATCACATACCTCGCGTTCACTGCCACTGGGAAACTTTGTATAGCAAGGCTCATCTACATATTGATTTCCAAATGTTTTTGCTACAGGATACAATTCATCCGGGAAAGGTTCACCTTCTTTCCACTCAAAATGCCATCTTGATGCCAAACAGTGGCCGTCCACAGAATAGAAATCCCAATTTTCGTGCAAATCACTGATAGCCAACTCTCGCGGCAGCATGCATACTTTTCCCAAATCTATACCGAAAACTCGTTCGTGCATCCAATGCCCACAATAACTGCCACCATACACATGGCAAGCATTATCTTTCTCTAAGAGTGTTACTTTCTTCGTTTCAGGATAAACAACGTATATACTACAAGGTTCCTTTTCTCTGAACGCATACACAATATAGTCAATGCCCGGAGTATAGAACATGTAAGGGCAGTACATTATTCCTGTTTCTCCAACGGGAATAAATTGAGCATTACTCAAATTGATTACAGGGGGCTTTTCATTACTTGCAAATGTATGGCCAAAGCAAAGCAGCATGATAAAGCACAAAAGATTAAGAAATCTGCATCCTCTAATCATTTTATCAAAACAAGGCATATATTTTAGCGTGTTCATCATTAAAATAGGCGTTCCGGTAGTTGCTTTTATTGAAAAATTTTTGCGTGTGCGTATTTTTTGAAACGAGGGGGAAATTAATTTCATGATCGAGAGTGTTGTTGTTCAGAGTACGAGGAAAGGGTAACAATTTCAGAATAAGAAGTCAAGCTGATTTTTGAAAAAGGCTGTGCAAGGCAGCAACCTCCTGCACAAGCTCACCAAGCCCAACGGCATGATGCTTACGCAGAGCTATGAGGCACAGCGAGACCTGCTCACCGGCATGGCCTACCACCGTGGTACGACTTTGGTGGCGCAGCGTGAATACACCTACGATGTGCTCAGCCGTCCGACCGCTCGCACGACCTCACGCCAGGGTAACGTTATGAACGATACTTTCGTCCACAACACCCGCTCCGAGCTCGCAAGCGCTCAGGTGAATGGCGAGGCTTACGGCTATGACTATGACAACATATCTTAACTAAACATAAATAAAAAATCCCAAACTGACCCAACGACTTATTATTGTCCGGGTTGGTTTGGGATTCACTTTACATATTTATTAGAAAGCTTTTCCCATTTTCTGATAGGATATCCATTTTCGTTGACATCCATAGGCAAAGCTGATTGTCTGACAAAGCAAACAGCAAGACCATTTTTTATCATTAAATATGAATACCAATTCTTTCCATCTAATGAAATCAGCAGTTGATTTGATGCTGAGTCTTCATCGGATGGAATTTCAAATTCTGCAACAGCTCTGTGTATGCCATATTCTATGAACGTCCATTGAATTTTCGATGTAAGGACCGAACCTTTGGATTGAGATATATAAAATAAATCAGAAGGTTTAGATACACCTTCACCCATAAGAAAGAGCATTTCAAACTTACAGTGGTATGAAGAATCCGTAGAGGAAGTAATCATTCCAAAACCTCCCATTAATTCGGGATTGTGTATGGGAGCTTTTTGATTAAGTCTCAAGTATGTCATATACAAAGGCAAATTTTCCTCTGCTAATTCAGCCAATGACGACTCAGGACTAACATCTTGCGTACTCCCTATAATAGCCTGTAACGGCGATAAAAACAAAAAAGCACAAAAAATAACATGCAGAAACACTAACACTAATCTTTTCATTTTGGGAACTCGGTTAATTTTTTGTGGTTGATTTTGTTTATCCGTGGGCAGAATAGCATTTTTTTGAAATCTGAGCAACGTTTTTTTGGGGAAAAGTTTCCACCATTCGACTTTTTCGCCTTTTTGCGACCAAAATCTGTTGTATTTAGTGCGGGGAACTCGGTTAATTGTTAAAAGATACATAACGAACAAACTTTATGTCTTCTAAAATTATTGTTATTCTCCCGTAATACCGTTTTTGTATCATTATAGGTTGATCATCTGTGAACACCCGAACATTAGCCTCTACTTGTACAGGTTTATCTTTGAATTTTTCTATATAGTCATATTTTGTCGACGAAATGGGAATATAAACATGATGATTAGAGGAAGTAATCGCTTCAAAATACATAATAGGGATCTTAGTTTTTATGTTGACTTTGTGAATTATGCCAACAAAGGTAACATTCTTTACAACCATAAAGAAGTCATCAGGCAGAGGAGAAAATGTCAGCTTGTTATTATCTTCGACAGTAACTTTTTTCCACAATTCAGATTCATCCCACGTTCTAATCCATTCAAATTCAGATGTATCAATTCTATATAAAAATGATTTACCATTTTTATCTTTCCACGCGATACCTTCTTTGCTAGCTTCGGAAGCGAATAAGCAAGATATGCGCAGCAAGAAAACACAAAGAAAAATTGTATAGGCCATATTAATTTTAAGGAGAGAGAATATAGCCCGGAGTGAAGCGAAAAGGGAAATTAATTTCATGATTGAGAGTGTTGTTGTTCAGAATACGAGGAAAGGGTAACAATTTCAGAATGGGGAGTCAAGCTGATTTTTTGAAAAAGGCTGTGCAAGGCAGCAATCTCCTGCACAAGCTCACCAAGCCCAATGGCATGACGCTTACGCAGAGCTATGAATCCACCCGAGACCTGCTCATCAGCATGGCCCACCATCGCGGAAGCACCCTTGTAACTCAGCGTGAGTACAGCTACGATGCGCTCGGGCGCCCGACTGCTCGTAGCACCGCCGCAACGGCCAAACTGTGAACGTGTTTTGCCACAATGACAGAGATTTTACAGAAAAAAACTTGCATCGCCTTACAACTGCACTAAGGATTGATGAAATGCGGAAGCGTTTATTTGAGGAATTAAGATAATTAGCCATTAACATGCTCAAGCAATATAAATAGTAGTTATTCTGCTATTCATATTGTTTAGCACATTAGGCCAGCCGTATCTAAGGGTAAAACCGAGTGTTCACTGCTGGACACACCAAATACCCAAAGGCAACAGAGTGCCATTGTCACCCCTCTCTCTACACATTCAAGAATAGCAAAAAAATGACTAGTTTTTTTTCACTTTACAACAAAAACAGGGACGTCTTGACACCAACCCTCCATTTCGATATTTTTTTCGATTGCTGTTGATGTGTCGTTTCTTATAATAATATTCTTCGAGCGCTGAGGTTGCCCCATTCCCCAATATATATATATTGGTTCACTCTCCTCGTGGTCGGCATTCCAAAACACATCAACAACAAGCCCTGTCTTCTGCGGTGAAAGATAGAGAGCCGTTCGATTTTCTCCAACCAATGCTTGTCTATCAGTAGAAAAAGCGAAAAAGTCAGCCGGATTTTGACTCCAAACATGACTATATATACGTAACACCTCTCTCTTTTCATGAACATTATAGATAACGTAGTCGCATTCATACTCATTGGCATCGTAATCAGTCGTACGTTTCTGGATTTCTAGAACAAAAGGAGTACCTTCAATGCTTGCAGATTGAAGGACTAGGTTATTTCTTTTCTTTGTATTAAAATTGCACCACGCTATATTATGCCCGCCATTTGGAGGTGTAAAATTTGAACATCTAGCATCTATACGCCCTGATTGCTCAAGAACATTTCTATCAATTTTAGTTTCTGTGCAGGAGGTTCCCATAAGGCCAAAAAGCAGGAATAAAACTATCCCGTAGAGTGTAATTTTATATTCATGCTTAACAAAGAGACTGAAGATTTGATATTCTATGGTTTTCATATGGGCACTTCTAATTGGTGGTTGTTTTCGTTTGTCCGAGGACAACGTAACATTATTTTGAGCTCAATTCAACAATTTTTTCGCTTTATTCGATAAATGATGGATGAAATTGGGTCATTTTCGCTCTATTTTCCCTTTATTCGGTGCCATCTGGGCACAGTTGTCCCGTTCTACTCAAAAAACAGAATCGCTTCATATTATAAAGCAGAAACACAAGTCCGTGTCTTATTTTGCAACGTGCAAGCCCTATACTGCGTACTATATCGCCTCCAAAGTGTTTGATTGCTCTGAATATATGCTCTATGCCGCATCTGCGTTTCGCTATTGCTTTATTCCTCTTTTCTTGCCATTTTGTCAATTTCTTCTGTCCCCTAACGCGACGCTGAATAATGCGGGGTTTTACGCCTTTTTCTTTTCACTCCATGATTCCGGGGCCTTTCCGGTTTCTTTGATGATTTTATTCTCTTCCGGTGTATTCCTTTGCTGCTGAAATGGCACAACTCTTCGAGCTTATCTCGAAATAGCTCGAAAGAGATGAACATCTGCAATTCGTCCAACCCGTGGCGTACTGTTGCACTCCTTCGGAATCGCAACAAATCGGGCATATGCAAAGACGGTGGCAATTCAAGCTTTGGTACCAAGCGCTTATTATACCACGCCGAGGTGTCTTTGGAAATTCCGAAATACGTTTACACGCGACTTTTTAGAAGTTCCCTTATAAAATTCATTCCCTACAGGTGGAGCATCGGCCACATAAAATGAGCAAAAGGAGATTGCTGATTTTAATTAGCGAGATAATAATATTGATCATCTTGAATTCCAGCCTAGTGAACAAATGTCTGTAATATCATATTTAAACAAACAATCTTTCAACAATCTATAAACAGCAATCCCTTCATCAGATTTAACAAGCGCATAGATTTCAGAATTATGCTCTGCAATACATATAAGCTCTTCACTGTCGTTTAAATATAAACGCATGGCGATATAATCCAAACACGGCAAGCACATTTCACCCGATGGAATAAAAGCCAAGTCAAGTCGTTTTGCTTCATCTTTCACAACATCAATACAAAGAGAAAAGTAAAACTTATAAGCATGAGAAGAAGGAGAAAGGAAGCTATCGGAATCAGATTGATTAAGGGTGTTATGATATACATACATACACGTTACTTTGCCACTTACCTTATGTATTAGACGTGCTGTTTGTGGAGTGATAATTTCTATTTTATAATCAATTATACTATTGGAAAGTTCATTTCTGATAAGATAGGCAATCAGCATTTTCTTTCTCTGAGCCAAGAAGAATCGGCTTGTTGTTTTTGCTCGCAAAGCCCCCTTATAATAATCTATTATTTTCGCATAAAAGCAATAAAGCTCTTGCACCGGAAAAGTTTTCTTATCATCATCTGACATCATATGAGCAGAAAGCGTATTAAGATGGAGATACGCAATCGGTTCATATAGAGGATAAACGTTGACAATGCGATTTGACAAAAACTCTCTTGATTGTAAATAGTACAAAGCGTTTGACGTAGTTTGAAAAAAAACAATATCTTCATCTTGCAATAAAAAAGAGTTTTCGTTTTTTTGCGGGGAATAGCGGACTTCAAACATAGTTCCTTCCCTGAAAATCAAGGCTTCAAATGTTTCAGCAACAAGAGTTTTCCGGGAAAGAGCATCCGGATTGCTCACCTCTTTAATCATTCGATTCCTTACTGAACATAATGTAAGATTTTTCTCATACTCAACTACATTTTCCTTAACCTCGAAACCATACACATGAATACTTGCGCAAGTCATTTGAGACAAAACAATAAAGATAAGAATCACGGCTGCAACAAACAAATTACACATTCTTTCAAAAATCATGATTGATAAGGGACTCGGTTAATTTTTTGTGGTAATCTGAGCTCGTTCGGGGTAAAATTCGAGCCGGCGGAGAGGCTTGTCGAAGTTAGCTACTTACGCCGGCACCCTTTCTTTGACAGTAGAACTATCCATTTAAGCCACCATCACAGGAGCGTGCACTATTAGTAACATATTAGGGTTCGATTGTCAATCCATCTTTTTAGCGATTTTGCAGCGGAGGCCACATGTGTCCCGACTTTTTTGCTTGAATAACGCGGAGTATATGTTAAAATGGTGGGCACTTAACATTTTAACCATTTTCAGATGAAAAGTTCCATTTTATACACAATCATAGCGGCTATGCTTATCGGGGGCACGTTGCCGACTGCAGCGCAGGCAAGCACCCCGCAGGCGGTGGCTATTCCGGAAGTCTCTGCGTGGCAAACGCCGGATAGCGTCCGGAAGGAGCTGGCAGCCAAGATAACAAAAGCGTTACCCGGCCTTACCCCCAACCAAGTGAGTGCCTTTATTAAAAAGCCGGAAAACCTGCGCATGCTACTCATGTATCGCCTGGCGGATGCAGAGGTTAGTGCAAAAGACGGTTATGCCCGTTATAATGAGAATCTTACCAAAGCCGTTTCGCAAAAACAGGAGGAAATCGCCCGGTTGGAAAAAGAGGTCAAATCCAAGAAAGGCCCGGAAAAAGACAATGCAGAATATCGTCTTACTTGCGCCCGTAAAGATTTGAAAGTGCTGCAACGAGAAGCTCAATACCCGGCAGGTTTATCGAAGTGCGGCAAGGTGCTTCAATCCATCCTCTCGGATAACGAATGGATGGAGCAGATAGCTTATTCCGGCGAGTTGCACAACTTTACCCGCGTTGTGCAAATTATTGCAGCCGTTGCGGCTGAGGACGCTAAAGCCCTCCGCAAAGGGGTGGAGCGCGATACGGTGACAGCTATCGCGCTCGAATACGCTCGCTGCGGAGGCCGCCTGACCGCCGCAGTGGAGAGAGCCCAATACTTCCTCAAATACTGGCGCGAGGGCCGCTTAAACACCTCGTTCGATACCTTGCCCATACACCAACGCCGTGTCGTTTGCGGCTGGAAGCACGACCACCGAGCCGGCACCATAACCGCTTTTGAATGGGCCTTGGACAACATGCACCTGCCGGATTGGCAATACCCGGCAAGTTGCTGGCGCTGTGGCTATATTCTGGACAATGTCTATGGCGACAGCATCCACGGGGCTCATTACTTTGCGCCTTGGGAAGGAGTGTATACCGACAACCATATGATTCTGACCAAAGAAGTAGGTGGTGTATGCGGCGGCTTATCCCATTTCGGCGCGGCATCTGCCTGTGCTAACGGTGTTCCTGCCCTTACAGCCGGCGAGCCGGGACACTGTGCCTACATAGTATTGGTAAACGGTAAGTGGACCCCCGCCTACTCGTTAAGTTGGCAGCGCGGGTTGCATTGGATTCCCTGGAGCGGCAACTACACCTTCAGCTCTCTTCATCTTACAGATGACCTCTATGCCAAGAGTGCCGCTGCCAAAACCCGCCTTTCCAACGCATACCGAGTGCTGGCTTTGGCATATGGGAATGGGGGCGATGAAGAAAATGCCGTAAAATGCTTCGAACATTCCGTGCAGGCAGCCCCGCTTAATTACCCTGTCTGGCGAGAATATTCTTCCTACCTCGCGGCCAAGATGCCACAGAACAAAAAGACGTGGAAAAAACTTAACGCCCTTTTGTGCAAAGGTGTTGCCTCTTGCTACCCGGAACAGGCGGCAGAGCTGCTCAAACAACATGTCTATGGCAAATTAGCCGCTTGCGGTATGAATGCAGACGAGCTTGCGACCGCCTGTGCCCTCTTCTGGAAATATGCCGACAAAATGGGGCCCGACCGCTGGCATATCGAAACCTTTACCGAAGCCCAGCTCGCCATGTGCAAAAACTCCGGCGGAAATGCAGAAGCTGCTTCCATTGCGCTCTACACCAAGGTGCTTACCGCCACCGCACCTCACGATGCATACTCCGGCACCATGATGGCCTGGGGTAACAAAATCTCGGATTCCCTGAGCGAAAACGGACGCAAAAAATTAATGGATGCCACAATTGCGGCTCTGGGTAACGGCAAATCATTGGATAGCTCGCAAAAGGCCAAATTGCTTGGCGGGCTCATACTCGCCGCCGAAAAGGCACGCGATGCTTCCACCTTCCATGCCATCAGTAAGATGATAGACCCCAAGGAAATTCATGGTACGGCAGCCATACCTACCATTTATCCCTACCCGGGTAAGTTGGTATCGGAGGGAGGCATGCCCTTTGCAAGCTCCACCAGCGAGTGGGACTCCCCGCACACCCACTCCGGTCTCCTTACCAAATCCGGTGGCAAAATTCATACAGCACGAGAAAACAACCCATGGATTGCCGTCAAGCTGCCCAAGCATGCCTACATCACCGGAGTTATCTTTGCCGGAACCAACGACTGGAAACTCATCAACCGATTCCGCCCCGTGAAAGTGCAGGTATCCGATACCGGACGAGACGACGATTGGCACGATGTGGGGCAACCCATCCCCAATACCGGAAATTACATCATCACCTTCGACCTGCAAAAAGAGCGCCCCAAAGCACTTTATGTGCGCGTGTTGCGTCCGGGTGGTCCGGAGGTGTTCCATGCCAACGGTATTTATGTATACGGTGAACCCGCCGCCTGATTTAACAACAAGTCTAAACGCTCCGCACTATGCTTAAAAAATCTATCGTCACACTCTCGTTTGCTCTTTTGGCATCCCACTGCATGCCGGCCAATGCCGCTATGCAATACCCAACCTACGAGCAAGCCCAACAACACGTTACCGATACCGGCTACATCGTTTTTATCTACCCAGCAGGGTGGGATAAATATGGCGAAAAACTCTGCAAGAAGCTCATCGCCACAGAAGCCGTCAAGACCGCCGCCGGCGATGCCGCCCTGCTGATGGCTCCTATCTACCAAATCCGCGACGAAAAAAATAACGCCACAGCTAAAAACGTTATGGGAGCCCTTAGTTACCCCGGCGACATGGCAGATATCTCCTACCCCGCCATCGTGTTCTACGAAAAAGGCGGGCGGCAATATGCCACCATTCATGGCCGCGAGCTTATGCGTGCCACGCCTGAACAAGTGGCAACACTCGTGAAAAAGCGTCTCGCAGCCAAGAAAAAGCAAGAGGAGCTGCTCAGCAAATCACGCGCAGCTACCTCTCCCCGCGAAAAAGCGAAACTGTTGCTGGAGTCCTCGCGCGTCTCCGGCATAGCCTGGCCCGGTGGTTTACGAGAAGCCATGCAAGCAGCCGACCCGGGAGATAAATACGGCTACCTCGGGGTGTTGAACTTCGGCTTCTCCCCCAAGCAGGGAGAAGCCATGCAGGACTTCCTCAACCGCCTCGATGCCGTGCTTGCCAATAAACTCTATACCCCACGGCAAAAACAGTGTGCCTGCGCTGCGGCTATCGGCCATATCCGCCGTAGCATGGGCACCATCGCCGGCGGTACGCTCATTACCAAATACGCCAAAATAATGCACAAACTCGATCCGAATTCAACCTTGGGCGTATCAGCTCCGGTTGTTATGCGCGACTGGGTCAAGCAATACCGCTACGGCCAAGGCTGGAGCCCGGACTGCATCCCGGGCAACGCAGTCCCCGTACTCATGCACAATGTTCCCATCAAAAATCCGGGTACCTACGCGGTAACGTTCAAAATTACTACCGGTCGAGATGCCTTGCAGGTACAGAAAATCCGCCTCATGGATGGTTCCCGCTGTGTAGCGGAGGACACCACACCTCGGGCTATTACCTGGTCCGCGACAACACAGACTTTCACCCTCACTACAAAAAAAGCGGTGAAAGATGCTGCGTTGGAAATTACCTTCGGCAATGACGGACAGCACAAAAGCACTTGGGGAGACATCACCGTAACGGCGCAATAAAACACTCATGCAGATCGCTCAGTTTTTTGCTTGTTATGGATACCTTATTCGGACTATCAAACGACCGACAAACAACAACAGTCAAGAGATAAAATATGCGTAAGTATACCTTATCAGCCATTATCAGCCCCGTCCTGTTATCCCTCTCCCCTGCTGCGGAGGTCTGGGCTCCCGGAGTGACGTTGGATGGTGGTTGGGTTGATTTCGACAAGGTCAGGGGCTCAGCTCCCGGGGAAGATGACTCGCTCATGTGCTGGGCGGCGTCTTCCAGCAATATTATTACCTGGTGGCAGAATCAGCAGACGAAGAACAATTCTGCAATCCCGACACCCGATTATACCGGCTCGACCTGGGATTTTTTCCGTACGATAACGACTAACAGCGGCAGCAACCCGCGATATGCCCTGGGGTGGTATGTCAATGGCAGCGATGTCGGCTCCAACTGGCAATGGGATACCACCAATTCCAAACAGTATCAAACCGGTGGTTTTCTACAGAGCGTGTATTGCACGGCGGATAATCCGGTGTATATTGCCAATCGAAACACGAGTGCCGGTAATACCTATGCTCAAGCTGCTGCTCTGGTAGGTGCATTGCAAAGTGGCTACGCTATGACTCTGGAAGTCGGTATAGCCGGAACAACAGGGAGTGTACCTTCCAGTCATGCCATTACACTCTGGGGGCTGAACTATGACACGGATAAGGATGGTAACATAAGCATTACCGGAGCCTACATTACGGATTCAGATGATAGTCATGCAGGCCTTGTATCATGTTCTGTTAAGCTTAGTGAAAATAGTATCATTCTCACTCCGCAACAAGGCAGCTTGACGCAAATAGCCTACACCATTAACCGGGCGGATGGCATGAATGCCAATGGCTACCTGGACCCGACCAAACCGCTGGAGTGGAATGCGCAGTCCGGCAGCGGGGAGAGGTATGTGACTCGCGATGCTTCGGTGACCGGCACCGCTAATCTTGGAAATCTGATTTTCAACGACAGCTCGACGGTAACGCGCACCGATTTGACAAGCTGCATCAGTGGGAACGGCAGTCTGACCGTCAACAACGGCACCGTGGTTTTCGACGGCGTATCGCGCACCGGAACCTCGGGGGATATCACCATCAACGCCGGCACCACGCTGGAGCTTAAGAATGGGGCTAAGATGTATAGTGACACGACATACAATAGTTCTTCTAAAGTGAGTGTGCACGGCACACTGAAGGTGGAAAGTCTGGAGTACGGCAAAGGGAATCTGGGCTGCCTGCGTGATAATTTGGGTGCGCTGGATCTGTACGATGGAGCCAGAGTGGAAATATCCGGGGCTGATACCACAGCAACAATTGGTATGACCATGTATGGGGATAAGGCCCAATACACTATAGCACTTGCGGATAACAGCAGGTTTGTTTGGAAAGACAACGTTTATGACTTAGTAACGGCAGACGGAGCAGCAGACAACACTCTGGTGCTGGAGACAGGTGCGAATGCGACCTTCACCCTGGAGAAGTCAGTGAGCGGTGCTCTTTCGCTGCACAAGACCGGCGGAGGGCGGCTGGAGATTCAGGGCGAAATCAACCTGGACAGCAACAGCGAGGTGCAGGTACGCGGCGGTACCATGCATATCGCGGAGACCGCCGGCATCACCTCCTTGGGCAAAGGTCTGACGGTGACTGACAATGCCACGCTGGAGGTCTGTGGCCGCCACGGCGGTGTGAATTCGCTGCGTGTGGAAAACGCCAAGGTGCAGGGCAGAGTAAACTCCGATGACGATGGAGCGAGAATCACAGTTACTTCTTCTGTAACCTTGAGCAATGCCTGCCTGCAAGATGTGCAGTTGTGTGCTGCCGCAGCAAGTCTCAGCGTAGAGGAGGTGGCGTATGCGTCTACAGGACCTGCGCTGACCAGCGTGAACAGCAGCTACATTTTCAATGATGCCACGCCCGTGATGAGTAATTCCGGTACCCATGAAGCCTATATTACATCTCCCGTGTTGAGTGGTTTTTCCACCATCGACGGAACTCTGACTCTCGGCCTCACGATGGATTTCATGCAGGGAGTGATGGAGAAATCGGGCGGACAAATCAACTATATGCAACTGGCTCTGCTGGCGGATGGTATGGAAGCCGGGCAGAGCGGGTTTGCCATCACCCTGGATGCCGCAACGCAGGCCATGCTGGAGGCCAGCACTCTGGAAAAGTATGGCTTTTACGACGATAAAGGAAATCTGCTGGGGACTACCAATACCGAGCAGATGAAGGAGCTTGGCGTGGTGAACTTCTGCGTGTATGGGCTCAGCGAGCTGGTTCCCGAGCCTTCCTCCGCTACACTCAGCCTACTGGCACTCTGTGGTCTGGTTACACGCCGCCGGCGCAAGCGATAACGAATGTAAAGCTCGTCCTGTATCGAATATTTTCATAGTAAGTTCAGGCCACTGCCTCATATAAAAAGCTACAGCTACATTGCCGAGTTTTTATTCCGGCAGTGGTCTCTATTGTCACTTCAAAATACGACGCATTTTAAAAACTAAGAGGAGCTTCCCCTATACATGGGGGGGGGATGGAAGCTGCTCTTTTTCTCTGTCAACACTGAGAAATCCTTGCTGCGCTGAAGCCCGCGATTCGGGACATAGCAACGCCAATGATGGCAACCCGGTATTATGCAGCTCCGAAAAAGCCCCCCCGCTGATACTGAGCGATGAGCACTTTCCGCTTCTATACCACCGGCCACAAATACAGCACCATCGCTTACGATGGCATACCTTCTCACTTGGGTATAGGTAATCTCAAGGGTAAACTGAGCGTTGGGAGGAATGGGGCAATTGCGCAAGCTTTGCAGAATTAGCTCAGTGTCCGGAATTCGGGTGGCTTCGTATCGGATGAGGGAGCCTCGTTTTGTTCCTCAGCGGGGGGCGTTTTTTCTTTTTTCTTCTTCTCCTTGCGGATATTGAACTGATTGGCAGCGGCATCAAAACCATGAGAAAGAGCCACCAAGGATGCAGCGGAAGCGCGCAGGAGGGCGTCATCCAGCAAGGGGCGTTCATCCGGAGCAAACTTACCGAGCACGTGGCTAATCATCTGTTTTTGACCGGGAGCACTGATACCGATGCGCAGGCGCGGGAATTTTTCCGTACCGAGGTGAGCAATGAGGGATTTCATGCCATTGTGACCACCGGCGGAACCACCGGCCCGCAGGCGCAAGGCACCCACGGGAAAGGAAATATCATCATACACTACAAACACTTGCTCCGGCTCAAACTTGAAGTAGCGCATCAGCGGGCCAACGCACTCACCGGAGGCATTCATGAAAGTTTGAGGCTTAACCAACAGCACCCCGGGGCCGGCAGCAAGCTCAGCCTTACGGGCTTTGTCCGTCTTCCATTCCACTCCGAAGTGAGCCGCGAGCCGATCCAGCACCATAAACCCGACGTTGTGGCGGGTTGCAGCGTAATCACGGCCGGGGTTACCCAGCCCAACGATGATGCGGATCGGCTTCATGGCAGGAATAACAAGTGAAAAAAGGCTCAGATACCGAGCTGAGAGAAGGTCACATTACGGTTGACAGCGTTGAGGTAGGCGCGGGCAGAGGCCTCGATAACGTCCGTAGCAGCACCTTTGCCGGAAATGGGTTTGGAGCAGTCCGCACACTCCCCGAATTGCACTTTGACACTCACCTCACCCAAGGCATCTTGGCCATCAGAGGTGGCGCGCACATTGTAATCCACCAACTTACCATGAGCAGCGGTAATGCGGTCAATCGCCTTAAAACAAGCGTTTACCGGGCCGTTACCTATAGCGCAGTCGGTGAACTCCTCGTCATCCTTCAGCAAGGTTACCGTGGCCGTAGGCAATGCGGCAGAGCCCGCGATAAACTGAATGCTCTTGAGCTGCCATACGCCATTGGAGGCGTCCAGCGAGTCGTCCACCAGGGATGACAAGTCATCATCGTACACAAACTTTTTGCTGTCGCCCACCTTCTTGAAGCGCTCAAACACATGAGACAGCTCATCATTGGAGAGGGTATGCCCCAACTTCTCCAAACGAGCCTTCACTGCCGCGCGGCCGGAATGTTTGGTAAGCGGCAACTCCGTCTCCCCCCAGCCTACTTCCGCGGGGTCAATAATCTCATAGGTTTCACGCTTCGCAAGGATGCCGTGCTGATGAATGCCGGAGCTGTGAGCAAAGGCATTCTCGCCCACAATAGCCTTGGAGCGCTGCACCACCATGCCGCTCATGCGAGAAACCACGCGGCTGGTCTTGACGATTTCTCGGGTGTTGAGGTTATGCGGTTTCTCGCCGACAGCAAAGCCGAAGGCCTCCGGGCGAGTGGAGAGAGCCATGGCGCACTCCTCAATAGCCGTGTTACCGGCGCGTTCACCGATACCGTTGATGGTGCCCTCCACCTGGCGAGCCCCGGCCTGCACAGCGGCAAGAGAATTAGCCACCGCCATGCCGATGTCATTATGACAGTGCACGGAAATGACGGCATCATCAATGTTCTTCACGTTGTCCTTCAGGTACTTGATGATGGTGTAATACTCGGACGGCGTGGTAAAGCCGACCGTGTCCGGGATGTTCACCGTCGTAGCGCCGGCGGCAATCACCGCCTCCACCACTTGGGCCAAGTAATCATTCTCCGTGCGGCTGGCATCCTCTGCCGAGAACTCGACATCGCTCACCAAGCTTTTGGCAAGCTTTACGCCCTCCACCGCCATTTGCAGGATTTCCTCCTTGCTCTTTTTGAGCTTGAACTCGCGGTGCAGCGGGCTTGTTGCCAAGAAAACATGGATGCGCCCGCGCTCACCGGCCGGAGCCACGGCCGCCGCGGCCTTGCGGATGTCATTCTCCACGCAGCGGGCAAGGCCGGCAATACGGCAGGTTTTGACGGTCTTGGCAATCGTATACACCGCCTCAAAATCGCCATCGGATATGCAGGGGAAGCCGGCCTCAATCACATCCACACCTAGCTTTTCGAGCTGACGGGCAACCTCCAGCTTCTGGCGGAGATTCATGGAAGCTCCGGGGCATTGCTCACCATCGCGCAGCGTGGTGTCGAAGAATTTTACTTTGTCGCTCATAACTAGATTAAATGTGGTTGTTAAGTAGACTTATTCTACACCACGTTGCACGGAATTGCAAGCCATTTGCCGAGTAATGACAAAGCGGAAGGCGCCCAAGGGCACCTTCCGCCGGAAATTGCAGTAATAGGCAAAGTCTTACTTCATATCGCAGACACCCTCCATGGCGACTACATCACAGGGAGTGAGGGTAATTTCGATAGGAGCATCCACATCAATGGGCGTATCCATAATGGGAAGCTTGGTTTGCCCATCAAAGGAGCTGCGCAACGTAACCGTGCCCGTTACGCCCGGAGGCACATCAAGAATTTCACGCAGGGTACCCTTGAGAGTTTTGGTCTTGCCGGAGGAATTGCGCAGGGAAAGGGTACACTTGCTCATGTTCCAAGCGGCCCAACCGTAAATATCTCCGTCTTTTTTGTTTTTATCCCAAGGATTACCGCCGACCCAGTGGGCATCGGCTAACACATCCTCATTGCGGCGAATCCACGCAATGCATTGAGCAAGCTCATCCCACAACTGACCATTATTTTTAGCCAATATGTCAGAGTCGGCATATATTTCCTGCAAGCCGGAGCCGCTCGTGAATGAGGCACGCATTTCCTTGACACAGTTGGCGGGATCCTTACTCATAACACGGGGCGGTCCATTGTGAGTGATAATGGTGCCATGTGTCATGATTGCGTTAATGGGCATAAGGGGAGAGCCCTGAACATATACCTCATGTACAAGGCGGTCACGGTATGTCATCCACTTATCGCGGGCATCGCCTACAGTCCCCATCTGGTCAAAGTCATTCTCCTGGCGCCATACAGAATCCGCGTGCAGGTACCAGAACGGGCTGGCCCATGTTCCCACAGTCGTATTCAGGTAGATGTCAGGACGGGCCTTACGCAGTTCTGCAAGCACCCGCAAAATTCCCTCGGCGTCTTCCAAGGCGCCCGGACCTTTGGCGTGGAATTTGGTGGAAATGCCATCGAACTTGAAGTAACGCATATCGTAATTTTCCACCATGTATTTGCAACGGCCAACAAACGCGTTGAAGTAAATGGGATTGGAAAGCTCAAAGTTGGAAATCCTGTTATCCGGGTGGGTAGCATTCCAATGAGCTATGCGCAAGGATTTGGAGCGCCCGTAGCCACCGACAGGGCCGAGCCAAGTACCGATACCGCAATCCATAGAGGTTGCTACCTTGTTGATTTCAGCAAAGCCATTAGGGAATCCGATATGGAAATCCCAAAGGCTGTTGAAATCATCCCAGCCATCGTCTATCATGTAAGCATCAATCTTGACTCCGCGTTTTTCATACAGCTCGCGCTTCCAATTTCTGATGACATCCAATGATATTTTTTCAGTTGTTCTCTTGAGAGGATCACTGAAATCATGACGGGTGATACCGATTTCATACCAGTCATTATAATGCACCATGGTGCGATAGGGAACAGGCTTTTCACGTTCAATGTAGCAGAGCAGAGAACGGCGCTGCTGCCCCGGTGCAAAGAGGCCGATAACGGAGTTCACCTTCCACGGGTTCTCGGGAGTAAGGTTAGTTTTGCGCACCCAAGTTCCCTGCACCAAATCCTCCGGCACAGCGGCAGCCTCCTCCTCCACGCTCCCCATAGCTAAGGAGATAGAAACGTGGCCTGAGCTGGTCACAGGCTCCGTCTTTTTCTCCACCCAATAGCGCAGGTGGTAAGTGCCGGCCTCCGGCACCGTTACTCGGTATGTGGTAGCATTCGGTTTTTGCCCGGCATGCCCGGCATGAATATCCTCGGAAATCACGCGTCCGGAAGACGTTACCAGCTGCACGCCGAGAATGTTGAGGCGGTGATTGCCTTTGTCGTAACGGAAATCAATGGAACAATCACCGGTCTCCGTAAACTTCACCGGGCCCTCAGCCACCAAAAGGTGTTTTACAACAGGGCCGCTCCTTTCATCAAACTTATGGCCATACACGGGGTGGAAACTCTCCGGCACAGCAAACACGCTGCCGAACATGCCGGGCGTCCAAGCCTCTGCATTCCAGCCACCCTCCTGCTCAGCACCTTGGCTACCCACGGTCATCACGGACATCGGGGTCTCAAGCCCGAAGAACAATTTATCCGTTATCACCAGAGTACCGTGAGTGGTATTGCCGGAAATCGAGGGTTTGCCCGCAGCTGCCGTCGGTACCACCTGTAAGGGGGTAATGGACGTAAACGGCACCACCTCACCGGCGGTTTTCAGCGTGTATTCTTGGCGCAGATAGTGCGAGCCATCACGCAGCACGGCTCGCCACTCTACCGTCAAATCACTGCCGGGCAAGGCAAAGGTGGCACTGATGGCATGCCCCGGCAACTTGTCGGACTCGCGCAGTGCAGTGCTATTCCCCGCCAAGGTCTCCACCTTGAGCTTCGATGCCTTCATGGTGGTAGAATCCGACTTGCTGCCGTCTGCCAAGCAAATGCTGAACACAGCACCGCCACCCTGTACCAACAAGGTGCCGTCCGCAGCTTTCAGCCCGCCGAACGTGACAGCGCCATCCTTCACCACAAAGTCCGCACTCAGGGAATCATTGCTCAGGGTGTAGATATCGGATTTCTGCACAGCCACAGCCTTTCCGGGCGCTTCTCCGGGATACTCAACGGCTGCCACACTCACACCGGCGGCTACCGTTGCCATCATGGATATTAAAAATAAACTGTTTCTCATGTTACAAAAGAGCTGTATCTTCTTACACTCTACCATATCATCCCCCCACCTGACAAGTAGATATTGCGCCAAGTCTCATTTTTCCCCCACAAAAACTGCGGGCTCTGCACCGTATCCGTATTTTGTACGTAACGTTGCAGAGCCCGAGTTACATTATATTTTTATCCGCCAATACACACGTGAGTGCGCATCATCGGCCGAAGGCGGTAGCCGATGGCAATCATGGACGAAGCCGGGGGGTATACTACCATATCCGAGCCCGGACGGCAAGCCAATTACGTTTAACCGAGCACAAAGGCAGAAAAAAAGCGTGAACAAAATCCGGAAGAGAGGCGTCATGAGGGTATGAACACAAAACTTTTCAGCTTACTTTTGGCCATCTTCTTCATTTTCGGAACAGTGAACAATGCCGATGCATACACCATGGTGCAAGCAGCCGGGGAGCAACCCGTAGCAGCGGGATTGGTTCGGGGCCTGGCTCGAGCAGCCAAAAAGGGCGCTAAGGTTCGCAAGGCCAATCGTTCCGGGTATTCTCAGTACGCAGCAGGCGCGGTAGCAGGCGGATATGTATCAGGGCGAGCAGCCGAAAACTACGAGGAGAGCTACACCACGGACGAGGAGGCAGAGCCGGAGGATCCCGCCGCCTTCACTCGCAATGTTGTTATCGGGATTTTGGTATTCTTCGGCTTGATATTGGCGAAGATGGTGTACAACCACTTTATTGTTGAGCGCAAGCAGAAAGCCCGAGCCAAGGAAATTCAGGAGGAAATTATGCGCCGAGCCATCCGCCCGCGTGCCGGGCTCGGCAAAGCAGACTCCGCCGAGACGGGCGCAGTATAAGGCTTACATCTTGCTGAGGATTTGCCGGAGCTCAAACACAAAGGCCTGTTGCTCCTCGGGCGTCATGGAGCCACTGAGTTGACTGCAGCTCAGCTGGCCCATTTGGTCTATCTGCCAAGCCACCTTGGTACCGCTCGGGAACTCACACTTACCGCTCAGCAGAGTGCCGGGTATTTGCAGGTCATCCAAGGTCATGGTCGGCACAACGGGGGCTTGCCCCGGTGCAGCGGGGGCTGACGCTTGCGGCGCAGGGGTAGCGGCAGCGGCCTCCGGCTCCGGCGAGGGAGCGGGCGCGGGGCGAACCTCCGGTTCCGGGCGGCGGATTTCAATGCCGTGGTCCAACAGCAGGAAGCGAACCTCCATGTAGGTGAGGTGTACACCACATTCTGCCACCAGTTTTTTCTGAATACCGTTCAAATCCACACCACCGGCAGCCCAGCTGCGCACCATATCCAACTGCTCATCCGTCACTTTATTGCTCATGCCCTTTATCATACCCCAACAGCCCCCGCGGAGCAAGCCAAAAGAAAGTCAACGCACGATGATTTTCACGCCATAGTGCCCCGCACATAGGTGGCAAGCCCGTTTCCGGCTTTCAGCTTCCTCCATTGAGCAGATGGTTGATGATGAAGCCGGAAACGAGGATAGAACCCCTTGCAGACAAGTGATTTGTATCACGGTACAGGAAGGAGCCGTCCTTGAGGCGGATGGGGTACATACCATCCTCGGACAACACCGGGCAAGCATCTATCACCTCCGCCAAATTCTGTTCCTGAAGGCTGCGCATAAAGGGCTCCTCGGGGGCAGTGCGCGCAGCCATTTGCTCCGGAGTTTGAGCGGGTAAGGGGTAATCTACCCCCAACAGACTAAGGCGCACGAATTTTTCCACATGGTTTTCCCGGCGCGGAAAGAAGGGAGTATCTTTAACGACAATGACCCGCTTGCCGGCTTGTTTGAGGCGGCGGCAGGTTTCTCGCAAGCCTTCCTCTTGGTGAGCGCGAGCGAGTTCCGGCGGGATGGGACGCAGATTCCAGTCACGCAGTTGCCTATCACTGAAACGCAGGTGCCAGTACGCGGAAATAATCACACATTCGATATCCTTGCGTTCCTCCAGCCAAGCCAAGAGCTTTTCGCCACGGGCGCGGTCCCATTTGGAATCCCCGGCCGAGAGCAGGATGAAGGTATCCCAAGCCGGAATGCAGGAGTTGTTCAGGTAAAGTCCTCGCAACCCGCCACGCTCTTGCAAAAGCTTGTCCATGCCGTGTTGCAGGTGCCATGAGTGGCTGTCACCCATCAACAGGAAACTGAGAGGCACGCTCTCATCATTGCCTAACAGAATCGGCGTATCCGTAAAGTTATCATACGGAAACCCGTGCAAGTGCTCCGGCGTGGCGTAACCGGTAAGTATGGGCAATTCAAATGATTTTTGCACCTCACTCGGTCCATTAGGCAGCAGATTGGCAATCGGCAGGTTCCACGTCAGCAGTGAGGTAATGCCTATAACCACCGCCGGCACTCCGGCACTGAGCCAAGTTACGGCACGCCCGCTCAGTCCTTTCATCCACCCGCCGCAGCGGCTTTCTACCCACCGGTACAGCATGTATGCCAAGGGCAGCGTAAGCAGAGCTGCCGCCACCATCTCTACAGCGCCCACCTCATCAAACTTTATATAGCGCCATATTGCAAAAACAGGCCAATGCACCAAGTACAGTGAGAATGAAATACTGCCGAGCCATTGCACGGAACGCAGGTTCAGCACCCATCCCACTACACCGCTTGCCCCGTATTGCACCATCAGGATTGCCCCGATGATGGCAGCAAATACTGCGGCGGAGCCCGTCTCGTAATAATAACAACTGCCCACCACCACAAGCAGCCCGAGCAATGCCGCGGCTCCTTGCAGCAGGCGATTTTTATCCGGGATGCGCGGCAACTGTAGCAGCAGCAGCGCCACCATGGGCTCCCACAGACGCGTAGCTATGCTGTAGTACGGTGAGAACCACACGCTCATTTCACGCACGCACACTACACAGGATTCCCACCGCTCACCGTATTGCAAAAACAGATACAAGCCCAGTGAGCCAAGTCCTACAGCCCACCATATCACGCTGCGTACGGCGCGCTTCCACCGGCGCATGGCACCTGCCATCAGGGGTAGCAGTATGTACGTCTGGATGATGAGGCCAATGTACCACAGGTGCATCAGCGGGTTGCTCTGTGTATTCGGACTGAAGTAATTGCCACTGTGTGCCACATATTCATTACTGCCACCTACGCAGCAATATGTCAGGGTTTGCAGTGCCATCCAATACAAATCCTGGAGCAAAACAAACGCCCCGAGTACGCAGACGAGTATTCCCACACACAGCGTCGGCGGTCCCAAACGCCACACCTTCCGCAGCAAGTACTTGCCGTACTCCTGCTTTTCCAACCTATCCGCTTGCAATTCCTTGCTGAACAGAAAATACCCGGAGATAATCAAGAATACATCCACCCCAAAGTAGCCGCATGGGCACAGCCGGCTATCCAAATGGTAAAGCACAACCAGCACTATGGCCAATGCCCGTATGCCATTCATGTGTGTCAGAAACGTTTTTGTTGTATCGGTACCCATAGTTGCGCTGTCTTTTGTTTGGTGGAACACATCACTTATACCATGAATCTTTTTCAGTGTCAATGCCACGCCTGTTTTGCTCTCGGGAACTTCCGATAAGTCTACCCTCCGAGATTTATCAAATTAAAAGCTCACCGGCGTGCGGATGCCGGTGAGCTCAAATATGATGAAACAATAGAAAAAATCAGCATTTATTTGCCGAAGTAGCGCTTGAGCAAGCCATCAAAGCCCTTACCGTGGCGTGCCTCGTCCTTGCACATCTCGTGTACGGTATCGTGCACGGCATCGTAGCCCAACTGCTTAGCGCGCTTGGCAATAGCAAGCTTGCTGTTGCAAGCACCGAACTCAGCCTCTGCGCGCATGGCTACGTTTTTCTCCGTGCTATCCGTCAGCACCTCACCCAGCAGCTCGGCAAACTTGGCTGCATGCTCTGCCTCCTCGAATGCGTAGCGGCGGAAGGCTTCTGCTACCTCGGGGTACCCCTCACGCTCGGCTTGGCGGCTCATCGCAAGGTACATGCCCACCTCGCAGCACTCGCCCGTAAAGTGATCGCGCAGTCCTTTCACGACCTCCTCATCCAGGCCTTTAGCCACGCCTACGCGGTGCTCATCCGCGTAGATTTTCTCTACTCCCTCTTCGATTTCCTCGAAGGTGTCCACCCCGCAGACGGGGCATACTTCCGGCATGGTGTCACTCTCAATGACTTCGCCACAGACGGTGCAACGGTACTTTTTCATTTTTGTGTGTATGTAGGTTGTGTGTGTAGAATTGTGTCTTTATCCGGCGGATACCCGTTAGGCCGCCCGACACCGCTACTTTAGCAAATTTTTGAAACAAGTCAAGCATTATTTTAGAATTATTCTAAAATAATGCAATTTTTTCTTACTTTCACTTGTACAGCGGAAGAAAATGTGGCAGATTATGGGGCATGAAAGCACTTTTGGCAGCAAGCAAGCTATATGGCATCGTAGATATGGGTTACACCCGCGAGGATGAGGTGGAGGCACGCACGCGGGCACTCATAGCAGGAGGAATACGCATTCTGCAACTGCGCGCCAAAGGGGTGGAGCAATCCACAGTAAAGACTTTGGCACGGCAAATGCAGACGATATGCCGCGCGGAAGGGGCAATTTTCGTTTTGAATGATTATCCGGAAATGGCAGCAGAACTAGGGACGGACGCCGTGCACGTGGGGCAAGACGGCGGCACCATGACAAGCATACGCCAGATAGTAGGGCCGGATATGCTGGTGGGGCGTTCCACCCACAGCCCACAGCAGGCAATGGAAGCCCTGCAAGAAGGAGCGGACTACATCGGGTTTGGCCCCCTCTTCCCCACCGGCACCAAGCCCGGGCGCGCCTCTATCGGCCTACAGGACATAGCGGCCGTACAAGCAGCCGCGGGCGCCATGCCCGTATTCTGCATCGGTGGCATCAATGCCACCACCCTACCGCAGGTACTCGCAGCAGGAGCCCGGCGCGTGGTCATTGTATCATGGCTGCTGCAACAACCCGACATCACAGCTGCCACCCGCCGAGTCCTGCATTTGCTGAATTGACAAGCCACGGGGCACGATTGAAGAGGCTTTGATTTTTTCACACAAAAAAGCGCATCAGGCATTGGCTGATACGCAGTTTAGGGATGGAGGCGAGGGGAGTCGAACCCCTGTCCTGGACACTGTTGACGCAAGCATCTCCATGTTCAGACGCAGATTAGCTGCTCTCGCCGGTGGTCCGCTCTGCGTCAGCCTTCCACCAAAGCCAGGAACCTGTGGATGTCATACCCTGCGCGGTTCCCCCGCAGAGCACCTGCCTACTAAAGCTGGACCATCCTCCGTAGTAGGCGTCCGGATTCAGGTCTAGGCGCTAATTAAGCAGCCATTGCGTATTCGTTCTTGGAATAGGCATTTAATGTTTTGAGCGGCTTGATAAGGGGGCCAGCCGTTCAACCCCCACATGCAGCCGGCGCCTCGAATGTTCAGTCGAAACCGGGACGCCCCCATGTTGAGATTCCTCACAGAACTTAGAGTCAAAAAAAGCCGGATTCGTTCAAACGACCGGCATTTTTTTGTCAATTCTGAATCAGGAAGCACGCCCGCAGGGATTCGAACCCCAAACCTTCTGATCCGTAGTCAGATGCTCTATCCAATTGAGCTACGGGCGCATTGCCTTGTTTGTTACCGCTGTTGCGGTGCGCATAGTATAGCAAGTTTTACACGATTGTCAACAACAATTTTGCAAAATTTGCATTTTTTTTAATTTTTTGAGCTAAAAAAGCAAAAAATCAGCCCAAGCGGTGTTCAAAATCGGCATAATCGAGCGCACAGAGGCGGCGGAGGGAGCCGTTATCCTGCAATAACTGAACCGAAGGGTGGGGTACACCGTTAAAATGAGTGGTTTTGACGATGGTGTAGTGGGTCATGTCATCAAAAACAACCTCATCATCCACCTGCAAAGGAGCGGCGAAGGAAAAATCGCCGATAACATCACCGGCCAAGCAGGTGGGAGCCCCCAAACGGTAAGTGAAGGGCAAATCCCCGGCAGTTTGCGCTTGTGCGTAGGATTCCGTGGGCAACATGACAGCGGGAGTACCCGGAGCCTCCCCGAGCGGGCGCACGGCAAACACATCCGGGCGGTAGGGCATTTCCAACACGTCAGGCATGTGAGCACTGGCACTCACATCCAAAATGGCATGGCGGTAGCCCAAGGAGTCAAACACATCCAGCACGCGCGCGCGCAATACCCCCGTGTGCACACACCACGCTTCCCCCGGCTCCAAAAACACCTCCACCCCGTAACACTCACGCACCTCCCTGAGCAAGGAAATAAGAGCGGCGCGGTCGTAATCCGGTTTGGTAATCCAGTGTCCACCACCCATATTCAGATATTTGATGCGAGGGGAAGCCAGTAAAGCGCCAAAGCTTTTCTCGAACGCGCGGAATGTATCAATGAGCTCCTGAGCCCCCTGCTCACACAGAGTGTGGAAATGCAAGCCGGAAATCCCGGTGAGGTCCACCCCCTCCAGTTCGGCAAGCGGGATTCCCAGGCGTGAACCGGGCACGCAGGGGTCATACAAGGGGGTATGGCCTGTGGAGTAGCACGGATTCACCCGCAGGCCAAGCAGTAACTCCCCGCTCTGCACGCGCGGGTGGCTTAGGCAAAACTCCCGGAAGCGCAGCCACTGAGGCATGCTGTTAAAGTCAATATGGTGGGCAAACTCTAACAGCTCTGCCAACTCTGCCTCCCGGTATGCCGGGGAATACACCGCCACATGGCCACCCATATGAGCCGCCGCCAAGCGTGCCTCATACAAGCCTGATGCGCAACACCCATATGCATACGGACGAATAACGCTGAAACAACCTGTTGTAGAAAAAGCCTTGAGCGCCAGCAGCATGCGCGCACCGGACGCCTGCGCAACTTCATCCAGAAGCTGCGCATTACGCCGCAGTGCACACTGAGATATGATAAATGAGGCCACCTTGCTTACAGAGAGTTAACAAGCAGCATCAGGCGGCAGGCTCAGCCTCTACCTCAGGCACTGCATCCTCAGCAGGAGCCTCCGTAGGCAGAGCTTCCTCCGCCGGTGCCTCAGGAGTCTCAGGGTTCAACTCCTTCTTCAATGCGTTGGCCAACGGCAACATGTTGTTGTAAATGGTACCGAAAGTGTTGCGGACATCACGGTTTTGATTACCGTTGTAAATGACCAAGCAACGTTTCATGGCCTCCGTATAGTATGCCAAGGCTTTTTGCTTATCACCGCAGGCATTCTCATGCCCGGCAGCTGCATTCAGCAAGCGTACATACTGCGTCTGCACCTCCACATGGGGCACACGTCCGATCTTCTCGGCCTCTTTTACAGCTTTAGCGAATACATCACGCGCTTCCTCGGGGTCGGAGTTCATCTGCAGCTCGGCCAAAACGCGGTAGGAGGAGAGCACATCACGCGCAGCCACAATCTCCTGAGCCGTGTTGGGGGCATCGGCACTTGCCGTCTCGTAGCGTGCCGTATCCGTCGCCAAACGCTGGCGAGCAGTTGCCAAGGCGCCGTCGCGGTCACCACAACGCAACTGTGCCGAGGACTTGCCGTAGTATATGGTGCTCAACCACTGAGTGTACTGCGGATTCTTGCGGTCCGCTTCCGGCAAAGCGTTGTAATCCGCCAGTGCGCGGTCATACTCCTTTACGGCCTCCGCATAGCCACGGAAGTTCAGGCGCATATCAGCTATCAGCAAGGCTAACTCCACTTTCTTGGGCTTACCGGTAAGCTCCTCACCAACCTCGGCATAGTACTCATTGAGCAAGCTGAGCACCTCACGCAGCTCAGCACTGAACGGAGACTTGAGCCCTTGCGATGAAAGACGGTTCACAACACGATAGAGCAGGATATCCAACATCTGCTCAGCCTTCTGCGGAGCTTCGCTTACCGCGGCAGGTGTGCTTTCCGTGGCCTGCTTCTCAGGAGCTTTCACCGGTTCTGCAGCTACCGGTTCCGCATCCTCTCCGCACGAGACCAACATTGTTACAGCCGTTGCGCCTAACATGGCTACCCCCATGCGACAGGCAAGCCTTCTTAAATCATAAATCTTCATAACGCTGTGTATTCTGTACGACAAGTTCCTTTTCGTCAAGTTTTTTCTGAGTTAGCAGTCAAAATCCGCACTTTCACGGCCTCATCACCTCATCGGAGTCCCTAAAAACAGAAAAAAAATCACTTTTTGTAAGTTTTTGCTTGTCATGACCCTCTATCATTGGATAGAATAAGGGACACCGAAACGACATGAAACACTTTTCCCTTCTCCAGAACATCGCGTTGGGTTGCTGTGCAGTAGCGCTTTCATTCACCATGAGCTCCTGCTCCGGCCCCATGTCCCCTTCCACGGCAGCCAAGCAACTGCGCAGCAGCGCCTCCGTTGCCGTATTCAGCCACAATGATGCGTCCTCCCCCCGCAACCGCGATGTGGTGGAAGCCGGCCCCCTGCCCGACCGCGCCGCCCGCGCGCTGGACAACTGGTTGCGCCGCTCCACAGTTAAGGAGTTCTCCTACGCATACCCGCAGTATTACATTGCCGTTACCGGCAAGAACGGCAAGCAGTCCGTTTGGGGTATCTGCTCCGATGGTGAGGGTAACATGACCGGTGTGCTCATTCCCCGCGACGGGCGTCCGGCTTGGATGGCTCCGCATACCAGCGCTCTTACCATGTACGTGTACGACGGAGATGACCGTGCAGCCCTCGGTGGTGCCGTCATGGAGGCATTGGCTGATGCCGGCTACGATTCCACCCGTATTGCAGCACGCAGAAGTTACGGCTTGGTGGACGAGGACTACCTCCTCTCCAAACCCCGCTCCGCCGAGGCTCAGCGCGAATACGAGAATCGCCTCCGCGAACTTGCCAAACGCCAGAAGCTGGAGAAGGAAACCGCTGCCCCTGCTAATGACGAGGATGACACCGAGGATACCGACACCTCAACGGAGGATAGCGACTCCGAGGACAGCTCCGACGATCTCGACGACCTCTTCTAATGCGCGCCCGCGGGCTTACCCGCGCCGACAGCTTTTCTCAATACAAAAAGAGTACGGCTACAACATGGCCGTACTTTTTTTATGCCCCGACTTTTCGCCCGAGCATCAGACAAAAATCGTGTAGGGGGCTTTCGCCCCCTCACACACCACCGTACGTGCCTTTTATGGCATACGGCGGTTTCCTAACCTTTACAGATTACGCTCTGCAATGAGACTAATCCCATTTTCCTGAACCACTCTTTTCCCATGGCTCG